>NZ_QPJY01000009.1:0-133024 GCF_003337735.1 Thioalbus denitrificans | reverse complement strand
CCATCATCTCGACACGCCATCAGCATGCACTGAAAAATCTGCGCAAATCAGCGTAATCTGCGGTTAACAAGCCTTTCAGCAGCGCCGGCAACGCCGTGGCGCCCTCAAACCACCTTCTTCTCCCGCAGCCGCTTGATGACGAACAGCGTGCTGCGCTCTTCCTCCTCCAGCACGGACTGGATGTAGCGGATGGTTTCGCGGTAGCGGGGGATGATGTTGTACTTGAGGGCGTTGACGCGCTTCTGGGTCTTGCGCTGCTCTTCCAGCAGGCGCCAGAGGGCGGTTTCGGACTCGCCCAGGCGGGCGAGGAGGACGGCGGCCTGGGCCAGGCGGGCGCGGGTCTCGTCGAGGCTGGGGTCGGTGTTCATGAGCCCCACCGGCTGCAGGGGGAGCACCTCGGCGGTGACGCTGGGGTACTCCACGCCGAGGCTGCGGCGGGGGATGATCTCCACGGTGATGGCGGGCTCCAGGCCCAGCGCCACCTGGCGGAGATCGTGGGTGTTCATGCGCAGGGTGGTCACCCCGAGCCAGCGGTAGGCCTCCAACAGGGCCCGGCGCGCCTCGCCGCGCAGGCTGCGGTACTGGTTGAGGCGCTGGTAGACCAGGCGGGTGAGCAGCTCCTTCTTGCGCTCCAGCAGGCGGTGGCCCTGGTCGAGAAAGTCCACCTGCCGGCGCAGCCCCAGCAGCGCGCTCTTGGTGGGCGGGATCTTCAGGCGCTTTGCCATTGGGGCTCCTCGGGGCCGGGGCCGTCGGGTCCGCGATGGTGGTACTTGGCCAGATCCGCCTCGCTGACCCGGGACAGCGCGTCGGGGGGCAGCAGGGAGAGCAGGTCCCAGGCGAGATCCAGGGTCTCGATGATGGAGCGATCCTCGTCCTCGCCCTGCCCCACGAAGCGCCGCTCGAACTCGTCGGCGAAGCGCAGGTACTGGCGGTCGCGGCGGGAGAGCTCCTCGGCGCCCAGAGCAAAAAAGGGGTCGGTGACAAATGAGAATCTTTATGATTACAAATTCGCACCGACCCCTTCTTTTTATCCCGTCTTGGGGCTAGAAGCCGTAATTGACCGTGAGTCGCGGCCCGGTGAGGCTGATATCGACATCCTCGGGGTCGATATCGTTGTCGACGTTGCCGCTGAGGCTGCTGAACAGCGCGGCCTCGTATCCCAACCCGATGCCCAGCCGGCTCCCGTTGCTGAAGCTGCGCACGTATTCGAGCCCGGCGTACAGATCCGTAATCGGGACGACGTTGTCCTTGTTCTTATCCGAGTTGGCGAGTTCCTTGATTTCCCCGAACAGCTGGCTGTGGCGGGCGCCCAGGAGGAACGCGAAGTTCTGGCCGAAATAGCGCCGCGCCTCGGCGCCAACCGTGAACCCGATACCGTCGAACTCGAATCCGGATGCCCCGTTCTCGTCGGACCACTTGATCTCGCCGCCACGCAGCCCCCCGAACGCGGTGAAGCTCCACTTCTCCACATCCAGGCCGGCCATCAGTTCGAGGTCATACAGGTTGGTCTTGAAGAACTGCCCGGGGGTCACCGTCTCGGAATAGCGGAAGTAGCGGCCACGCACACCCAGCCCGTCGTCCGTTACATAGGAGGCGGTCAACCGGTAGGCGGCCTCGTGATCGAACGACTCGTCGAACCAGCCGTTGCCGCCGGCCTGCTCCCCGGCGCCGTGATTGGTTCTCAGGCTCAGATAGGGCACCTCGACCCCGAGCTCGAAGTTCGGCCTGTCACGACGATAGGTATATGCCGCGGCGGGCGCCGCTGCCGTCGGCTCGGTCATCGCGGCCGGTGTTGCCGGCCCGCTTACCGCGGCGGTGCGCTGCATTTCGAGCTCCTCCCTGAGGCGCGCGTTCTCCGCCTTGAGCTCGAGCAGCATCTTGTAGAGCTCCGCGTTCGATGGCGCATCCTCGGCAAGCGCAGCGCCGGAAACCGCCGTCATGGAAACCGCCACAGCGGCGAAAACGACGGAAAGCGGCAGAGGCGCCTTCCTGAATACGGAAACGTTCCGCATCGACATGGTATTGCCTTTCATTTGTCTCCCTCCCGAAAAGTTCAGGACATCACCGGACATCCCGAATCGACCTCACAAAAGTAACCCCACATCCAACAATCATCCGGTCTGAAATTATCTTCGTAATTTTCTGGACCTTGCCCGACATTGAAACAACAACCCATTGGATTACACGAGAACTCCAAGCCCCAGCGACAACCTGCTATCGTAATAATTCTCATTTGTCACCGACCCCTTAAACATCAGATGCGCTCCCAGAGTTGAATGAGGCCGAGCAGATGCGCAAGACCTACGACCAAGGACACGCCAGAGGAAACAAGCCAGAAGGTGGGCGAATTGCCGGGGAACACTGGCTTAAGAAGCGGAAAGGCCAGGGCGCGGACCAGGTAGATGACAGTAATGGTAGTGAGAGCGAGCCGCAAGGAAGGGAGCGGCTGAATGAACCCGGCGGCAGATAGGGCATAGAGTGCCCACACGGTAAGGATGGAGCCGATGACGAAGGCGATGACGGGGGGATACCAATGACCGGCCTGAGCCATACGAACAATGGTGGTTCCCGCACCGAGAATGCGAAAGCCGTTCGCTCCCCAAGGGATGCATGCGAAATGAAGGGCAGCAGCCGCGAAGCTGAAGAGAGCTGCGGCAAGCATGAATGGATTGTGCAGACTATCCATGACGCGACATCCCTGACGCCCAACAGTTCAAATCAACGGAAACATTCCATATATCACCAATAAACGGCCATCTTCCATTTATCACCACGCCAATACGCTCACGCAGCGCGTGCCATCCGCCTACAACTCACTGTATTACCAGATTCCAACCACATCGGCCGCAGATTCCGGCCTGGTGATAACCGGAAATGTTCCGCAAAGGAAACCGCCTGTCAAATCTTACCGAACCACCCAACACGTACAATACCACCGCACCCCATGCCTGGGCGTCCATCATCTCGACACGCCATCAGCATGCACTGAAAAATCTGCGCAAATCAGCGTAATCTGCGGTTAACAAGCCTTTCAGCAGCGCCGGCAACGCCGTGGCGCCCTCAAACCACCTTCTTCTCCCTCAGCCGCTTGATGACGAACAGCGTGCTGCGCTCTTCCTCCTCCAGCACGGACTGGATGTAGCGGATGGTTTCGCGGTAGCGGGGGATGATGTTGTACTTGAGGGCGTTGACGCGCTTCTGAGTCTTGCGCTGCTCTTCCAGCAGGCGCCAGAGGGCGGTTTCGGACTCGCCCAGGCGGGCGAGGAGGACGGCGGCCTGGGCCAGGCGGGCGCGGGTCTCGTCGAGGCTGGGGTCGGTGTTCATGAGCCCCACCGGCTGCAGGGGGAGCACCTCGGCGGTGACGCTGGGGTACTCCACGCCGAGGCTGCGGCGGGGGATGATCTCCACGGTGATGGCGGGATCCAGGCCCAGCGCCACCTGGCGGAGATCGTGGGTGTTCATGCGCAGGGTGGTCACTCCGAGCCAGCGGTAGGCCTCCAACAGGGCCCGGCGCGCCTCGCCGCGCAGGCTGCGGTACTGGCCGAGGCGCTGGTAGACCAGGCGGGTGAGCAGCTCCTTCTTGCGCTCCAGCAGGCGGTGGCCCTGGTCGAGAAAGTCCACCTGCCGGCGCAGCCCCAGCAGCGCGCTCTTGGTGGGCGGGATCTTCAGGCGCTTTGCCATTGAGGCTCCTCGGGGCCGGGGCCGTCGGGTCCGCGATGGTGGTACTTGGCCAGATCCGCCTCGCTGACCCGGGACAGCGCGTCGGGGGGCAGCAGGGAGAGCAGGTCCCAGGCGAGATCCAGGGTCTCGATGATGGAGCGGTCCTCGTCCTCGCCCTGCCCCACGAAGCGCCGCTCGAACTCGTCGGCGAAGCGCAGGTACTGGCGGTCGCGGCGGGAGAGCTCCTCGGCGCCGATGATGGAGGCGAGGTTGCGCGCCTCGATGGCGCGGGCGTAGGAGGCGTAGAGCTGGCTCGATACGCGGGCGTGATCCTCGCGGGTGTCGTCCTTGCCGATGCCGTCCTTCATCAGCCGCGACAGGGAGGGCATGATGGTCACAGGCGGGTAGATGCCCTGGTTGTGGAGATCGCGGGAGAGCACGATCTGCCCCTCGGTGATGTAGCCGGTGAGATCCGGGATCGGGTGGGTGATGTCGTCCGAGGGCATGGAGAGCACCGGCACCATGGTGATGGAGCCGTGGCGGTTCTTGATGCGCCCGGCGCGCTCGTAGATCTCGGCCAGATCCGAGTAGAGGTAGCCCGGGTAGCCCTTGCGCGCCGGCACGTCGCCCTTGGCGGTGGCCACTTCGCGCAGCGCCTCGGCGTAGTGGGTCATGTCGGTGAGCACCACCAGCACGTGGCGGTCCAGCTCGAAGGCCAGGTACTCCGCGGCGGTGAGCGCCGCGCGCGGCAGGATGAGCCGCTCGATGGGCGGGTCGTCGGCCAGGTTGGTGAACATCACCACGTTGCCGAGCACGCCGCTGTTGGCGAAGTTCTCCTGGAAGAAGCGCGCGTCGGTGTGGGAGACCCCCATGGCGGCGAAGACGATGGCGAAGTTGGACTCCTCGCCCGGCAGCTTCGCCTGGCGCACGATCTGGGCCGCCAGCCGGTTGTGGGGCAGGCCCGAGCCGGAGAAGATGGGCAGCTTCTGGCCGCGCACCAGGGAGTTGAGGCCGTCGATGGTGGAGACGCCGGTCTGCATGAACTCCCGCGGGTAGGCCCGCGCGGTGGGGTTCACCGGCGCGCCGTTCACATTGGCGTGGCGGCTGGAGACGATGGGCGGGCGGCCGTCGCGCGGCTGGCCCACGCCGTTGAATACCCGGCCCAGGATATCGGGCGAGAGGGCCACCTCGAAGGGACGCTCCAGGAACCGCACCCAGGTGCTCTCCAGGTCGAGATCGTCGGTGCCCTCGAAGACCTGCACCATGACCAGCTCGGTGGCGGTCTGGATGACCTGGCCGTTGCGGATGTTGCCGTGGCGGTCGCGTACCTGGACCCGGTCGCCGAGGGCCACGCCCGGGACGTTGGCCATGAACAGCAGCGCCCCGCGGGCGCTGGCGGCGGTACGGAATTCAATCTCCTTCATGACGGGTGTTCTCCCTCGGCCTGGGCGGCGGCGGGCGTGCACTCCACGCGCAGATTGTCGAACTGCTCCCGGATGACCTCGGCGAAGGCGCGGACCTCCTCCACCTGCTCGCTCGGGTACTGGCTCTTGAGTCGCCGGGCCTGGGCCAGCAGGGGCAGATCCAGCAGCCGCTGCACCGGGATGCCGGCGTCCAGCAGCTCCTGCCCGCGGCGGTGGATGGAGAGGATGAGCTCCAGCAGGGCGAACTGCTTGTCGGTGGAGCAGTAGCTGTCGGCCGGGTCCAGCGCGCTCTGCTGCAGGACGCCCTCGCGCACCAGCGCGGAGGACTCCAGCGTCCAGCGCTGGGTCGAGGAGAGCGCCTCGGGCCCCACCAGGTTGACGATCTGGGCCAGTTCGTCGGCCTCGTTGAGCAGCGCCAGCGCCTTGGCGCGGTAGCGGTGCCAGCGCTTGTCCACCTCGGCATGCCACCAGCGGGCGGCCACGTCCACCGAGTCGGAGAAGCTGTCCTTCCAGTCCACCGCCGGGTAGTGGCGGGCGTCGGCCAGCTCCTTGGAGAGCGCCCAGAAGGTCTGCACGATCTCCTTGGTGTGGCTGGTGACCGGCTCGGAGAAGTCGCCGCCGGGGGGCGAGACCGCGCCGATGACGGTCACCGAGCCGCGATCCCCGGCCAGGGTCTGCATGCGTCCGGCGCGTTCGTAGAAGGCCGCCAGCCGCGAGGCGAGATAGGCGGGGTAGCCCTCCTCCACCGGCATCTGCCCAAGGCGCCCGGCCACCTCGCGCAGGGCCTCGGCCCAGCGGCTGGTGGAGTCGGCCACCATCACCACGTCGAAGCCCTGGTCGCGGTAGTACTCGGCGATGGTCACCCCCACGTAGATGGAGGCCTCGCGGGCCACCACCGGCATGTTGGAGGTGTTGGCCACCAGCAGGGTGCGCTCCATGAGCGAGCGCCCGGTATGGGGGTCGGTCAGCTCGGGAAAGGTCTCCAGCACCTCCACCAGCTCGTTGCCGCGCTCGCCGCAGCCCACGTAGATGACGATGTCGGCGTTGGCCCAGCGGGTGATCTGCTGCTGCACCATGGTCTTGCCGGCGCCGAAGGGACCCGGCACCGCGCCCTTGCCGCCCTTGAGGAGGGGGAAGAAGGTGTCCAGGATGCGCTGCCCCGTCACCAGCGGCGCCACGGCGTGATCGCGGCGGGTGTAGGGCCGGGGGGTGCGCACCGGCCAGCGGTGGAACAGGTGCAGCTTGTGCACCCGGCCGTCGGCCCCGCGCACCCGCGCCACCACGTCGTCCACCGTGTACTCGCCGGCCGGCGCCAGCTCCAGCAGCTCGCCGGACTGGTGCGGCGGCACCAGCACCCGGTGGGTGATGGTGGCGGTCTCCGGCACGCTGCCGAGCACCGCCCCGCCGCGAATCTCGGCGCCCGGCTCCAGCCCCTCGACGGGGGTGAAGGCCCAGCTGCGCTCCCGGTCCAGCGCCGGGATGGCGAGGCCGCGGGTGATGTAGTCGCCGCTGGCCTCGAACACCTTGGCCAGGGGCCGCTGGACGCCGTCGAAGATCTGTCCCAGCAGCCCGGGCCCCAGCTCCACCGAGAGGGGATGGCCGAGACCGCTGGCCTCCTGGCCGGGCTTGACGCCCTCGGTGGACTCGTACACCTGCACCACGGCCCGCGGACCGTCCAGGCCGATGACCTCGCCCACCAGGCCGATCTCGCCGATGCGCACCTGCTCGCCGCTGCGCACGCCGGGCAGCTCGACGGTGACGATGGGACCGTTGATGTCCAGTATCCTACCCATTGAAGAGCACTCCCATGGGGCCGGCGCCGGCGAACAGGCTCTCCATCACCTGCTCGTGGGTGGCCTCCCGCAGACGCTGGCAGCGGCCCTCGAAGGTGTTGTTGACCCGCATCCGGTCGTCCGGGGTGTGGATGAGCGCGCCGCCCACGGCGGTCTCCAGCGCCTCGTCCGAGAGCACCAGCTTGCGGCCCGGCGCGAGTTCCTGGGCGAACTCGTCCCAGAACTCCCGCAGCCACTCCAGGTCGTTGCGGCTGACCCGGATGACCAGCTCCGGCGCGTCGATGGCGTCGATGCCCTGTTTCAGCAGGGCCTTGAGCACCGGCAGGTAGCGGTCGTTGTCGGCCACCAGGGCTTCGAGACGGTCGTTCAGACCGTCGAGCACCGACTGGGCCAGGGTCCAGCGCAGGTGGTCGATCTCCTCCTGCAGCTTCAGCTCGGCGGCCTGCACCCGGCGCCGGTAGGAACGCTCCGCGTCGGACTTGGCCGCCAGCACTTCGCGCTCCTCGCGCAGGCGCAGGCGGGCGTTGGCGTCCTCCATGACGTGGTCGGCGCTGCGCCGGCCCCGCTCCAGGTATTCCTCGGCCAGTGTCCGGGCCCGCATAATCAACGCGGATTCCAGTTCGCCGACTCGTTCGGTTTCGCTCACGGTTGCTCCTCCAGTGCCGAGGGCCCGAGAATCCGCCGCACCAGGTCCTCCACCGGCGGATGGTAATCGGCCGGGGTGGCGAGCGGCGGCACCTCGCCCACGACGATGCGCCCGCCTTCGCTGCGCACCTGGGCCAGGACGGGGCCGTGGCTCCGGGCCAGCTGGTGCTCGAGCAGCACCAGCGCCTTTTCACGCCGGTTGACCAGACCCTCCAGGACCTTCTCCACCAGTTCGGGGGTGGCGTCCGGATAGGTCTCGAAACCCAGCAGGGCGAAGCCGCGGGTGAGCGCGGCGCTGCCCATGGCGATGTTCTTCATCCCAGCCGGCCCAGCATGAGGATGGTGACCACCAGGCCGTAGATGGCGATGCCCTCGGCGAGGCCGAGATAGATGAGGCTGCGGCCGAACACCTCGGGCTTCTCGGCGATGACGGCCAGGGCCGCGGCGCCCACCGGGCCCACGGCGATGCCCGCGCCGATGGTGGCCAGCGCGGTGGGGATGCCGGTGCCGATCAGCGCCAGCCCCATGCCCACCGAGATCTCGGGGGCGGCGCCCGCCGCTGCCGCCGCCGGCTGGGCCAGGACATCCTGCATGCCCACCACCAGCAGGCCGATCTCCGCCAGCACGAAGGTCAGCAGGTTCACCCCCAGCGTGCCCTTCAGCCAGCCGGGGCCGTTGCTGCCCCGGGTCAGGGGCCGGAACTCCAGGTAGACCCCGAGGGCCATGATCCCCACCAGGCTCGCCGTCATCAGTCCCACCAGCCAGTACATGGTCATCTCCTTGTCAGTCAGTCAATCGGTCACCAGCCGCCGCCCGTTCACCCGGCGCCGGTTGCCTTGCCGCCCGGCTTGCGCGTCTGCAGCTTGAGCGGGCAGAACTCCCTCCCCTCGCCGCCGAAGAAGCGCGAGAACCCTTCGTAGTACTCCAGTCGCAGCACCTGGATGGCGACGATGGCGCCCTCCAGGACCATGATGAACACGTTGCCCAGCACCACCGTGATCCAGTGCCCCGTGGTCCCCATCATCTCGGCCAGGGTGAACACGGCGATGGCGAGCGCCACGTGGTTGAGGCTGAAGGCCGCCACGCGCAGGAACGAGAGCGTGTTGGCAATGTAGCCGAGCAGGGTCTCGAAGCCCTCCATGAACACCACCAGGATCTTCTCCCCCAGGCCCGCCTTCTGGTGGCGCCAGCTGTAGCCGAGGATGACCCCCAGCGGCGCCGCCACCCCGACCCAGTGGAGCCAGCCCACCGGCTCGCCGCTGAACCAGCTCTGGCCCAGCGCCAGCCCGCCCAGGTAGAGCAGCCCGCCGGCCACGCCCTTGCCGTCCAGCAGCGCATCGAGCCAGCGCCCGTCGCTGATGCGGTTGATGACCGTGATGGCGGTCACCAGCAGGATGAAGCCCACGCCCCAGTAGAGCGCCACGGTGAGCATCAGCATGGGGTCGGAGAGCGGCGCCACCCAGATCGGGTGGATGATCTCCTCGTAGCCGAAGACGCTGCCGTAGAGGAAGCCGAACAGGGTGGAGGAGAGGCCCGCGCCCACCACGCAGGGGCTGAAGCGGCGCAGGGGGGTGAACAGGAGGTAGATCCCCGCGGCGGTGAAGATCAGTCCGTGGCCCACGTCGCCGAACATCATGCCGAACATGGCGGTGAAGGTCAGCGCGAAGAGCACGGTGGGGTCCACCTCGCCGTAGCGCGGCACCCCGTAGTTCTTCACCAGCTCGGCGAAGGGGCGCAGCAGGCGCGAATGGCGCACGAACGAGGGCACCCGGGAGCGTTCGTCGGGGAACGGGTCGCGCGCGTCGAGCACGAAGGGATGGGGCAGGGCCTCCTCCAGCAGGGACTGCAGTCGCGGCAGCTCCCGCGTCGGCACCCAGCCGCTGATGAGCGACAGGCCGCCGCGCCCGCGCAGGGCGTCGGTGAGCTCGGCGTAGGGCTGGGCCAGCTCCAGCGTCTCCTCCAGGTAGGTGAGCTCGTCGCGGTAGCGCACCGCCCGGGCCTGGATTTCGCGGTCCAGCGCCGCGAACTCCTCCTCGTTGCGCCGGATGCGCTGATCGAGGCCGGAACGGACCTTCTCGGGATGATCGCGGAACTCGCCCGGGATGGTCAGGGGGTGGAACCCGGCGGCCTCGAGCAGGCGGTTGAGCTCCTCCTGCTGCTGGCCCATGGGGCCCGCCACCACCACGTAGGCGGTCTCCTCATTCTCGAGGAACGGCTTCATGAAGTAGCCGGCCAGGCCGGCCGCCTCGCTCAGGCGCTGCAGGTTGGCCGAGGGCAGGGTGCCGATGTGGATATCGAGGAACCGCTTCTGCCCCTGCAGCAGGCCCAGGTCCAGGTCCAGGTTGGAGAACTTGTCCAGGGTCCCGAGCAGCTGCTCGGCGCTCTTGCGCTCCTCCTGGAGGCGGTGCAGCCGCTCCTCCTTTTCCGACAGCTCCCGCCACAGCTCGCCCAGCCGTTCGTTGACCTGCTCCAGCTCCTGCTCCTCCACCACCCGGGTCCGGGTGAGGGGCTCCTCCCGCAGCAGGCCGCAGCAGGCGAGAATCTTGTCGAGCCGTGCGCGGGCGCTGCGGTAGAGCTCGCGGTAGTGCTCGCTCGGCGCCTCGGGCAGCTGCTCCTCGAGCTTGTGGCTGGGCTCGGGATCGAACAGGCCGTTTTCCGCCAGCACCAGGGCGGCATGGGGCGCATCCTCGCGCAGCACCTGGAGAGTGACCCGCTGCATGGGCAATGGCCGGAACATGGGCAGTCTCCCTAAACGGCGCCCAGGGCCGCGAACCCGGCGGCGAACCGGATCAGCGACGGACTCAACCCGAGCCGGCGACCCTTGAGCACCGCCAGCACCTGGTGCATCTCCTTCTCCCGCAGCACCAGGTAGGCCAGCGCACGGGCCAGGTTGAAGGCCGTGCGGGTCAGGATGCTCTCGGCGATCCGGCGGCTCTCCTGCTCCAGCCGCAGCTGCACCTCGCTGACGGTATCCGCCCCGTCCAGCAGTTCGCGCAGGCCGGGCGGCAGGGCCTCCAGCACCTCGAGCAGGCTCCCCATCCGGGCCAGCTCCTGCCAGTCGCTGCTGGAGATGCGGTAGCCGCCCTGCACCAGCAGGTAGTAGGTCTCCGCCGGCGGCAGGCCGTAGGCGAGCCGGTAGCGCAGCAGCCAGACCAGGTTGACGTGGTCGATGACGGCGCCCAGCAGGCGATCGAGATGCTGCCGATCCTCGCCGCGGAAGGCCTTCACCCGCTTGGCCAGGCCGGCGTAGTAGCGCCTATCCAGGGCCGCGTCGAGCATGAAGGAGTCATGGCGCTCCTCGAACACGGCGCGGGCCTGGCGGGCGATGTCGCCGTAGGGCGTGTCCTCCAGCAGGCGCAGCAGCTCGGCCACGTCCTCGGAGGCCAGCAGCTGGTCCAGCCTGAGGGTGGTGAAGGAGCCGAGATCGAGCAGCTCCTCGCGGATGGCCGCGGCGGAGCTGCCGGCCATCTTGCCGCGGATGATGGCTTTCAGGTTGCCCAGCTCGAAGCGCCGGATCCAGTAGATGAGCAGGTCACGGGCATTGCCGCTGAGGCAGCGGCCGAGCACCTTCAGATCCTCGAGCAGGGAGAGCAGCCAGGCCTGTTCGAGCACCGTGGGCTCGATTTCGCTCTCGTCCAGCCCCAGGTCGACGCCGGACTCGGCGAGCATGCCGGCCCCCTCGCGCAGGGGCTGTTCGATGAGGGACTCGATCTGGGCCTCGGGCAGCAGCCGGGCGGCCATCACCGAGACCCTCGCGTTGAGGTAGGCATAGCGGGCGACCGCACCCATGGCTCAGTCCCGCTCGGGGTTGATGATCAGATCGAGGACCGCCTCCACGGCCACCGCCTCGCGCTCCTCGGCCAGGCTGCGCAGGTAGCGGCTGCGCTCGGCGTAGCGGCGCTTCAGCTCGCTGACAGTCTGCTCCGCGCGCCCCTCGGCCTTGCTGACGAAGGCGGCGTGGAGTTCCGGGATACGGGCGTCGAACTGCTCCTCGGCGGCCCGGGCGTCGGCCAGCGCCTGGCGTATCAGGCGCTCGCGCTCGGCATCCGCCTCCTGCACCAGCTTCTCGGCATGCACCTCGGCGTCGAGGAGCCGCTTCAGGGTGTCTTCCATACAGCCTCCCAGCTGTCCCGGGCGTAGTGTCCGGTCGGCGGACAATCGCTCGTTGTGGTTATCGGTGCTGGTCCGGGGGCCGTGCCGGCCCGCCGGAATATAAGCTAACGCGAATATTTTCCTCCGGTCATGACATAGATCAGAAGTCGGAACGATAATCGCGCTGAGTACCCAAACAATGCTGTTCCAAGACCTGGAAGGACCGGTTGAGTAAAGGGTAGGCAAGAGCGGCGGGGCTGTCACCTGGACAGCCCCGGCGGGAAGGTCTGGTATGGGCGGGGACTTCCGGACCGGCGCCGGGCCGGCACTCAGGACCTGGCGGACCCGGCCAGGTGCTCCGCCAGGAGCTCGGTGAGGCCGGTGACCTGCACGTCCATGCCGTAGTGCTCGATGCCCTCCTCGAGGATGATGCGGCAGTTGGCGCAGGCGGTGACCATGGTCTCGACCCCCAGCTCGTCGAGCTGCTTCTTCTTGCGCTGGAACGCCTGCAGCCGCAGGGGCTCGGCCCGCTCGTTGGCCGAGACGCCGCCCCCGCCCCCGCAGCACCAGTTCATGACGCCGTGATCGCGCATCTCCACGAACCCGGGGGCCACCTCCCGGAGCAGCTGCCGCGGCTGCTCCACCACCCCGCCGCGGCGCACGATCTGGCACGGGTCGTGGAAGGTGAGGCGGATGTCGGTCTGCCCCTCCAGCTTCAGCCGCCCCTCCTCCTTGAGCTGCTCGAGCAGCTCGAGGATGTGGATCACCCTGAACGGCAGCGGGCGGCCGATGAGGTTGGCGCCCTCCCAGCGGATGGCGGTGAAGGCGTGGCCGCACTCGGGGCTGATGACAGTCTGCACGCCCAGCTTCTCGGCGGCGGACACCACCCGCCCCACCAGCTCGCCGGCGGCCTTCGAGTCGCCGATCTGGATGCCGCTGTTGGTGGCCTCGAACGCCTCGCTGCTGATGGTCCAGGAGACCCCCGCGGCGGCGAAGATGCGGGCGATGCTCTCGATGTACTCGGGGAAGTTCACCACCTCCATGGAGGAGAACAGGGTCATGTACTCCGCCCCCTGCACGTCCACCGGGATGGTGAGGCCGGTGTTGCGCTCCACCCCCTTGAGGGTGGCCTGCAGGGTCTTGAGGGTGACGCCCATGGGGCTGCCGATCTCGAGCGCCCGGCGGGTGGCCTCCTTCATCCCGTCCGGCGCGTAGCCGGCCGCCGACATGCCCTCGCGCTCCTTGCGGATCATGTAGGCGATGTCGTTGCCCACCGGGCAGACCATGGAGCAGCGCCCGCACAGGGTGCAGCTGTCGTAGACCAGGGTTTCCCAGTCGGCCAGGTCCTGCTCGGTGAGGGGCTCGGTGAGGCCGAGCTTCACTCCCAGCTTCCCCCAGAAGGTGTTCTCCTGGCGCCACAGCTTGCGCATGGGCTCGAGCTTGTAGATGGGCGTGTATTTCGGGTCCCCGGTCTCGGTGTAGAACAGGCACGCCTCGGCGCACAGGCCGCAGTGCACGCAGCTGGAGAAGTAGGAGACGATGCGGGCGTCCATCTGGCGCCGCAGCGCCGCCACGCCCTGCTCGAAGCGTTCACTCATGACTGGGCTCCCTCGGGGTTCATGCGCTCACCCCCTTGCGCGCCATGGTGGCGCCGGTGAAGCCGCGGCTGAAGATGAAGGTGAAGGCGTGCATCAGGCGGCTGAAGGGGAAGTAGATGAGCAGGAGATCCACGAACAGCATGTGCAGGGCGCGCAGGAAGTCATGGGATTCGAACAGCGCCATGCAGCCGGTGAACATCACCACGAAGGTCAGGCCGGTGCCGATGTGATCGTCCAGGGTCGAAATGCGCCGCAGCACCGGGTCGAGCATGCGCCGCAGCCACAGCAGCAGCAGGCCGGCGAAGGCGAAATTCGCCGCCAGCAGGAACACCCAGTGGGGCGCCGGGGTCCAGCCGAAACCGAGGATGCGCTGCTCGATGAACTCCACGTGCGGGGCGGCGAACAGGACCAGCACGAACAGGCCGATGTGGAAGGCGTAGCCCGCGACCATCTGGAACGCGGCGGGACGCATGAACTCCCGGTGCGGCAGAAAGCGGCGGAACACGGTCGCCACGGCGCCCGGGGTGCCCGAGGTGCGCGGGACCGAAAGGTCGTCCTTCAGTCCGGCGCGGGCGATGGCCGCCAGGCGCCAGGCCACCCCGACCAGGAACACCGCCACCGCCGTGTACCAGAGGGGCCCTTCGACGAAATCCAGAAACATGATCGCTCTCTCCAGGGAACCTCAACCGCCCGCCGTCTCGGGGCTGCCGGGGGATGCCGGCGCTTCCTGCCCGGGCGCCACGCCCACCTTGCCCTCGGCCTCCATCTGCGCATACCAGAGGTCGTGGTGCTCCTTCGCCCAGTTGGCGTCCACGTAGCCGTTGGTCATCGCCTCCAGGGCGCCTTCCATGCCCAGGGTGCCGATGTAGGAGTGGGCGAAGGCGCCGCCGATGAACAGCACCGCGGCGATGCCGTGGGAGAAGTGGGCCCACTCCATGATGGGCCGGCCCTGGCCGAAGACCGGGAAGTCGAGAATCAGGCCGGAGACCACCAGCGACAGCCCGAACAGCAGCGTGCCCCAGAACCAGAGTTTCTGCCCCATGTTGAAATGGCCGGCGCTGGCGTGTCCGCCGAGCAGTCCGCCGCCCTTGGCCAGCCACTTGAAGTCCACCCAGCGGAAACCGTTGCCGCGCACGAAATAGAACATGATCAGCAGCACCGCCAGCGGGAAGATGGGACCGAACAGGTTGTGGATCTCCTTGCAGGCCGCGGCGGTGACCGAGAAGCCCTCCGGACCCAGCAGGGGGATGAGGACGAAGCGGCCGTAGAGCAGCACCAGCCCGGTGAGGCCGAGGATGGTGAACACCACCGCCATGAACCAGTGGGCCATGCGCTGGTTCACCGTGAAGCGCTGGACCAGGATGCCGCTGCGGCCATTGTCGATGCGGATGCGCCCGCGCAGCAGGTAGAACAGGGCGATGGCCACCAGCATTCCGCCCAGGAACCAGCCGCTCCAGGGAATGAGCTGCTCCATGCGGAACTGCCGCCAGCTCTCCCCGCGGGCATTGATCAGGACGCTGGTGTCCACCCCCTGCACCTGGGTGCGCACCTCGGGCGGCGCCTCCCGCTGCCGCACCTGGCGCCACAGGTCGGCGCCGGGATTGGGGTTGGTGATGCCGCCGACATACGCCACCGCGTAGGGCACCAGCGGCAACAGCAGCACCGCGGCCAGCATCAGCGCGAAGGCGCGGAACATCATCCGGCGCCGGCGCCCGGCGTCCTCGGGACTCTTCTTGCCCATGGGCACTCCTTCTCAGAGACCGGACCGGTGCGGGCGCACCTGGCCCCGCACCGCTCCGCCTGCCTGCTCACTCCTTGGTGCTGGAGGCCTTGCCGCCGAGACCCGCGGACTGGCGCACACCGCCCTTCCCGTAGGCGACCCCCCAGCCCCAGGCCAGCGTCCCGATGCCCCGGTAGGTGACCCGCTCGCGGAAGATGTCGGAGACCTTGTCGCCGTCGCCGGCCAGCAGGGCCTTGGTGGAGCACATCTCCGCGCACAGGGGCAGCCGTCCCTCGGACAGGCGGTTGCGGCCGTACTTCTTGAACTCCTCGGCCGAGCCGTCGGGCTCCGGACCGCCGCCGCAGAAGGTGCACTTGTCCATCGCGCCACGGGAGCCGTAGGCCCCGGCGGTCGGGAACTGGGGGGCGCCGAACGGACAGGCGTAGAAGCAGTAGCCGCAGCCGATGCAGATGTCCTTGTCGTGCAGGACCACGCCGTCCTCGGTGGTGTAGAAGCAGTCCACCGGGCAGACCGCGGCGCAGGGCGCGTCGGAGCAGTGCATGCAGGCCACCGACATGGAGCGCTCGCCGGGCTCGCCGTCGTTGATGGTCACCACGCGGCGCCGGTTGACCCCCCAGGGCACCTCGTGCTCGTTCTTGCAGGCGGTGACACAACCGTTGCACTCGATGCAGCGCTCGGCGTCACACAGGAATTTCATACGTGCCATTGCCAGTTCTCCTCGAGTCTCGCGGTCAGGCCTTGTAGACGCGGCACAGGGACACCTTGGTCTCCTGCATTTGGGTCACCGAGTCGTAGCCGTAGGTGAAGGCGGTGTTGCACGCCTCGCCGAGGACGTAGGGATCGGCACCCTCCGGGTACTTGTCCCGCAGGTCCTTGCCCTCGAAGTGGCCGCCGAAGTGGAAGGGCATGAAGACCACGCCCGCCGCCACCCGCCGGGTCACCAGCGCCTTGACCTTCACCTTCGCGCCCTCGGCGCCCTCGACCCAGATGTCCTGGCCGTCGCGCACGCCGGCGTCGTTGGCGTCCTTGGGGTTGATCTCCACGAACATCTCCTGCTGCAACTCCGCCAGCCACGGATTGGAGCGGGTCTCGTCGCCGCCGCCCTCGTACTCCACCAGGCGCCCGCTGGTCATGATGAGCGGGTAGTCCCTGGAGTAGTCCTTGGCCTGGATGGACTGGTAGCGGGTGGGCAGCCGGTAGAAGACCTTGCGGTCCTCGTAGGTGGGGTACTGCTCCACCAGGTCGCGGCGCGGCGTGTAGAGGGGCTCGCGGTGGATGGGCACCGGGTCGGGGAAGTTCCACACCACGCAGCGGGCCTTGGCGTTGCCGAAGGGGGCGCAGCCGTGCTTGATGGCCACCCGCTGGATGCCGCCGGAGAGGTCGGTCTTCCAGTTCTTGCCCTCGGCCGCCGCCTTCTCCTCGGCGCTGAGGTCGTCCCACCAGCCGAGCTTCTGCAGCAGGTCGGCGGTGAACTCGGGATAGCCGTCCCGGATCTCCGATCCCTCGCTCCAGGAGCCGTCGGCCAGCAGGCTGACCCCGTCGCGCTCCACGCCAAAGCGGGCGCGGAAGGTGAGTCCGCCATCGGCCACCGGCTTGCTGGTGTCGTAGAGGTTGGGGGTGCCGGGGTGGCCCATCTCGGGGGTGCCCCAGCAGGGCCAGGGCAGGCCGTAGTGCTCCCCGTCGCAGGGACCGCCCTCGGCCTTCAGCGTGGTGAAGTCGAAGGTGCCCCAGTTCTGCTGCTGCTTCTTCATCCGCTCCGGGCTCTGGCCGGTGTAGCCGATGGTCCACATCCCCCGGTTGAACTCGCGGGTGATGTCCTCGATGAGCGGCTCGTCGTTGTTCACCTGGATGTGCTTGAACAGCTGGTCGGCGAAGCCGAGCTTGTTCGCCATCTTGTACATGATGGTGTGATCGGGCAGCGACTCGAACAGCGGCGGAATCACCCGGTCGCGCCACTGCAGCGAGCGGTTGGAGGCGGTGACCGAGCCGTAGGTCTCGAACTGGGTGCAGGCGGGCAGCAGGTAGACGCCGTCGGTGCGGTCGTGCATGACCGCGGTGACCGTCGGGTAGGGGTCCACCACCACCAGCAGGTCCAGCTTCTCCATGGCCCGCTTCATCTCCTCGCCGCGGGTCTGGCTGTTGGGGGCATGGCCCCAGAACACCATGGCGCGCACGTTGTCGCGCTGGGCGATGTTGTTCTTCTCCTCCAGCACGCCGTCGATCCAGCGCGAGACGGGGATTCCGTTCTGGTTCATGGAGGCGAGGGGCTTGCCCTCGCTGCCGCCCTCCTCGCCGAAGTACTCGCCCGGCTGCGACTCCTTGTCGAAGCGCCCGGCCAGCCATTCGTAGTCCACGTCCCACACCCGCGCCCAGTGCTTCCAGGCGCCCTCGGAGATGCCGTAGTAGCCCGGCAGCGTGTGGGAGAGCACGCCCAGGTCGGTGGCGCCCTGGACATTGTCGTGGCCGCGGAAGATGTTGGTGCCGCCGCCGGACACGCCCATGTTGCCCAGCGCCAGCTGGAACACGCAGTAGGCGCGGGTGTTGTTGTTGCCGATGGTGTGCTGGGTCCCGCCCATGCACCAGATGAAGGTGCCGGGGCGGTTGTCGGCCATGATCTTGGCCGCCCGGTAGACCATCTCCTCGGGGGCGCCGGTGACCCGCTCCACCTCGGCCGGCGTCCACTTGGCCACCTCCCTGCGGATCTCGTCCATGCCGTAGACCCGCTGCTTGATGAAGGCGTCGTCCTCCCAGCCGTTCTGGAAGATGTGCCAGAGCATGCCCCAGACCAGGGGCACGTCGGTGCCGGGCCGGATGCGCACGAAGAGATCGGCATGGGCCGCCGTGCGGGTGAAGCGCGGATCGATGACGATGAGCGGGGCGTTGTTGCGCTCCTTGCCGTGGAACACGTGCAGCATGCTCACCGGGTGGGCCTCGGTGGGATTGCCGCCGATGATGAGGATGGCCCGGGAGTTGTGGATATCGTTGTAGGAGTTGGTCATGGCGCCGTAGCCCCACGTGTTCGCCACGCCGGCCACGGTGGTGGAATGACAGATGCGCGCCTGGTGGTCCACGTTGTTGGTGCCCCACAGGGCCGCGAACTTGCGGAACAGGTAGGCCTGCTCGTTGTTGTGCTTGGCCGAGCCGAGCCAGTAGACCGAATCGGGACCAGACTGCTCGCGGATCTTGAGCATCTGGTCACCCACCTCGTTGACGGCGTCCTCCCAGGAGATGCGCTTCCACTTCCCCCCCTCCAGCTTCATGGGGTACTTCAAGCGCCGCTCGCCGTGGCCGTGCTCGCGCACGGAGGCGCCCTTGGCGCAGTGGGCACCCGCGTTGAAGGGATGGTCGAAGGCGGGCTGCTGGCGGGTCCACACGCCGTTGTCCACTTCCGCCAGGATGCCGCACCCAACGGAGCAGTGGGTGCAGATGGTCCGGGCCGTCTCCACGCTGCCGGTGGCCATGGCGCCCTGCTCGGCGGCCGAGGCCCTGCGCATCATGGTGCCGCCGGGCAGGAAGCCCGCCAGCGCGGCGCCGCCGATACCCATGCCGGAACGGCGCAGGAAGGTGCGCCGGTCGATGGCGCTTCCAGCATTGGCGGTCGCGGCAGCGGCCGCACCCGCGGTCTTTTTCATGAGCTTCATGGCCAAACTCCTCGCAGCAGTCCGCTTTATTCGGTTCAGGCCGGCGTCACAGGCGCGCCGTGCGGTAGTAGTCCCGCACGTGTTCGCTCTCCTGGTAGCCCTTCGGGCCGGCGCTGGCGCCCGGCGCCGCGGCCGCCTCGGCTTCCTGCACCGGCGCTCCGCCGCCGACCACCACCGCCGCCACCGTGGTGGCGGTCCCGGCCGCCAGGGCCCCCTTGAGGAAGGCGCGCCGCCCCTGTTCCGGGGTCTTGCCTTCTGTCTTGTCGCTCATCGCTGCACACCTCGCTTGGTCGGTCAGTAGTGCTTTACACAGGCATGGCCCAGTACTGCCGCTCCACCTCGATGAAGGCCTCGCCCAGCTGGCCCACCGCGCGGTAGAAACGGCCTGTCTTCGCCCCCTGCAAGTCATTGAAGAAACGCCCCATCCAGTTGGCCATGTGCGCCTCGAAAAACGCCTGCTGGCGCGCCGCCGAGGCGGGCTCACCGTCCCCGATCAACATGGTCATCACCTCGCACAGGGCGCCGGCGTGGTCCTCGGGCTCGTTGACGCCTTCCCGGCGGTTGAAGCCGAGGCGGGCCAGGTCGCGGCGCAGCTGCGCCAGGGGCTTCTCCATCAGGAAACCGGTGAGATACCAGGAGCCGTAGGGCACCAGCTCGCCGCGGCCCAGGCCGATGAAGAGGTTCTGATACTCATCCGCGGCCGCTTCCGGGCTGGTGCGCCCGGCCGCCAGCCCCAGGGCGCCCCAGGCGGCGGCGAGCTCGTCACCGCCGCCGGTCTCCGCGGGCAGCCCGCCGAGCCGCAGCAGCAGATCCGCGTCGGGCGGCGCCGTGAGCAGCCGGCCCAGCAGCGCATAGACCCCGGCACGCAGGGCGTCCTCCCCGGTGGGGACGCCGGGCTCCGGGCGGGACGGGAATATCTTCGTAGCGGTTTCCATCACGCTTCTCCTACAGCAACATACGCGCCAGGAATCGAGGCACTGAAAGCGGAAACGAGGGGGATGCCAACCTCACACCCCCTGCGGGAACTGCGGCGATGGCGGACAAAATGTCCCGTCCTGCGCCATTTTGGGGGCTGGACGGCCATCCGCGACGTTGCATCCTCGTGAGGCAGAACAACTGCCCCGGCGAGGTTGCGCCTTGGGCCTGACCGCCCAGCGACTCGCTGCTGGCCGACTTGCGGGTCAAGGGCAGGGCTGCCCCTTGCTTCAGGCCGACGGGCTGCCGGGGGTGATGAACTGCCCCCCCTGCTCCTCGAACAGGCTGCGCACCCGGCAGTCCTCGCACATCTGCAGGCGGGCCATGGCGCGGCCGTCCTGGTACATCCAGTGCCCGCGCAGCTTCTCGGTCATGCGGTCCACCACCTTGCGGGTGGCGAAGGGCTTGCCGCAGCCGACGCAGTGGAAGGGCTCCTCCTCGTGCAGCACGCGCGGCCGCGCCCGGGCCTGGGGATCGAACAGCAGGCGGGGCGAGATCCAGATGGCGTCCTCGGGGCAGACCCGGGTACACATCCCGCACTGCAGGCAGTTGGCCTCGATGAAATTGAGTTGCGGCCGGTCGTAGCCGTCCTGGAGCGCGCGGCCGGGGCAGACGCCGACGCAGGACAGGCACAGGGTGCAGCTCTGGGCATCCACCTGGGCGGTGCCGAACGGGGCGCCGGCCGGCAGGCTTGTCAGCGGCCGCGGCTCCGGCGCGTTCCCATGGAGATGGTCCAGGGCCCAGAAGGCCATTTCGCGCTTGCTGTTGGTGCCCCGGTAGGCGGCCGCGGAGACCGGCGCCATGGCGGCCCCTTCCCCCAGCGCCGCCACCAGGCCCTCCGCGCTGGCGGCGGTGATGGTCCGCACCCGTTCGGCGCCGTGCCCCATGCCCTCCAGCAGCGCCCCGGCCACTCCCACCTGCCGCTCCATCTCGGCCCGCACCAGGGGGGCGGTCGCGGGAGTGAACAGAACCATCACCTCGGCCGCGCCATAGGCCAGGGCGCCCAGCCAGGCCTCCAGCCCCAGGCTGCCCGCCTCCTCCACAACAAACGGCACCACCGACTCGGGAAGCCCGGTCGCCCTGGCGGTGAGCCACTCCAGCCCCTCGCCACGGTCGTGGATCAACAGGCGTGGAGTTGCGCCGCCCGCCTCGCGGTAGGCCCACAGCAGGGCGCGCAGGGCCTCGAGGGAATCCTGCAGCGAGGGCTGCGAATAGCGGATGGCGCCGCTGGGACAGGCGCTGGCGCAGCTGCCGAAGCCCTGGCAGAGATGGGGGTCCACCGCCACCTGGTCCCCCAGGGAGGTGATGGCCCGCGTGGGGCAGGCGTCGATGCAGCGGGTACAGGCGGTGACGCCGCGTCGTCCATGGGCGCAGAGGTCCGGATCGTAGTGGAAATAGGTGGGCTTCTCGAACTCCCCGACGAGCCCGGGCAGCTCCTCCAGGGCCGCCTCCAGGGTGGTGGCGCCGGTGGCGGGCGCGTAGTAGCCGGGGGGCGCCACCCGGCCCGCCAGCGCCGGCTCCGGCTGCAGATCCAGGACCAGGTCGAAGGCATTGTGGCCGTCGTCCAGCACCGCGGTCAGGTCCTGCACCCCGGCGGTGGTCTCGGCCGTGGCGGAGAACCCGCCCAGGTGGCCGGCCAGCCCGGCCAGCCGGCCGTGCAGGCAGATGACCGCTTCCGGCGCGCCGCCGGCCTCCGTGGCGGGCTCGGTTGCCAGGACCACCCGTCGGGGCAGGCCGGCAAGCCGCCCGGCCGCGTCCAGGGCCTCCGCTTCCGGGCCGATGATGAGCACGGCGCCGCGGGAGGCGTACCCCACCAGGGCAGTGGGCGCGGCGCGCTCCAGGCGTGCGGCGGCGGCCGCCAGGGCGGCGTGACGGGCCTGCCCCTCGGGGCCGGTGCGGGTGAGCAGCTGGTTCAGGGGGTTGTCAGACAGCATCCTGGGTCTCGTCCTCTTCGTGGTCGGTGTCGGCAGGGCCTGTGCCGCTTACCGGATCCGGGGCTGGTACCGCTTCGCCCGCTGCGGGCTCGGGCGGCAACCCATCCGCGACGCCGGCGCGCCCGGCGTGCTCCGCGGCGGCCGCGCGCTCCGCTTCACGCTCCAGCATCCGGCGCATCTCGTGGGTGACGGTGTCCCCGAGAGGCGCGAACTGGGTGAAGTCCTCGGCGTAGTCGTCGAGCCCGTCGGTGACATTGAAGGCCGGCAGATGGAACAGCCGCCGCAGCGCCACCCGGCGCAGCACTTCGTCCACCTCGGGCGACAGGAAGCCCCGGTAGTCGCTGTCGGCATCCAGGGACTCGAGCGGCGGCAGTCCGGCCTCGCCGCCCGCCGTCGCTCCCTCCGCGCCCGGTTCCCCCGGTGGACTCGCCGGCGCCGCCGGCTCCGGCGACGGCCGGGCGGCGGCGAGCTTGCGCCGCGACCAGCGGTCGAGGAAATCCCCCTCCGCGGGCGGACCGGTCACCGTCCCGGGCTCATCCTTCACGGGCATCCTCCCGGAACCAGTCCTGGCGCTTGCGCTTCTTGCGTTCCTGCGGCACGTAGTTGTGCACCACGTAGGCCTCCACCCAGCGATAGATCTCGGGGGGCATGGGCACCGGCTGCACCTCGGCGTCGCCCTCCAGGTAGGCGGAGGCCTCGGCGTAGCTGACCGTGGCCAGGAACGGCCGCGGCTCGCCGTTCCCGTCCGCCCGGGAGATGACGAATACGGCGGGGGCGTCGGTGGTGAGGTTGTGGTGGTAACTCTCGCCTTCATCCTCGTGCAGCTCGAGATTCAGCCCGCCGCACAGGTAACGGGTCTCCTCCGGCGCGTTGTGGACGCAGAGGCGATCCCGCCCCAGGGTGGCGGCCACCTCGCCCGCCACCACGCCGGTCACCGTCCAGCTGTGGCTCTGCCAGCGGCTCCGGGAAGGTCGCCGGACCAGCACCACCGCCAGGGGCAGTACATCCTGTTCGTCGAAGGCATCGACGCTGTCCAATAGGGGATCGGCCATGACACACCTCCGGGTTTCCTCCCGGAGAGTGGGGCAATAGTCATGCCAGCCGGCGTGAGGGAGCGGAGCGGCGACAGGGCGGGGATTAGGGAACAAAGGGGCCAGGCGAAAAGCCCGTTCGTGGGTCAGAATGACCCAGTCACGGGTCCGGCGCGTCAATCTGTCCGTCGGGTGACGGAGGGACACGGAGGCATGGGGAAGGTTGAAACGAATGCACTCCCAGGCAACGGATGCCGGAGTTCGATGCCCTGCCCGGCCGAATGAATTCGGCCCTACAACACACGCATCACGCACTCACGCATTCACGCATTCACGCATTCACGCATTCACGCATTCACGCATTCACGCATTCACGCATTCACGCATTCACGCACTCACGCACTCACGCATTCACGCATTCATGCATTCACGCACTCACGCACTCACGCACTCACGGAACACGGAACACGGAACACCAAATATCCTCTCGATCCCGTAAATCCCGTCTATCGACCCTTTGCCCGGTGCGCCGCGGGCTTCACCCCCCGCCGCGCTGGAAGTGGCGCTCGAACTGTTCCATGAATAACCGGCGGGCCGTCTCGTCGAGGCCCTGGAACCGGAACTCCACCCGGGTGACGGGCAGGCCGAGGCCGGCGATGCGGCGCTCGGTGGTGGGATGAAGGCGGATGCGGATGCCGCCGCCGGGATCCTCCACCTGGATGGAATCGCCCTCCAGGCGGTAGGGACGGGGAGCCACCGCGGCGGGGAGCAGGCGCAGGAACTCGGCCCGATCAAGCCCCATCTCGCGGATGAGATCGGCCACTCACCCCCCGGCGATGGCGGGCCACACGGCCAGTTCGTCCCCCGGCGCCAGCGGCCGGTTCCGCTCCGCGGGCGCCAGGTAGACGCCGTTGACCAGCACCAGGTGCACCAGCCCGTCCGGCACCCGGTGGTCCTCGAGAACCCGGATCGGGGTGCATCCCTCCGGCACTTCCAGCTCGATCTTGTGATCCCGCGCCCCCGGCGGCAGGTACTCGGCCAGGGAGGCGTAGAGCTTGAAGGTGATCCTCACTGCGCGCCGCCCACGGGCAGGGGGGAGCCGGCGCAGGCGAGGTAGGCCTCCATGACCCGGGTGGGATCCGCCTGCAGGCGCCGCTTCCACACGCCGAGCCGGAACCGGCCCTGGATCAGGCCGCGCAGCACCCCCACGTGCTGGGTCATCCCCACGCTGTTCGCTCCCACCAGCACATCGTCGGCGAACTGCAGCTGCAGGTAGCG
This sequence comes from Thioalbus denitrificans, assembly GCF_003337735.1. Taxonomy (NCBI): domain Bacteria; kingdom Pseudomonadati; phylum Pseudomonadota; class Gammaproteobacteria; order Chromatiales; family Ectothiorhodospiraceae; genus Thioalbus; species Thioalbus denitrificans. The sequence goes on along the minus strand of NZ_QPJY01000009.1, from coordinate 109,212 downwards.
CTGGCGGACATCGTCCCGCAGCGCCACCTCCTCGCCGTCCGCCACGCCGTCCCAGCGGCCGAAGGAGCTGGAGATGAGGCCGAGGGTGTCGAGGACGTTCATGATCAGGCTGCCGGTGTAGGCGCTCTCCACCCCGGCCATGTTGAGCGCGGCGATGCGGCCGTGCTCGCTGGCGGTGGGCTGGATGGCGTGCACCGACTGGCCGCCGGTGGAGAAGTCGCGGCCCTCGGCCACGTCGCCGGCGGCGTAGACGTGCGGGACGCTGGTGCGCAGGGTCTCGTCCACCAGCACGCCCTGCCCGGTCTCGATGCCGGAGCCCTCAAGGAACTCCAGGTTGGGCCGCACGCCGGTGGCGGTGATGACGAGATCCGCCTCCAGGACCCGGCCGCTCTTGAGATGGACCTTGAACGGCTCGCCGTTGCCGCCGCGCTCGGCCACCCCGTCCACCAGGGTGTCGGTGAGCACCTCCACGCCGTTCTGCTCGCAGCGCCGCTTGATCATCCCCGCGGCGACGTCGTTCATCATCCGCGCCACCATGCGCGGGGCCTGTTCCACCACGGTGAGCTGCACGCCCCGCTCCACCAGCGCCTCGAGGATGATGCAGCCGATGAAGCCGGCCCCCACCAGCACCACCCGGGCGCCCGGCTTGGCGGCCGCGGCGATGGCCCGCGCGTCGGCCAGGGTCCAGCAGGTGTGGATGCCGGGCTGGGTCAGCCCCGGCACCGGGGGCACCGCCGGACTGGAGCCGGTGGCGATGAGCAGCCGGTCGAAGGGGGTCGCGCCGCCCTTGGCCAGGTGCGCCTGTCCGGCGGCGGCGTCGAGACGCAGCAGCCGGTCGTGGCGGAAATCGATCCCCGCGCGGCTGAAATGATCGGGTTCCGGGCGCAGATAGGTGCCCGGTTCGCCGATGCTGCCGGCCAGGTAGTAGGGGATGGCCATGCGGGAGTAGGCGGGCTCGGGCTCCCCGCCCACCAGCACCACCTCTCCCCCCGGATCCGTATTGCGCAGCGTCTCGGCGGCGATGACCCCCGCCGGACCCGCGCCGACTACCAGGTAGCGCATCCGTTCGTCTCCTTGTGCTCGATGGAATCAGCCGGCTGAGGCCGATCCCGCGGGGCGGGCGCCCCGCGGGACCGGATTTCACAGGCCCAGCCGTGACAGCGTTTCGCCGGTGGGCACGCCCTCGGTGTCCCAGCCGCGCAGCTGGTAGTACTCGGGCAGCATCTTCGGCAGCTCGTTCACCTTGCCCTTGGCCGGCCCGGTCTTGGCCGGCTCGGTGAGCAGGCGCTTCGGCAGGGTGTCGTCCTTGGCGGTGAAGCCGGCGGCGAGGTTGAACTGCCGCTCCATGTTCCAGATGCGCTCGCCCGTCTCCAGCAGCCGTTCGATGCTCCACTCGCCCGCGCAGGCCGCGTCCAGCTGGGGCGCGATGTCCCCGAGGGTCCAGGCGAAGGTGGTGAACAGGCACAGGCCCGAGGAGTCCACCGCGGCGGTGGCGTCCTGGAACGCCTTGACCAGCCCCGCCTTGCCCTCGCTGGCCAGCGGGTCGGTCTTCTCGGGAATGCCCAGGATCTCCGAGGAGACGGTGTAGCTGCGCAGGTGGCAGGCGCCGCGGTTGCTGGTGGCGTAGGTGAGTCCCATGCCCTGGATGCCGCGGGAGTCGTAGGCGGGGAACTCCTGGCCCTTGACGCTCATGGAGAGGTCCGGGTGACCGTACTTCTCGCACAGGCGCTTGGAGCCGAGCCCGATCTCGCGGCCGAACCCCTCGGCGCGGCCGGTGAGCTCCGCCAGGGTGGTGAGGGCCTCGGCGGAGCCGAAGGTGAGCTTGAGGCCGCCGGTCTCGGCGTCGGTGATGACCCCCATGTCGTAGAGCTCCATGGCCGCGCCCACGGTGGCGCCGAAGGAGATGGGGTCGAAGCCCTGCTCGTTGCAGAGGAAGTTGGCGTAGGTCAGCGCCTCCAGGTCGTCCACCCCGGTGGCCGCGCCGAGCGCCCAGGCCGCCTCGTACTCCAGTCCGCCGGAGGCGCTCCAGTACTCGGGCCGGTTCACCACCGTGTAGTGCTTCTGGTCGATGCGCGAGATGCGCCCGCAGGCGATGGTGCAGCCGAAGCAGGCCTGGTTGGTCACCAGGTTGGGCTTGCCGTCGCTGGGCCGCGGCTCGTGCATGGCCTCGCCGGAGATGTGGCCGGCGCCCTCGAACTGGACATCGCGGTGGTTGCGGGTGGGCAGCGCGCCCACCTCGTTGATGACGTTCATCAGCACCTGGGTGCCGTACTTGGGCAGCCCCTGGCCGGTGACCGCGTTGCCGGCGAGCACCTGCTTGGCCGCGGTGGCGGCCTGCATGAAGCGCGCCGGGTCCTTCACCGTCACGCCCAACGTGCCGCGCACGGCGATGGCCTTGAGGTTCTTGGAGCCCATCACGGTGCCCACCCCGGAGCGGCCGGCGGCGCGGTGGAGATCGTTCACCACCCCGGCGTACATCACCCCCTCCTCGCCGGCCCGGCCGATGGCCGAGATGCGGATCAGCGGATCCTGGTGGGTGCGGTGGATGATCTCGTCGGCCTCCCACACCGACTTGCCCCACAGTCCGTCGGCCGGCAGCAGCTCGGCGCGGTCATCCTCGATGAACAGGTAGACGGGACTCGCCGCCCGCCCCTCGCAGATGATCATGTCCCAGCCGGCCATCTTCAGCTCGGCGCCGAAGTAGCCGCCCGAGTTGGAGCAGGCGATGGCGCCGGTGAGGGCGCCCTTGGTGATCACCGAGTAGCGCCCGCCGGTGGAGGCGGCGGTGCCGGTGAGGGGACCGGTGGCGAAGATGATCTTGTTCTCCGGCGCGAGCGGGTCGACCTTCGGGTCCACCTCCTCCACCAGGTACTTGGTGGCCAGGCCGCGCTGGCCCAGGTACTGCTGGGCCCACTCCGTGTTGAGCGGTTCGGGGGTGCAGGTGCCCGCGGTGAGGTTCACCCGCAGGACTTTGTTGTGCCATCCCATGGTGTGTCTCCTCTCAGGCGGGGGTGCCGGTGGCGGGCTGGGCGTCGGTGCGGGAGGCCCAGGCGCGCATGCGGTCGTAGCCGGTCCAGTCCGCGTCGACGTAGGTGATGGCCTGGGTGGGACAGGCCTTGGCGCAGGCCGGATCGCCGCCGCAGAGATCGCACTTGATCACCTTGCCGCTGGCCTGCTGGTAGTTCACCGTGCCGAACGGGCAGGCGATGGTGCAGACCTTGCAGCCCACGCAGCGGGACTCCAGCACCTCCTTGGCGCCGGTGGCGTGGTTGACCACGATGGCCTCCACCGGGCAGGCGTGCAGGCACCAGGCCTCCGCGCACTGGGTGCAGGTGTAGGGGACCATGCGCCCCTCCTCGTGGAAATTGAACACCTTGATGCGCGAGCGGGCCGGGTTGAACACCCCCTCGTTCTCGTAGGAGCAGGCCATCTCGCACTGCAGACAGCCGGTGCATTTTCTCGGTTCGATGTGCAGCGACCGGAGCATTCGGGTTCCTCCTCTCCAGTTATTGGACCGTGTCCGCGGAGTTGTTCTGGTTCCTTGCCCGCGTAGCATTGCGCCGTCGTTATGCCGCCGCCCTGAACCGCAGCGGCGTGACACGGACCTGTACGCAAGGGACGTTCCAGTTTCCGATGCGAAGATCGGGACCGAGGCGGAGGCGTTCACCGTCCGCCTCTCCCCCGCGGCGGAGCCGCCGCCTCCGCACTGGGTCAAACTGTCACCGGCGGGGCGGCGGAGTGGGTCGGAATGACCCAATCCCGCCGGGTGATCCCGATCCGGCGGGCGGCGGGGCCGGAATATCGACCCGGGGGTTAACCATTCCGGGGTACAGACAGGCGGCTCGAATCTTGCTTTATTGCCCTGGAGTCCAGTAGCCGGCTGCGGGCCGGCGCGGAGGGAGACCCTGCATGGCGACAGTTTTCGAACCAACCGCACCGTCCACACCCGGCGCCGCGCTGGTGGATCGCTTCGGGCGCCACGTCAACTATGTGCGCCTGTCGGTGACCGACCGCTGCGATTTCCGCTGCGTCTACTGCATGAGCGAGGACATGACCTTCCTGCCCCGCGCCCAGATCCTGACCCTGGAGGAGCTGCTGCAGGTGGCGCGGGCGTTCCGCGAGCTGGGCGTTGCCAAGATCCGGCTCACCGGCGGCGAGCCGCTGGTCCGGCGCAACATCCTCTGGCTGCTGGAGCGCATCGGCGAGCTGGATGGACTGCGCGAACTGGTCATCACCACCAACGGCTCCCAGCTGGAGCGGATGGCAACCGCCATCCGCGCCGCCGGCGTGCGGCGGGTCAACATCAGCCTCGACTCCCTGCGCCCGGACCGCTTCCGGCGCATCACCCGCACCGGCGACCTGGACCAGGTGCTGCGCGGCATCGACGCGGCGCTGGCGGCCGGCTTCGAGGGCATCAAGCTCAACAGCGTGGTGCTGAAGAACCGCAACCACGACGAGGTCCACGACCTGGTGGACTTCGCCGTCGGGCGCGGCATCGACATCAGCTTCATCGAGGAGATGCCGCTCGGCGTCATCGGCGATCACGACCGGGCCGAGGCCTACTACTCCAGCGACGCGATCCGCGCCGACCTGGGGAACCACTACGAGCTGCTCCCCACCACCGAGAACAGCGGCGGTCCCGCCCGCTACTACCGGGTGCAGGGCACCTCCACCCGGGTGGGCTTCATCTCCCCCCACAGCCACAACTTCTGCGGCACCTGCAACCGCGTGCGGGTCACCGCCGAGGGCCGGCTGCTGCTGTGCCTGGGCCAGGAGCACTCCGTGGACCTGCGCCGCGTGCTGCGCGCCCACCCCGGCGAGCCCGAGGCGCTCAAGGCCGCCATCGTCGACGCCATGCAGATCAAGCCCAAGGGCCACGATTTCGACCTGCAGGGGCAGCCGGTGCTGATGCGGCACATGAACATGACCGGAGGCTGACAGCCCATGGCGGACGACACCCGGCAGCCCTACCGGCCGCGCATGAGCGATGCGGCCCTGGCGCCCACCCGCGCGGTGCAGGTGCGGGACGAATACGGTGACCGCCGCGAGGTGCACATCGCCGGCGAGTCGCCCCTGACCGTGTTCGTGGACGATCGCGAAATCGTCACCCTGATGACCCTGGGCAGCCGCCCCGAGGCGCTCGCCATCGGCTATCTCCGCACCCAGCGCTTCGTGTACGCGCTGGAGGAGATCGCGGCGGTGGAGGTGGACTGGGAGCGGGAGTCGGTCCGGGTCACCACCCACCACGGCGTGGAGGGCTGGGACGAGAAGCTCAAGCAGCGCACCGTCACCACCGGCTGCGGCCAGGGCACCGTGTTCAGCTGCACCATCGACCACCTCTACGATCGGCGCCTGCCGGCCGTGTCGCTGCGCCAGTCACGCATCTACGACCTGCTGGAGACCCTCTCCGGGCACAACGACGTCTACCGCTCCGCCGGCGCGGTGCACGGCTGCGCCCTGTGCGGCGAGGGCCGGATCGTGCATTTCGTGGAGGACGTGGGCCGCCACAACGCCGCCGATGCCATCGCCGGGCTCATGTGGCTGGACGGCATCGGGGGCGGGGACAAGATCTTCTACACCACCGGCCGGCTGACCTCCGAGATCGTGATGAAGACCGCCCTGATGGGCATCCCCGTGCTGCTGTCCCGCTCCGGCGTGACCCACATGGGGCTGGAGCTGGCCCGCGACCTGGGCATGACCATGATCGCCCGGGCCAAGGGCCGCCACTTCCTGGTCTTCAACGGCAGCGAAAACCTGGACTACGACGCCCCGCCCGAACGCCGGAACGAGGCGGCGGTGACCCGCCTGTCGCGGGCCGCCGGGGAGTAGGGGCGGCGCGCGGTGCGGGTTCAGGCATGAACGACAAGGCCCAGGGAACGGGGGACCAGGCGCCGCCGCGCTTCATGACCGTGCGCCAGGTGGCCGACTACCTGAGCCTGAACGAGAAGAAGGTCTACGCCCTGGTGGCCGAGGGCAAGCTGCCCGGCACCAAGATCACCGGCAAGTGGATGTTCCCCCGCGAGCTCGTGGACCAGTGGATGGTGGAGACCAGCCACGGCGGCGTGCTGACCGACCGCCTGGTGCTGGCCGGCAGCGACGACCCCCTGCTCTACCGCGCGGTGATGCACCTGGCCGCCGAGATCGGCGGCAACGCCCTCATCAGCTACACCAGCACCGGCACCCGCCTCGGCCTCTCCCTGCTGGCCCGCCACCGCGCCGACGCCTGCGGCATCCACTGGGGCCCCGTGGAGGAGAGCCGCAACCGCCACCCGGGACTGATCAAGCACTATCCCCAGCACCACGACTGGGTCATGGTGCGGGTCTTCCTGCGTGAACAGGGGTTGATGGTGGCCCCGGGCGCCGCCGCCGACCACGACCCCCAGGCGCTGTTCCACGGCGGCCTGCGCTGGGCCATGCGCCAGGAGGGCGCGGGCTCGCGGCGCTTCCTCCAGGAGGCGCTGGCCCGCGACGGCCTGGAGGAGTCGCTCCTGCGCCCGGCGCTCACCGCCCATTCCGAGCGCGAGGCGGCCGCGGCCCTGGCCATGGGGCTGGCGGACGCGGCCCCCGGCGTGCGCGCGGCGGCCACCGAGTTCGGGCTGGGCTTCGTACACCTCGGCTGGGAAGCCTTCGACCTGGTCCTGAACCGCAAGATCTACTTCCGCCACCTGTTCCAGCGCCTGATGGAACACCTCGCCGAGCCCGAGTGCGAGGCCATCGCCCGCGACCTCGGCGGCTACGACTTCGCCGAGCACGGCCGGCTGGTCTGGGCCGAGTAGCCGGTTATTCGATTTATCCGCAGATTACGCAGATTTCGCAGATTGGGGTTGCAGGACTGTACGTACTGTCAGCGCACTGGCATCGGAGGCGCACTGACGGTCACAGGGACGAACCGGACAACTCCCGTCCTTTACATCGGCGTAATCTGCGTAATCTGCGGATAAATCCAAATCAGCCGAACAGGTTGAGCCAGCCCTCGCCGGCGTTCTCCGTGCGCGGCTCGCGGGGGAGCCAGACCTGGAACAGGGTGCCGCGCCCCACCTCCGACTCCGCGGTGATGTGGCCGCCGGTGCGGCGCACGAGGCCGTAGCTGATGGCCAGGCCCAGGCCGGTGCCGCCCTCCTGGTCCTTGGTGGTGAAGAAGGGATCGAACACCTTGGCCAGCTGCTCGGACGGGATGCCGTGGCCCTCGTCCCGCACCCCGATCACCACCCCCCGGTCCTCCCAGTCGTCGCTGGTCACCTCCACCACTCCACCACCGGGCTGGGCCTGGATGGCGTTGATGACCAGGTTCATCAGCACCTGCTGCAGCTCGCTGGTGTTGATCCGCACCGGGGTGCGGGCGCGGTGCTCGATGCTCACCCGCACCCCGGCCTTGCCGGCCAGGTGGCGGGAGAGCGTGCCGGCGCGCTCCAGCACGTTGCCCAGGTCGGCGGTGTCGAGCTGGGCGGCGTACTCGGCGGGACGGGCGTAGTTGAGCAGGTTCTTCACCAGGGTGTTGATGCGCTCGATCTGCTCGTACATGAGCTCGATCTCGCCCTGGGCGGGCCGGGCGGCCTCCCCCAGCTCCTGCACCAGCAGCTCCAGGTTGCCCAGCAGGATGGCCGTGGGATTGTTGATTTCGTGGGCGATGCCCGCGGAGAGCTTGCCCAGCGCCGCGAACTTCTCCGCCGTCACCAGCTGCTGGCGGGTTTCATGGAGCGTCCGGATCGTGCCTTCCAGCTCGCGGTTCTTGCGCCTGAGCTCCTCGGTGCGCGCCTCCACCGTCTGCTCGAGGCCGTCGGCGGCCTGGCGGATCTGGCGGTTGCGCTCCTCGAGCAGGTCGAGCATGGCGTCGAACTGGCGCGCCAGCTCGCCCACCTCGTCGCGGGCGCCCACCGGGCCGATGCGCACGTGCTGGCCCGCCTGGGTGGCGCGCACCACCGCGGTGAGGGTCTCGATGGGCTTGAAGATGGAGCCCGCTCCCGCGACCGCGAGCCAGGCGGCGAACGCCAGGGCGAGGGCGAACATCAGCAGCAGCACCGCCAGGGTCTCCTGGTAGTCGTTCTTGAACGGCGCCTCCAGGAACCCGGCGTAGAGCATTCCCACCCGCTCGCCGCGCACATCCGTGATGGGCTCGTAGGCGGCGATGTACCAGTCGTTGACCACGAACGCGCGGTTGGACCAGGGCTCGCCGCGCTCCAGCACCTGCTCGCGCACCGCCGCCGAGACCCGGGTGCCGACGGCGCGCACGCCGGGCTCCAGCTCCACGTTGGTGGCGATGCGCACGTCGTCCAGGAATACCGTCACCGTGCCGATCCCGCCCTCCGGCAGGCTGCCCGGCCCGTAGACGAGATCGCGGATGGCATCCACGAAGGCGAGGTTGCCGTTGAGCAGCACCCCTCCCTCCAGCAGGGCATTCACCCTGCCGTCCGCATCCATCACCGGGTAGACCGCGTGCAGCACCATGCCGCGGTCCTCCAGGGTGCGATCCGTGGGCCCCGCCCGGGGCGTGCGCACCAGCGGCAGCTGCACCCGGTCGGCCAGGTGGGGGTCCTCCCGCGCCAGCTCCGAGTGGCTGTAGATCTCCACTCCCATCGCCGGCACCCCCCCGGCGGCGCGGCCCTGCAGCGACGACGGCCTGGCGGGCCCGTCCCCGGCCAGGGGCCGGCCGTGGGTGTCGGTGAGGCGGGCGAAGTCGAACCCGGATCGCCGCACCAGCGACTGCACCTGGGCCTGGGCGGCCACGAGATCGCCACGGTCCAGGTGGAGGCGGAAGGCGCGGGAGTCGGCCAGGCGGCCGAGGCGCTCGAGGTAGTCCCGCTGGGTGCGCTGGAAGGCATCCCGGGCCACGGAGAGATCGGTGTTGGACTTGAGCAGCAGGTACTGGATATTGAGGCCGCTGCCCCAGTGGATGGTGAGCGCCAGGATGCCCGGAATCACCAGCAGCACGGGCACCAGGGCCAGCGCCAGGAGCTTGTAGCGCAGGGGCAGCGTGTCGGGCAGCCAGCGACGCAGGCCCATCACGGCAGACACATCTCCCGGACCCCGCTCAGGGGCGGCGCAGGCGGCGCCGGCCGCCGCGGGCCGGCATCCCGCTCATCGCCACTCACCCCTCTCCCCAGGCCTGCAGCTTGCGCTCGAGGGTCTTGCGGGAGACACCCAGGCGCCGCGCCGCCTCGGACTTGTTGCCCTCCGCGGCCTGCAGCACCGCCAGCATGTGGCGCTTCTCCACCTCATCCAGCGGCAGATCCAGGGAATAGCCCTGCTCGGCGGCCGCCTCCGCGGCCTCCGCCCCGCGCGCGGCGCCCACCAGGCAGTCGCCGGGCGGCTTGCCCAGCAGCAGGGCCCGCTCGATGACGTTGCGCAGCTCGCGCACGTTGCCCGGCCAGCTGTAGACGGCCAGCCGGCGCAGATCATCGTCCCGGAACTCCAGTACCGGCACCCCCAGCTCGCGGGACAGGCTGCCGACGAAGAAGCGCACCAGGTCCGGGATGTCCTCGACCCGCTCGCGCAGCGGCGGCACGGTGAGGGTCAGCACGTTGAGGCGGTAGAAGAGGTCCTCGCGGAAATGCCCGGCCGCCACCTCGTCCGCCAGCCGGCGGTTGGTGGCGGCGAGGATGCGCACATCCACCGGCACTTCCCGGTCGGTTCCCACCGGCCGGATGGCCCGCTCCTCCAGCACCCGCAGCAGCTTGGCCTGCATGGCCAGGGGCATCTCGCCGATCTCGTCCAGGAACAGGGTGCCGCCGTTGGCGTAGCTGAACAGCCCCTCGCGGGCGGCGTGGGCGCCGGTGAAGGCGCCCTTGGCGTGGCCGAACAGCTCGCTCTCCAGCAGCTCCGCGGAGATGGAGCCGCAGTTCATGGGCACGAAGGGACCCTTGCGGCCGCTGTTGCGGTGGATGGAGCGGGCCACCAGCTCCTTGCCGGTGCCCGACTCGCCCTCGATGAGCACCGTGGAGGGGGTGGGCGAGACCCGCTGTATCACCGCCGCCACGTCGCGCATCGCCTGGGTATGGCCGACCATGCCGTCCATGCCGAACAGGCTCTGCACCTGGCGGCGCAGCAGGAAATTCTCCCGCGCCATCCAGCGCTGCTCCAGGCAGCGCCGCACCGAGGCGAGCATCTGCTCCAGCCGGAAGGGCTTGAGGATGAAGTCCGACGCCCCGGCGCGCAGGGCGGTGATGGCCGTCTCCAGGTCCGCGTAGGCGGTCATGAAAATGACCTCGGTGCGGATGCCCTGCCCGCGCAGCTCCTCCAGCCACTCCGCGCCCGACTTGCCCGGCAGCCGGATGTCGAGAATGATGAGGTCGAAGTGGCAGCGCTGGCGCAGGGCCTCGGCCCGCTCCACGTTCTCGGCCACCTCCACCAGGGGATAGTTCTTGGCCAGGGATCGCTGCAGGAAGCTGCGGATTCCCGGTTCGTCGTCCACCACCAGGATGGAACCCTGGATGCCCAGGCCGGGCGCATCGTTCGCGCCCTCACCGGGCACGGCATTTTCCAACCGCTTCAAGGCTGTCTCGGTCATATCCGCCTCACATCCGCATCTGTCCCGTGCGGCGCGGCCCGGGAAAAATCCCATCCCGGGACGACCGCCGTGCCGAAGCGCATAGGTCAAAGTGTCCGCCGCGGACCGCGGACTACGACAAATTGACCCACACTCGGCACGATGCCGGGGTGTTGCCCCCCTCGGCGCGCGGCTCTCACGGACACCGTCGCGCTGGCACCTCGATTGCATCTTATCCGTGGCTGATTGCGAACGACAATGTTTTTCATTACTTCGCCATATAAGGAGAAACCCATGCTACGGAAGATTCTGATCGCGGCCACGGCGGCGCTCGGGCTGTGCCTGGGCACCAATGCGCTGGCGACGGAACAGGGCGTCATCCGGCTCGCCACCACCACCAGCACCGACAATTCCGGCCTGCTGGCCAAGCTGCTGCCCCCCTTCGAGGCCCGCACCGGCACCAAGGTGCACGTGATCGCGGTGGGCACCGGCAAGGCCCTGCGCATGGGCCAGGAGGGCGATGTGGACGTGGTGCTGGTCCACGCGCGCCCCGCCGAGGACGCCTTCATGGAGGCCGGCTACGGCGTCAACCGCCGTGACGTGATGTACAACGACTTCGTCATCGTCGGTCCGGCCTCCGATCCGGCCGGCATCAAGGGGCTGAGCGACGCCACGGAGGCCCTCAAGCGGATCGCCGCGAAACAGGCCGTGTTCATCTCCCGCGGCGACGACTCGGGCACCCACAAGAAGGAGCGCGCCCTGTGGAGCGACGCCGGCGTGCAGCCCGGCGGCGAGTGGTACCGGGAGGCCGGCCAGGGCATGGGCAAGGTGCTGCAGATGGCGGGCGAGCTCGACGCCTACACCCTCGCCGACCGCGGCACCTGGCTGGCCTACAGCGGCAAGCTGCCGCTCGAGGTGCTCACCGAGGGCGACAGGCGCCTGTTCAACCCCTACGGCGTCATGGCGGTGAACCCGCAGCGCTATCCGGACACCAACTACATGGGCGCGCTGGAGCTCATCGCCTGGATCACCTCGCCGGAGGGCCAGGCCATCATCCGCGACTTCACCATCAACGACCAGCCGCTGTTCACCCCGGTGGCGGTGACCATGGCGAAGAAATGAACCGGAGCTGACACCGTCCATGGAGAGCCTGGGACAGGCCACGACCCGCGCCCTGGCGCTGCTGTTCAGCGGCGACGCCGCCCTGTGGGCCATCATCGGCATCTCCCTGAAGGTCTCCCTGCAGGCGATCCTCTACGCCACGCCGCCCGGCCTGGTGCTGGCCTTCCTCCTCGCCCACGGGCGCTTTCCCGGGCGGCGGGCGCTCATCTCCACCTTCAACACCCTGCTGGCCGTGCCGGCGGTGGTGGTGGGGCTGAGCGTCTACATGGCGCTCTCGCGCAACGGCCCGCTGGGGGACCTGCGCCTGCTGTTCACCCAGGAGGCGATGATCATCGGCCAGTTCCTGCTCGCCTTCCCCATCCTGGTGGCCATGGGCCACGCCGCCATCCAGGGCGCCGACCGGCGCGCCTGGGAGACGGCGCTGACCCTGGGCGCCCCGCCGTGGCGGGCCATGCTCACGCTGATGCACGAGCTGCGCTTCGGCCTGCTGGCGGCGGTGCTGGCCGCCTTCGGGCGCATCATCGCCGAGGTGGGCAGCTCCATGATGGTGGGCGGCAACATCCTCAATGTGACCCGCAACATCCCCACCGCCATCGCGCTGGAAACCAGCAAGGGCGAATTCGCCCAGGGCATCGCCCTGGGCCTGGTCCTGCTGCTGATGGCGCTGGTCCTGAACTTCACCCTGGGCGTGTTCCAGGGCAAGGGCGAACTACGCACATGACACCCGAACCGAACACCCCGGTGCTGCGCTTCCTGGACCTGCACAAGTCCTTCGACGGGCGCTGCCTGTTCCGCATCCCGGAGCTGAGCATCCATCCCGGCACCTGCCTCCTGCTCAAGGGCCGCAACGGCGCCGGCAAGAGCACCCTGATGAAGATCCTCGCCGGCCTCGAGGCCCCGGACGGCGGCCTGGTGGAGTCCGGCGGCGAACGGCGGCCGTGGCATGCCGCCCGCCAGCTCTGCCGCAGCCAGGCGATCTACGTGCACCAGCAGCCCTACCTGTTCGACCGCAGCGTGGAGGCCAACGTGGCCTACGGCCTGGAACAGGCGGGCTGGCCCCGACGCCGCATCCGGGCGACGGTCGGCGAGGCGCTGGAATGGGCCGGCCTCTCGCACCTGGCCGGGCGCAACGCGCGCACCCTCTCCGGCGGCGAGAAACAGCGGGTGACGCTGACCCGCGCCCGGGTGCTGCAGCCGCGCCTGCTGCTGCTCGACGAGCCCACCGCCAGCATGGACCAGGCCGCCCGGGATCAGACCCAGGCCCTGGTCCGGCGCCTGCGCGACGAGGGCATGGGCATCCTCATCAGCAGTCACGAGCTGCAGGAGATGACGCCCCTGGCCGACCTGATCCTGACCCTCGAGGAGGGCCGGCTGCGGCAGGAGGACGACACGCCGCGGAGAATCCGCGCGGTCCCGCTCCAACCGGCCATGGCGACCGCGCTGGCATGAGCCAGCCCCTCCGCTCCGGAGCCCGCAGCCGCATCACCGGCGTGATCCTGGCCGGGGGCCGGGCACGGCGCATGGGCGGTATGGACAAGGGGCTGCTGGAGCTCGGCGGCCGGCCGCTCATCACCTACGCCATCGCCGCCCTCGCTCCCCAGGTGGGCGACCTGCTCATCAACGCCAACCGCAATCTCGACCGCTATACCGGGTTCGGCTACCCCGTCGTGCCCGACCTGGACGGCTCCTTCGCCGGACCGCTGGCCGGAATGGCCAGCGCCATGCAGGCCGCCCCCACCCCGCTCATCCTCACCGCCCCCTGCGACTCGCCCCTGCTCCCGGGCGACCTGGCGCAGCGGCTGCTGTCCGCCCTGGAGGCGGAACGGGCCGACCTCGCGGTCGCCCACGACGGCGAGCGCCTGCAGCCGGTCTTCTCGCTGCTGCACACCCGGCTGCTGGAGGACCTGACCGGCTACCTCGACAGCGGCGAGCGCAAGATCGACCGCTGGTTCGCCCGTCACCGCGTCGCCCGGGTGGATTTCAGCGACCGGCCCGAGACCTTCCTCAACGTGAACACGCCCGAAGAGCTGCAGGCGCTGGAACAGCGGCTGCGCCAGGAACCATGACCGCGCCCGCCTTCCCCGTCCCCATCCTCGGCATCGCCGCCTGGAGCGGCACCGGCAAGACCACCCTGCTGCAGCGGGTCATCCCGCTCCTGTGCGGCGAGGGGCTGCGCATCGCCCTGCTCAAGCACGCCCACCACGAGTTCGACGTGGACCACCCGGGCAAGGACAGCTACCGGCTGCGCGAGGCGGGCGCCGAGCAGGTGCTGGTGGCCTCCCGCCAGCGCTGGGTCCTGATGGCCGAGACGCCGGAGCGCACGGAGCGCCCCGACCTGGCGCAGATGCTGGGCCGCCTCGACCCGGACGCCGCGGACCTGGTACTGGTGGAAGGCTTCAAGCGCGCGCCGATCCCGAAAATCGAGCTGCACCGGCCTGCCCTGGGCCAGCCCCTGCTGTATCCTCGGGATGCGCGCGTACTCGCCGTCGCCACCGACGCGCCGCTGGAGCCGGTCCCCGCCATCCCGGTGCTGGACCTCGACGCCCCGGCGCAGGTGGCCGGCTTCATCCTCGACTACCTGCGGAAGGACAGCCTATGAACGACACGAAACCGGTGGCCCGACAGCCCAGCTGCGCCGATGACGCGGAAGCCGGGGTGCTGAGCGTGGCGGCGGCCCTGGCGCGCATGGGCGCCGATATCGCCCCCGTGGCCGGGGTGGAGAAGATCGCCCTGCGCAGCGCGCTGGGCCGGGTCCTGGCCGGGGAGGTGCTCTCCCCGGTCAACGTCCCCTCCCATACCAACTCCGCCATGGACGGCTACGCCCTCGGCGGCGCCGACCTGCCCGCCGGGGGCAGCGCCGAGCTGGCCGTCATCGGCACCGCCTACGCCGGAACGCCCTTTCCCGGCGCGGTTGCCGCCGGCCAGTGCGTGCGCATCATGACCGGTGCGATGATGCCCGCCGGGGCCGATTCAGTGGTGATGCAGGAGCATGCGGAGCGGCACGGGGACACCATCCGCATCGACGGCGGCCACCGCCGCGGCCAGAACGTCCGCCAGGCCGGCGAGGATCTGGCCGCCGGCCAGCCGGCGCTGTACGCCGGCCAGTGGATCGGCCCGGCCGAGCTGGGGCTGCTCGCCTCCCTGGGGGTGGCCGAGGTACGGGTGCGGCGGCGCCTGCGGGTGGCCTTCTTCTCCACCGGAGACGAGCTGCGTTCCATCGGCGAGTCCCTCGGTGAAGGGGAGATCTACGACAGCAACCGCTATACCCTGCACGGCATGCTCACGCGCCTGGGCGTCGAAGTGCTGGACATGGGGGTGGTGCGGGACACCCCGGCGGCGCTGCGCACCGCCTTCGGCGAGGCCGCCGCCATGGCCGACGTGGTGATAACCTCGGGCGGCGTCTCCGTGGGCGAGGCCGACTACGTGAGGGAGACCCTGGCCGAGCTCGGCCGGGTCGACTTCTGGAAAATCGCCATGAAGCCGGGGCGCCCCCTCGCCTTCGGCCGCCTGGGTGCGTCCACCTTCATCGGCCTGCCCGGCAACCCGGTGGCGGTGATGGTGGCCTTCTACCAGTTCGCCCAGCCCCTGCTGCGCCGCCTGCAGGGCGAAACGGACACCGACCCCGTCCGCTTCACCGTGCCCTGCCTCACCGCCCTGAAGAAGCGCCCCGGCCGCACCGAGTATCAGCGCGGCGTGCTGCACCGGGACGCCGACGGCCGCCTGGTGGTGCGCACCACCGGCGCCCAGGGCTCGGGCATCCTGCGCTCCATGAGCGAGGCCAACTGCTTCGTCGTCCTCGGCCACGACCAGGGCGGGGTGGAGCCCGGCGACCCGGTGGAGGTACAGCCCTTCCACGGGCTGATCTGAACCACGCTTGCTACTGCCGGTACCAGCGGGACGGCAGGCCCAGCGCGCCGCAGCCGGTGCACTCCAGGTCGCCGCTCTCCTGCAGGACGAAGCGGAGGGAGGCGCCGGTGCCGGGATCGACATCCAGGACGGCGCCATCACGCGCGGCGGCGAAGGAGTCCAGGTTCTCGCCACCGGCGGCGCGAACGAGCAGGTGGGCGGCATCCCGCTCCACCACCAGGCTGACGTCGACGATCTCCCCGCTGGTGCCCGCGGCGATGCGCGCCGCCGGACCGGCGAGGGCGTCACGCGCCGGGGCGGGATCGCCGAGATAGGTGCCGTCCAGGGACGGACCGCCACCGCAGGCGGTGAGCAGCAGGATCAGGCCTGCGACCGGTAATCGATGCATCATCGGATCTCCTTGGCTGTGGGTTTGCTCCGGGAACCGGTAGCCGGCCTGCGCAACCGGATCGGCGACTGAAGGACTGCCGAGCGGCGGCGACTCAGTGCACCGTTGCCCGCGCCTCCGGCTCCGGGTTGCGGCGCAGGACCGGGGAGGCGTGGTGGAGCACCATGCGCCAGCCGGCGGGCGTTTCGCGATAGACATTGGTGACCATCACCGGATCGCGGGGCGTCTCCTCCCCCGGCAGGGTGATGTGTTCGTGGAGGACATGAACCGCCATCCCGTCGCCCACGTGCCGGGACAGGGTCTCCGTGTGGATGCTCATCCGGCCGGGGTCGGTGAGAATCCCGCGCCAGCTCTCGGACACCGCGTAGCGTCCCTGCAGCAGGGGTGCCCCCGGATGGACGCAGGCGATGGTGTCGTCATCGGCCCAGAGTGTCAGCATGGCAGCGAGGTCGGCCGCCTCGAATGCCTGGTAGAAGGCGGCCTCGGCCGCCTCCGGCGTGGGATAGCGCGTATCGCTCATGGTCTGTTAACCTGCCTGGCCCTCTTCATGAATGAGATCCCCCGGTAACCGAGGAGTTCCCATGGCCACCGTGCTCGGCATCGGTATCGCGACCCTGGACATCATCAACGAGGTGGACGGCTACCCCGCCGAGGACGCCGAGGTGCGCGCGCTGGCGCAGCGCCGCGCCCGCGGCGGCAACGCCACCAACACCCTCGTGGTCCTCGCCCAGCACGGCCACCGCTGCCACTGGGGCGGCGTGCTCAGCGACGAGGCGGACGCCGCCGGCATCCGTGGCGACCTGGAGCGCCACGGCGTCGTCACCACCCCCTGCCGGGTCGTCGCGGGGGGCAGGGTTCCCACCTCCTACGTTACGCTGAATCGGCGCAATGGATCGCGCACCATTATCCATTACCGCGATCTGCCCGAGTTCGGCTTCCTCGACTTCGCGGTGGTGGACCTCGCCCCCTTCGACTGGATTCACTTCGAGGGGCGCAACCTGGCGGAGACCCGGCGCATGCTGGAGCACGCCGCGCGGACCGCGCCCCGCGCCCGGCGCTCGCTGGAGGTGGAGAAGCCCCACGAGGGCATCGACGCGCTGCTGCCGCTGGCCGACGTGCTGCTGTTCTCGCGCCGTTTCGCCCAGGCCCGCGGCTACGGCAGCGCACCCGACCTGCTGGCGGATCTGCAGCCGCGCAACCCGGACGCCCTGCTCGTATGCGCCTGGGGCGAGGCCGGCGCCTGGGCCCTGGAGCCCGACGGCACCCTGCACCAGAGCCCGGCCTATCCGCCGCCGCGGGTGGTGGAGACCCTGGGCGCGGGCGATGTGTTCAACGCCGGCATCATCCACGCCCTCCTCGACGGCGCCCCCGTCGGCCAGGCCATCGACCGTGCCGGCCGGCTGGCGGGACGCAAGTGCGGTCAGGCGGGGCTGGACGGCCTGGCGGGAGACGCCGGGTGAGGCGGCTCTGTCCGGCGGAGGCGCTGCCGGAGGGCGCGGCCCGGGGCTTCGACAACCCCGCCGACCCGGAGGGCTACGGCGTGGTGGTGGTGCGCCGCGACGGCCTGCTGCGCGCCTACCGCAACCGTTGTCCCCACACGGGTGTACCGCTGGAGTGGCTCCCGGACGCG
The DNA here is from genome assembly GCF_003337735.1 of Thioalbus denitrificans. NCBI lineage: Bacteria > Pseudomonadati > Pseudomonadota > Gammaproteobacteria > Chromatiales > Ectothiorhodospiraceae > Thioalbus > Thioalbus denitrificans. Next base: position 91,722 of record NZ_QPJY01000009.1, on the reverse strand, counting down.
TTCCTGGACCCGGAGGGCGAACACCTCCAGTGCGCCACCCACGCCGCCCTGTTCCGCATCGGGGACGGCCACTGCATCGCCGGCCCCTGCGCCGGCCGGGGCCTGCAGCCGCTGCCGGTGGAGGAGCGGGACGGATGGGTGGTGATGGGTGAGTGCGTGAGTGCGTGAGTGCGTGAGTCCGTGAGTGGGTGAGTGCGTCAGTGCGTAGGGCCGGATTCATCCGGCCGGGCAGGGCATCGAATCGGAGCGCCGCGGTGCGGATGGTTCCGTGTTCCGTGTTCCGTGTTCCGTGTTCCGTGTTCCGTGTTCCGTGTTCCGTGTTCCGTGTTCCGTGTTCCGTGTTCCGTGTTCCGTGTTCCGTCAGAGTATTGCCCAATCACGATACATGCACGTTCAATCCCGTAAATCCTGTCTATTAAGAATCAGGGTTACAGGTTACGGATAACAGGGAACGGAGACTGGTCACGGGTCCATCCATGAAACGGCGTAAAACCGGAGGGTGTCCGGCCGGATGACTCCGGCCGACACCACATCCCCCTTTCCGGGGAGCGCACAATAAAAATCCCGTTAATCCTGTGAATCCTGTCTATTAACAAAACACTCAGCAGATGCGCGGCAGGGGGTCGTCCTCGAGCTCCTCCAGCAGGCGCTCGCCGCCGAGCTCGGTGACCAGCACCGCCTGGGCGCGGCCCGCCGCCACCTCGCCGACGATGGCGGCCTCGGGGCAGCCGACCGAGCGCATGGCCGCCAGGGCGGCGTCCGCCGACTCCGGCGCCACCACCGACACCACCCGGCCCTCGCAGGCGAGATACATGGGATCGTAGCCGAGCATCTCGCACACCGAACGCACGGGATCGCGCACCGGGATGTCCGGCTCCTGCAGCCGCACGGTGGCGCCGGTGGCATGGGCGATCTCGTGCACCACCGTGGCCAGACCGCCGCGGGTGGGATCGCGCATGAAGCGCAGGCCCGGCACGCCGAGCAGGGCCTGGGTCACGGGCAGCACCGAGGCGGCGTCCGAGGCCAGGTCCCCGCGCAGGCCGAACTCCTCCCGGGCCAGCATCACGGCGGTGCCGTGATCCCCCACCGGACCGCTCACGAGAACCCGGTCACCGGGCAGGATCCGGCCCATGCCCAGCTCGATCCCGTGCTCGCGCACCCCGATGCCGGTGGTGGCGAAGTAGACGCCGCTGCCCTGACCCCGCGGCACCACCTTGGTGTCGCCGGCCACGATGTGCACGGCCGCCTCGGTGGCCGCCGCCGACATGGCCGCCAGGAATCGCTCCAGCTGCGCCAGCTCCAGCCCCTCCTCGATGAAGGCGTTGAGGGTGAGGTAGAGGGGCCGGGCGCCGGCCACCGCCAGGTCGTTCACCGTCCCGTGCACCGCCAGGCTGCCGATATTGCCGCCCGGGAACTCCAGCGGCTGCACCGTGAAGCCGTCGGTGGTCACCACGATCTCGCCATGGTCCCCGATGGGCACCCGCGCCGCGTCCACGTCCGTGTCCAGCCACGGGTTGCCCAGGTGGCGGGCGAACAGCCCGGTGATCAGCTCGCGCATGAACCGCCCGCCGTTGCCGTGGGCCAGGGAGATATGACTGAATTCCATCGTTCGGTTCCCTTGGTCTGTTGTTTTCAACGCGACGACGCCAAGAACGGATTGAGTAATGAGTGATGAGTGGTGGGAAAAGGCGGCACCGTCCCCCACATGCGTATCGCGTAAAGTGTTCCGTGTTCCGTGTTCAGAGCGTCCCCGTTCGGCTCCAGCCACCTTTATCCTTTGTCCATTATCCATTGACCCTTCACGCACTCACGCATTCACGCATTCACGCATTCACGCACTCACGCATTCACGCACTCACGCACTCACGCATCTTCGCGTTAATAATCAATCCGCAGCCGTGGCTTCCACGATCTGGCCGAAGCTGATGCCGGCGTCGTTGGCCGGGACGCGCTCGTGGAGAAGGACCTCGAAGCCGTCGGCCTCGAGCCGGTCGGCCGCCAGCTCGGTGAGCAGGCGGTTCTGGAACACCCCGCCGGTGAGGCCCACCCGGGTGACGCCGCAATCATGGCGCACGGCGCGGGCCTGGTCCAGGAGGGCGCCGGCCAGCGCGGCGTGGAAGCCGGCGGCGCGCACCTGCGCCGGGAGCCCGGCGTCCTGCAGCCAGGGCACCAGCGGCGCCCAGTCGCTGCGCCACAGGCCCGATTCATCCCGGATTAGCGGCACTGCCGGCGCCGTGTCCGCCAGGGCGCCGGTCGCGGCCGCCTCAAGCCACATGGGGCCCTGGCCCTCGAAACTCGCCTCGGTGATGCCCAGCACCCAGGCCGCGGCGGCGTCGAAGAGCCGTCCCGCGGCGCTGGAGAGCGGAGTGTTGAGTCCCCGCTCCCAGGCGGCCCGCAGCAGCGCCCGGTCACCCGGGGCGGCATCCCAGTCGCTGCCCGTCTCCCAGGCCAGCGCCAGGGCGCTGCGCCAGGGCTGGCGCCCGGCCTTGTCCCCGCCGGGGAGCCGGAACGGGCGCAGGGCGCCCACCCGCTCCCAGCCGCCGGGCCGGCCCAGCAGCGCCTCGCCGCCCCAGAGGGTGCCGTCGGCGCCGTAGCCGGTACCATCCCAGGCGAAGACCAGCAGCGCCTCGTCCAGGCCGCGCTCTCCCGCCAGGGCGGCGGCGTGGGCATGGTGGTGGAACACCGGGATGACCGGAAGTCCGCAGCCCCGCGCCCAGCGCGAGGCGCTGTAGTCGGGATGGGCATCGCAGGCCACCCGCTCGGCCCGCACCCCGTAGAGCGCCTGCAGGTCGGTGACGACCTGCTCGAACACCGCCTGGCTGCGCGGCGCGCCCAGCTCGCCGATGTGGGGCGAGACCACCGCCCGCCGCCCCCAGGCCAGGGCGATGGTGTTCTTCATCTGCCCCCCCACCGCCAGCACCGGCCGCGCCACCGGCCGGGACAGCTCCAGTTCCAGCGGCGCCCCGCCGCGGCCCGGGCGGATGGGCCGGGGGCGGCCGCGGATGACCCGGTAGACCGCGTCGTCCGCCGGCCGGCGGATGGGCCGGTCGTGGTGCAGATACCCCTCCGCCACCCGCCCCAGGCGCGACTCCACCGCCCCGGCGTCGGTGAGCACCGGCTCGCCGCTGAGGTTGGCGGAGGTGGCCACCAGCGGACCGCCGAAGGCCTCCAGCAACAGGTGGTGAAGGGGGCTGTAGGGCAGCATCAGCCCCACCTCGCCGAGCCCGGGGGCGATGCCCTCGGCCAGCGGCGCGGTGGGGCGCACCGGCGTCAGCACGATGGGGCGCATGGGGTCGGCCAGGGCGGCGGCGTGCGCCGGCTCCGGCGCGGCCACGGCGCGCACGCCGTCGAGCCCGTCGGCGCCCGCCTGGGGCACCAGCACCGCCAGCGGCTTGTGGGGGCGCGGCTTGTTGGCCCGCAGCCGCGCCACCGCGGCGGCGCTCGCCGCGTCGCAGAGCAGGTGGTAGCCGCCGATGCCCTTGGCCGCCACCACCCGGCCCGCCCGCAGCGCCGCCACGCAGGCGGCCAGGGCCGGCTCGTTGCCCGTCACCGGCTCCACCCCGGGCGCGCGGAACTCCAGCCGCGGACCGCAGGCCGCGCAGGCCAGGGGCTGGGCATGGAAGCGCCGGTCGAGGGGATTCTCGTACTCGGCCCGGCACTCGGGACAGAGGGGGAAACCGGCCATGCTGGTATTGGGCCGGTCGTAGGGCAAGTGGTCGATGATGGTGTAGCGGGGGCCGCACTGGGTGCAGTTGATGAAGGGATAGCGGTGGCGGCGGGCGTGCGGGTCGCGCATCTCCGCCAGGCAGTCGTCGCAGGCGAAGTGATCCGGCGGCACGCTGGCCTGGTCGGGGGAGCCCTCGCCGCTGCCGAGGATACGGAACTCAGCCGCCCCCCCGGGCACACCCTCGACATCCGTCTCCAGCCGTGGCCGCGCCAGCGGCGGCGCCTGCGCCGTCACTCCCGCCACGAAGGCCGCCACCGACTCCGCCGGGCCCTCCACGTGGGCCTCCACCCGCCCGGCCACGTTGCGCACCCAGCCCCGCACCCCGGTGTCATGGGCGAGCCGGTGGAGAAACGGCCGGAACCCCACCCCCTGCACCCGCCCGGTGATGGTCAGCCGCCGCGCCACCACGGCGCCTTTCTCGTCACTCGTCACGGGTTTTTCATGAATAGACAGGATTTACAGGATTTACAGGATTTACAGGATTTACAGGATTCAAAAAAACAGTTATCCGCAGATTACACAGATTACGCAAATAGTGAAAAGCCAACAGAATCGCGGTCCCCGTTTCGGTAGTCGCAGCACGGCATCTGGTTACATCCGCCGGTTGCGTGCAATAAAACCCAATACCGGATAGCGGGTTAATCCCGTCAATCCTGTAAATCCTGTCTATTTGTTGCTTTCTTAGGATCCCGTCGCGGCCTCGGGATCGGGCCGGGCGCCGGCGGACCACCAGATGCGGCAGGCGCCCTCGTCGGAGACCATGCACGGGCCGACGGGATTGCGGGGGGTGCAGGCCTTGCCGTAGAGGCGGCAGTCGGTGGGGTAGAGCTTGCCCAGCACCACCCGGGCGCAGTCGCAGCCGGGGGGCATCTCGCCGGCGCGCTTGCGGCCCTCGTCGGCGTAGCCGGGGAACAGGACGCGGGCGTCGTGGGCGGCGTATTCGGGCCGCAGGTGGAAGCCGGAATCGGGGATGGTGCCGATGCCGCGCCAGGTGGCGTCGCCGACGCGCATGGTCTGCTCCAGGCACGATTTCGCCGCCGGGTTGCCGCCGGGGCGCACCAGCTCCGGGTAGCAGTTGTCGAGGAACGGCCGTTCCTCCTGGAGCTGGCGCAGCACCGAGTAGGTGGCCGCCAGCAGGCTGTCGGGGCTGAAACCGGCCACCGCGGCGGGGATGTGGTGGCGTTCGGTCACGAACTCCCACTCCTCCGGCCCCATCACCGTGGCCACGTGGCCCGGGGCGACGAGGGCGTCGAAGCCCGGCGCCTCGGAGTCCAGCAGCATGGCCACCGCCGGCCAGGTCAGGCGCCCGGAGAGCAGGATGGAGAGGTTGTCGGGAATGCCCTCGGCGACCATGCCCGCCACCGGCGCGGTGGTGGTCTCGAAACCGGCGGCGAAGAACACGACCGGGCGCTGCGGATCGGCCTCGGCGATGCGCACCGCCTCGGTGGGCGAGGCGATGGGGCGCACGTCGCCGCCGCGGGCGCGGGCCTGGTCCAGGGAACGGGCCTCGGACTTGGGCACATTGACCGGCACCCGCAGCATGTCGCCGAAGGCCACCAGGGTCACCTGCTCGCGCAGGGCGAGCTGGATGGCGGTGTAGACATCCTCCTCGGGGCAGACGCAGACCGGGCAGCCGGGGCCGGGGATCAGCTCCAGGTTGTCCGGCAGCGCGCCGCGCAGCCCGGCCATGGTGATGGAGCGCTCGTGGCCGCCGCAGACGTTCATGATGCGCACCCGCTCCGGGAGCTCCAGGGCGCGGATGTGTTCGAGCCACTGCCTGGCGGTCTGCGGCATGGTGTCGTTCTCCCGGTTCAGGGGTGGGCGTGGTGGTGGGCGTGATCGTGATCATGCCCGTGGGCGTCGGGCGCCACGCTGGGGCGCAGGCTCTCGCCGCGGGTGGCGCGCTCGCGCTGGGCGGCCGCTTCCCCGCGCAGCCACCCCAGCCACTCCTCCATGCCGGGGCCCTTGCTGGCGGAGAGCTGCAGCACGGGGGCCTCGCAGGCCAGTGCGCGCAGGTGCCTTTCGGCCGCGGCGGGCTCGAAGTCGTCCAGGAACGGCAACAGGTCGGTCTTGGTGATGAGCATCAGGTCCGCGGCGCGGAACATCACCGGGTACTTGGCCGGCTTGTCGTCCCCCTCCACCACCGACAGCAGGATGACGTTGCGGTGGTGGCCGAGGTCGAAGCTGGCCGGGCAGACCAGGTTGCCCACGTTCTCGATGAAGACGATGTCCACCCCCTCCAGCGGCAGGTGGTGGAGCGCGTCGTGGACCATGTGGGCATCCAGGTGGCAGGCGCTGCCGGTGGCGATCTGGATGGCCGGGACACCGCGGGCGCGCACCCGCTCGGCGTCGTTCTCCGTCTCCAGGTCGCCCTCGATGACGGCGATGCCGAGCTCGCCCTTGAGGGCGTCGATGGTGGCCTCCAGCAGCCGGGTCTTGCCCGCGCCGGGAGAGGACATGAGGTTCAGCGCGAGGATGCCGCGACGGTCGAAGTGCTCGCGGTTGTGGGCGGCCTGGTGGTCGTTCTCCGACAGCAGGCCCTGGAGGACGCTCACCGCGGTGCGGCCGTCCTCGGTGCGGGCCAGCTTGCCCTCGCCGATGATGAGGTGCCGGTTGCCGGGAGTGATGTTGCAGCCACAGGTGTCACACATGGGGGTAGCGTCTCCGGTGCAAGTTTCGCGACCCGCCGCGGGGGCGCGGTCACGGTACTCAAGAATAGACTACTCCGGCGCGGGATCTTCGGGGATGTCCAGCTCCAGGCTCGCCAGCAGCAGCTCGTCGCCGCTGACGAGATCGGTGTGCCAGTCGCCGCAGGCGGCGCATACCAGCCGGTTCGGGACCGCCTCCGACTCCACGCCGCAGGTCCGGCAGCGCACCCGCACGGGGGACTCCTCCATCACCAGCTCGGCGCCCTCGGCCGGCGTGCCGGCGGCGGCGAGCGGGTAGGCCTGGCGCAGCAGGTGGGGTTCCACGCCCGAGAGCGGGCCGTAGCGGAGCAGGATGCGGCTCACCGAGCTGGCGTTGTGCTCCGCGGCCACCGCCTCCACCTGGCGCAGCAGGGCCTGGCACAGGGCGAGCTCGTGCATCGGGGCCTCAGCCCCCCGCGGGACCGGCGGCGGCGAGCATCTCGTCGTAGAGCTCCCAGGCCGAACGGGCCTCCTGCTCGGTCATCTTCTGGATGGCGTAGCCCACGTGGACCATGACGTAGTCGCCCACATCCACCGGCTCGCCCTGCATCAGAAAGAGGTTGACCTCCCGCTCCACGCCCTTGGCCGAGCAGCGGGCCACGAAACCGTTGACCTCATCCACCTGCATTGGAATTCCGAGACACATAGGCCTGCACTCACCTCGCTGCCGCACTGCTGTAGCCGGGGCTGTCATGGTACCGCCCCCGACACCGGCAAAGCCACAGGCGGAGGCCGGAACCACTCCCCCCCATGGCGCCACCGGGCCGGGCGCCGGTTCCCGGGCGATGGATTGCATCGCGGGGCTTTCAATTCTAGCGGGGCAACGCGGGCGCACCTTGACGATAGTCAAAATCGGCGCAATCCCGGAAAAGTCGCGGCCGGTCCCTCACGCCCCTGCCGATTTGTACTACACTGCCGAAAAAGCCGGGCACTGCCAGCCGGCGCGATAACAACCGATGGGGCATGCCAGGCCTCTAAGGACCCAGGGACTTGAACACTACACTGGTGCTCGGGATCGGCAATACCCTCCTGACCGACGAGGGCGCCGGGATCCACGCGCTGTCCTATCTCCAGGAACACCATCCCGACCTGCCCGGTGTCGAGTACATGGACGGCGGCACCCTGAGCTTCACCCTGGCCATTCCCATCGAGGAGGCCGACAGCCTCATCGTCATCGACGCCGCCCGGATGGACAGCGCGCCGGGGACGGTGCACGTGTTCGAGGGCGAGGAGATGGACCGCTACCTGAACAGCGGCAAGCGCACGCCCCACGAGGTGAGCATCAGCGACCTGCTGGCCATGGCCCTCCTCCGCGGCCGCTTTCCCGCCAACCGGGCCCTGGTGGGCATCGAACCGGAGTCCCTGGACTGGGGGCAGGCGCCCTCGCCGGCCGTGGCGAGATCCATCCCCGAGGCGGCCGCCGCCGTGACCTCCCTCCTCGGCCGCTGGCGCGAGGACGCCACCTAAATGGAAATTTCTTGATTATCGTCAAGGTTGACGATTCCGGGAGTCACGACAATGCTTCATAAGGACTGCTTAATATTTCCAGGCGTCATAAAACAATGACCGGACGCCCCATCGACATCCCCATCCGTGCCGAAAGCGGCGGCGAACCCGTCAGCCACGGCAACGCACTGCCCCTCCTGCACGAGGTCCGGCACGCCCTGGAACGGCTGCTCGCCGCCGGCGATGAGACCGTCATCGATCTGCGCTCCATTCCCATGGGACCGGGCGACGAGGCGCGCCTGGAGGCCGAACTCGGGACCGGAGAAATCAACGCCCGGCTGGAGACGGCCATCGGTCCCAGCGTCGTCATGGAGACGCGCTTCCCCGGGGTATGGCTCATCACCCACTACAACAGCGAGGACCAGATCCTGTCCCGCTTCATCGAGGTGACCGAGGTACCGGCCATACTCCGGAGCCAGTCCGAGGACATCCGGGAGGGGATCGACGCGCTTTCGGAACAATTGCAGCAGCAGGCAAACGAATAGGTATCCGCTTCCAGACGAGGGAGGGAAGACACCATGTCATACGACAAGACCCTGGGTGAAGCGCTCCGGCGCCAGGGTGTAAGCCGCCGCGGCTTCATGAAGTTCTGCGCCACCACGGCTTCACTCATGGCCCTGCCCCCCAGCATGGTACCGGCCATCGCCGCGGCCCTGGAGCAGGCCCGCCGACCGTCGGTCATCTGGCTCTCCTTCCAGGAGTGCACCGGCTGTACCGAGTCGCTGACCCGCTCCCACTCGCCCACCGTGGAAAGTCTGATCCTGGGCCAGATCTCCCTGGACTACCACCACACCCTCCAGGCCGCCGCCGGCAGCGCCGCGGAGCACGCCCGCGAAGAGGCCATGAAGGAGAACTACGGCAAGTACCTCCTCATCGTCGACGGCTCCATCCCGCTGGGCAACCCCGGCTACTCCACCATCGCCGGCATCAGCAACAAGGACATGCTGCTGGAGACGGCCAAGGGCGCCGCGGCCATCGTCGCGGTGGGCACCTGCGCGGCCTATGGCGGCATCCCGAAGGCCAACCCGAACCCCACCGGCGCGGTGGCGGTGAGCGACCTGATCAAGGACAAGCCCATCATCAACGTGCCCGGCTGCCCGCCCATCCCGGTGGTCATCACCGGCGTGCTGGCCCATTACCTGACCTTCGGCACCATCCCGGAACTGGACGCCGTGGGCCGCCCGAAGGTCTTCTACGGCGAGACCATCCACGACCGCTGCTACCGCCGGCCCTTCTATGACAAGGGCCTGTTCGCCGAGAGCTTCGACGACGAGGGCGCGCGCAAGGGCTGGTGCCTGTTCAAGCTCGGCTGCAAGGCGCCGGTCACCTACAACGCCTGCGCCACCACCAAGTGGAACGCCGGCACCAGCTTCCCCATCCAGTCCGGCCACGGCTGCATCGGCTGCTCCGAGCCGAACTTCTGGGATATGGGCGGCTTCTACAAGGCGCTCTCGGTGCCCAACGACCCGGTCACCCTGGTCGCCGGCGCCGCCGCCGCAGCGGGCGTGGCCGCCGGGGCCGCCATGGCCATGCGCAACCGCAAGGCCAAGGCCGACGCCAAGTCCAAGCACCAAACCGTCACCATCGACGACCTGGAGAAATAGCCATGAGTTCGACTGCCATGGACCTCCTCACGTGGGTGCGCGGCCCCGGCTTCATCATCGCCGTGGCCATCTTCCTGTTCGGGATCGCGCTGCGTCTCATCGAGATCTACTCCCTGGGACGCAAGCCGGACCTGGCCGTCGCCCGCACCGAGTCCAGGGGTTCGGGCGGCCGCACCATCCTCGGCCGCTCCCTGCCCCCGGAGGGGATGCTGAAACGCTCGCCGATCACCTATATCGGCGGCTACATCTTCCACATCGGGCTGTTCATCACCGTGCTGCTGTTCGAGCCCCACATCGAGCTCATCCGCAACCTCATCGGCCTCAGCTGGCCGGGGCTGCCCAGCCCGGTGGTGGACGCCGCGGCGATCATCAGCATCATCGCCCTCATCGTGGTGCTGGCCAACCGCATCACCGACCCGGTGAAGCGCTTCCTCTCCACCTTCGAGGACTACCTCACCTGGACGCTGACGCTGCTGCCGCTGCTGACCGGCTACCTGGCCTATCACCACCTGTTCCTCAACTACACCCTGCTGCTGGCGCTGCACATCCTCACCGTGGAGCTGCTGCTGGTGGCGCTGCCCTTCACCAAGCTGTTCCACACCTTCAGCCTCTTCGCCGCCCGCTGGTACAACGGCGACATCTCCGGCCGGAAGGGGGTGGCGTCATGATCAGAGAGCAGGGGCCCCGCGCAGCGGGGATGCGAACGGCCGTGAATGACGCCGGCCGCCGACCGGATCGCCCCCTCAACCCGCACTCCCCCAACGGAGGCGGCGTCATGAACAGCGGCGTCATGAACAGCGGCGTCATGAACAGCGGCGTCATGAACAGCGGCGTCATGAACAATGGGAACCGTCTTACGGAGGTGGCGTCATGAGTGCTTCATTCGAACGCGGCATCAATGCCTTCCGCGAGGTGCTCGATGCCCCCATCGCCAGCTTCTTCTCGAGCTGCGTCCACTGCGGCCTGTGCGCCGAGGCGTGCCTGTTCTACACCGAGACCGGCGATCCGAAGTACACCCCGATCCACAAGCTCGAGCCCCTGCGCCGGACGTGGAAGCAGGAGTACACCCTGTTCGGCAGGCTGGGCAAGCTGGTGGGCCTGTCCAAGGCGGTGACCGACGAGGAGCTGGCCGAGTGGTCCGAACTGGTCTATGACAGCTGCACCCTGTGCGGACGCTGCTCCATGGTCTGCCCGGTGGGCAACGACATCGCCTACATGGTGCGCAAGATGCGCGAGGGCATGTCGGCCGCCGGCCACGCGCCCGAGGGCGTCATCGGCGCCACCAAACGCACCGTGACCATCGGCAGCCCCATGGGCGTCAAGTGGCCGGCCGTGCAGGCCCAGATCAAGCACGTGCAGGCCGACACCGGGCTGGAGATTCCCGTGGACCAGGAGGGGGTGGAGTACATGCCGCTGCTCTCCTCCATGGAGATCATCAATTTCCCCGAGTACCTGGCCGCCCTGGCGCGCATCTTCAAGCAGGCGGGGGTCACCTGGACGCTCTCCTCCGACGCCTTCGAGGCCACCAACAGCGGCATCCAGATAGGCGCCTCGGACATCGCCCGGGAGATCGTCTCGCGCATCGTCAACGCCGCCGAGAAGCTCAAGGTGAAGACGGTGATCAGCCCCGAGTGCGGCCACGCCTTCTCCGCCATCCGCTGGGAGGGGCCCAACCTCATGGGCCGGCCCTTCACCTTCGAGGTCAAGCACATCCTGGAGGTGCTCGACGAACTGCGCCGGCAGGGCAAGTTGCGCACCCGGGGCCACAAGGACATCCCCCTGACCTTCCACGACCCGTGCCAGATCGTGCGCCGCGGCGGCGTGGTGGAGCAGCCGCGCAACCTGCTGAACATGGTGGCCACGGACTTCCGCGAGATGAACGACCACGGCGTGATGAACTGGTGCTGTGGCGGCGGCGGCGGCGTGTCGGCGAACGAACGCGCCGAGGAGCTCCGGCTGAAGGCCTTCAAGCGCAAGAAGAGCCAGCTGGAGGAGCTGGGCGTGACCACCATGGTCACCGCCTGCGCCAACTGCCGCATCGTCCTCGAGGAGGGGCTGGAGCACTACAACATGGACGTGGAGGTGCTGGGCCTCACCGAGCTGCTGGCCGACTACCTGGTGGAGGACGAAGAGTCCGACCCGGTCGCCAAGGCCGCAGCGGAATCCACCGGAGCCTGATGACCCTGGAGCCTGACAACAATGAGCGAAAGAATCGTCGTTGATCCCATCACCCGCATCGAGGGCCACCTGCGTATCGAGGCCCAGATGGAGGGTGACAGCATCCAGTCGGCCTACTCGTCCGGCACCATGGTCCGCGGCATCGAGATTATCCTTCGTGGCCGCGACCCGCGCGACGCGTGGGCCTTCGCCCAGCGCATCTGCGGCGTGTGCACGCTGGTGCACGGCATCGCCTCGGTGCGCTCCGTCGAGAACGCCCTGAACTACCGGATCCCGCCCAACGCCGAGCTCATCCGCAACCTGATGATCGCGGCCCAGTACGTGCACGACCACGTGATGCACTTCTATCACCTGCACGCGCTGGACTGGGTGGACGTGGTCTCGGCGCTCTCCGCCGACCCCAAGGCCACCTCCGAGCTGGCCCAGTCGCTGTCGAACTACTCCAAGTCCTCCCCGGGCTACTTCGCCGACGTGCAGAAGCGGCTCAAGGAGTTCGTCGAGAGCGGCCAGCTCGGCATCTTCGCCAACGGCTACTGGGGCCACCCGGCCTACAAGCTGCCGCCGGAGGCGAACCTGATGGCGGTGGCCCACTACCTGGACGCCCTCGCCTGGCAGCGCGACGCGGTGGTCCTGCACGCCATCCTCGGCGGCAAGAACCCCCACCCCATGTTCCTGGTGGGCGGCGCGCCGTCGGCCATCAGCGTCGATTCCGGCCAGCAGGGTGGCACCGCGCTGGACGTGGTGGGCCTGCAGAAGATCCAGAACGTCATCGACAGCATGCGTTCCTTCGTCGACCAGGTCTACGTGCCCGACACGCTGGCCATCGCCGGGTTCTACAAGGACTGGGGCTCGCGCGGCGAGGGGCTCGGCAACTTCCTCACCTACGGCGACTTCCCGGACCCGGTCAAGGGCATGGGCGATCCCTCCGGCTACATGATCCCGCCGGGCGCGATCCTCAACCGGGATCTCTCCACGGTGCACGAGGTGGACATGCACGCCGACGATCAGATCCAGGAGTTCGTATCCCACTCCTGGTACGACTACAAAGGCGGCAAGGAGCAGGGTCTGCACCCCTACCAGGGCGAGACCGCCTTCGACTATGACGGCCGCGGCGGTCCGCAGCCGCCCTTCGAGCAGCTCAACGTGGACGACGGCTACTCCTGGCTGAAGTCCCCGCGCTGGAAGGGCCACTCCATGGAGGTGGGCCCGCTGGCCCGCGTCCTGATGCTCTATGCCCGCGGCCACGAGCAGACCAGGGAGCTGGTGGGGATGACGCTGAACAAGCTGGACATCCCGGTGGAGGCCCTGTTCTCCACCCTCGGCCGCACCGCCGCCCGCACCCTGGAGACCAAGATCATCGTCGACGCCATGCAGGGCATGTACGACCAGCTGGTGGCGAACATCCGTTCGGGCGATCTCAAGACCTTCAACGAGGCGCTCTGGGATCCCTCCACCTGGCCGAAGAAGTGCCAGGGCGTCGGCTACATGGAGGCCCCGCGCGGCGGACTCGCCCACTGGATCGTCATCGAGAACGAGAAGATCGCCAACTACCAGGCGGTCGTGCCCAGCACCTGGAACGCCGGCCCGCGGGATCCCAAGGGGGTACCGGGCGCCTACGAGGCGGCGCTGCAGGACAACCACCAGCTGGTGGATCCCAAGCAGCCGGTGGAGATCCTGCGCACCATCCACAGCTTCGACCCCTGCATCGCCTGCGCGGTGCATGTCAGCGACGAGGGGGGCGAGGAGCTGGTGAAGGTGAAGGTGAGATAACCCCCCGGCCTGCGGCCCATGCCGCAGCCCGAGGAAAGGCCGCCCCCGGGCGGCCTTTCCTCGTTTCCGGCTATCCGGCCGCGCCCCGCATGGAGACCGCCATGTCCGAACCGACTCCGCTCCGGCTCCGCTCCACCCTGACCTGCCCCGAGTGCGGACACCAGGCGACGGAGACCATGCCCACCGACGCCTGCCAGTTCTTCTACGAGTGCCGCGGCTGTGGCGCCCTGCTGCGCCCGCAGCCCGGCGACTGCTGCGTGTTCTGTTCCTACGGGGATGTCCCCTGCCCGCCCATCCAGCAATCCCGCAGCGACTGCTGCGGCTGAACACTGGCGGGCTGCGCCGCGCGGGTCCATGCTGAAGACAGGCACGGCTCCACTCCGCCAAACCGATGTCGCCATGAGCGTGACCCGATCCACACCCGCTACGCGGCTGCGCGGCGCAATCGCCGCGGCCGCGCGGCCGGCGGAAGACTACCGGCTGATCAGCGGACTGTTCCTGTGCCTGCTGGCCCTGGTCTACCTCGCCGCCTTCGCCTCGCTGGCGGGGCAGATCACCGGCCTGGCCGGCAGCCAGGGCATCCTGCCGTTCACCGACCAGCTGCGGGCGGCGGAGGCCCTGCACGGCGCATGGTGCTTCCTGCAGCTGCCAACCCTGTTCTGGATCGACGCCGGCGACGGCGCCCTGCGCGCCGCCGCGGTGGCCGGCTGCGGCTTCTCCCTGCTGCTGTTGCTGAACATCTTTCCGCGCCTGGCGCTGGCGGCCCTGTTCGCCCTCTACCTGTCCCTGTTCCACGCCGGCCAGGTATTCATGAACTTCCAGTGGGACTACCTGCTGCTGGAGGCGGGTTTCCTGGGCATCTTCCTGCCCGGGGGGTCGCGGGTGGTGATCTGGCTCTACCGCTGGCTGCTGTTCCGGCTGCGCTTCCTGTCCGGCATCTCCAAGCTGGTGAGCGGCGATCCCTCCTGGGCCGGCCTGACGGCCCTGAACCACTACTTCGAGACCCAGCCGCTGCCCCACGTGGGCAGCTGGTACGCCCACCAGCTGCCCGAGTGGCTGCTGCGGGCCGGCACCGGTGCGGCGCTGTTCACCGAGCTGGTGGTGCCCTTCATGATGTTCCTGCCGCGTCCCTGGCGGCTGTTCGCCGCCTGGGCGACCATCGCCATGCAGCTGCTCATCATCCTCACCAGCAACCACAACTTCTTCAACCTGCTCACCATCGTCCTGTGCCTGTTCCTGTTCGACGACCGGGCCCTGCGCCGGGTCGTGCCCGTCGCACTCGCGCGGCGCCTCGCCCTGCACCCCGCGCTCCCGCGCGGCGGCATCGGGAGCGTTCTACGGGCCGCCGGCCTCGGCGCAATGGCGCTGCTGCTGGTGACGGTGAGCGCCACCCTGGCGGGCGAGATGATCCTCCAGCGTCCGGCCCCCGCCCCGCTGGCGGCGCTGGCCGGCTGGCTGCAGCCCTGGCGCATCGCCAACCGCTACCACGTCTTCCCCAACATGCTCACCGAGCGGCTGGAGATCCGCATCGAGGGTTCCCGCGACGGGCGGAGCTGGCGTCCCTATGTTTTCCGCTACAAGCCCGGCGACCCGGCCCGGCGCCCGGCGGTGGTCATCCCCCGCCAGCCGCGGCTGGACTGGATGATCTGGTTCGTGCCCCTGGGACACCCGGTGAACTGGAACTGGTACGGACGCTTCCTGGAGCGGCTGCGGGAGAATAGCCCGGCGGTCACCGGACTGCTGGCGGAGAACCCCTTCCCCGGCGCGCCGCCGCGGTTCCTGCGGGCGAGCCTGTGGCGCTATCGCTTCACCGACGCGAGGACCCGCGCGGAGACGGGAGACTGGTGGACGCGGGAGTACCTGGGGCCGTTCCCGGCCCTGCCCGCCCCCGGCGGGATGTAAGGCCAGGGGGTAAGGGGTAAGGGGTAAGGGGTAAGGGGTAAGGGGTAAGGGGTAAGGGATTGTAGGTGCAGATTCATCTGCACAGGAACAGCCAGGAACCGACGCCCTGCCCGGCCGGATGAATCCGGCCCTACGTACCAACGCACTCACGCATTCACGCATTCACGCATTCACGGAACACCGTACCCGCCTTCTCCATCAGCCGTCACCGTCAGACCGTCACCTTCGACGCCCGCGTCAGCTTGGCGAAGCGCACGCCCTTGAGGCCGCCGATCTCGATGGCGATGCGCTCGATCTCCGGCGGCTGGCCCTGGATGATGATGGTCTCCAGGCAGTTGTGATGGTCCATGTGCACGTGGGTGGTGCAGAGCACGTGCACCTGGTCGCTGTGCTGGATGTCGATCATGCGCTGGGTCAGCTCGCGCTGGTGGTGGTCGTAGATGATGGTCAGCACCCCCACCACCTCCTCCGCCCCCTGGGCCCACACATCCTCCACGATGCGCTCGCGGATGAAATCGCGCACGAACTCCGAGCGCGAGGCGTAGCCGCGGCCGATGACCCGCTCGTCGAGGGCGTCCAGCAGGGAGCGGGGCAGGGAGACCGTGAAGCGGATGATCTCCTCCTTCTCGACCGCCTTTTCCGCCGCGGTCCGGCGAGTGGTATCGTGCATGGTTTCCCTCCCCCTGGTGGCCGCCCCACTTTCCCCCGCACCCATCGCAGAGTCAACCGCGGCATCGGCCGATCCGGATCACTCCAACAAATTTCCTCATACGCTGGTATTACTCGCTGATTTTTTGTAATACTCATCTCGCTGGCTGCAAGGAGAAAGGAATGTCCACCAAGCCCCGCGGATGCCGTCACCGCACCCTGCCTGTCCTGCTGATCCTCAGCGCCCTGGCGCCGCTGCCGGCGGCCGCCCATTTCCAGACCCTGATCCCGTCCACGGACATGGTCAGTCCGGAAACCGGGACGGAAATCGGCATCGACCTGCGCTTCACCCATCCCATGGCCAACGGCCCGGTGATGGAGATGGGGGTGCCGACCCGCTTCGGCGTCCTGGCCGGCGGCGAACACCGGGATCTGAAGGCGAGCCTCCAGCCGGTCACCGTGGAGGGCCGGACCACCTACCAGACCCGCTACCGGTTCAAGGCGCCCGCCGACCATGTCTTCTACATCGAGCCGGCTCCCTACTGGGAGCCCGCCGAGGGCAAGATGATTGTCCATTACACCAAGGTGGTGGTGGACGCCTTCGAAGCCGAAGAGGGGTGGGACGCGCTGGTGGGCTTCCCGGTGGAGATCGAGCCCCTGGTGCGCCCCTACGGCCTGTGGACCGGCAACAGCTTCCGCGGCATCGTCCGCCGCGACGGCGAGCCGGTGCCCTTCGCGGAAGTGGAGGTGGAGTACCTCAACAGCGACGGCGCGGTCGCCGTGCCCGCCGGCCCCTTCGCCACCCAGGTCATCAAGGCCGATGGCAACGGCGTATTCAGCTACACCATGCCGCGGGCCGGCTGGTGGGGCTTCGCCGCGCTGGTGGAGGGCGCCACGCCCATGACCGCGCCCACCGGCGAATCCGTCCCGGTGGAACTGGGCGGGCTCATCTGGGTCCGCACCGTGGATATGGAGTGATCCCATGCACCTCGTCGACGGCGCCCTCACCACCCCGGTCATCGTCACCGCCACCGTGCTGGCCGCCGGCGGCGTGGCGCTGGGCCTGAAGCGGCTGGAGCCCGAGCGGCTGCCCCAGGCCGCCCTGCTCAGCGCGGCCTTCTTCGTGGCCTCCCTCATCCACGTCCCGGTCGGGCCGGCCAGCGTCCACCTGGTGCTCTCGGGCCTGATGGGGGTGCTGCTGGGCTGGACGGCGTTTCCCGTCATCCTGGTGGCGCTGCTGCTGCAGGCGGTCTTCTTCGGCTACGGCGGCATCACCGTGCTCGGCGTCAACACCCTCAACATGGCCCTGCCCGCGGTGCTCTGCGGCTTCCTCTTCCGGCCCCTGCTGGCGCGGGCCGGCGCCCGCCCCGCCGCGCTGCTGGGGGCGCTGGCCGGGGCCCTCGCCATCGCCCTCGACGCGGCCCTCACCGGCCTGTCCCTCTCCCTCAGTGGACGCGAATACGTGGTGGCCGCCCAGCTCATCATGACCGCCCACATCCCGGTGATGGTGGTGGAGGCGCTGCTCACGGCCGCCGCCGTCGGGCTGGTCCACCGGGTCAGGCCGGAGCTGCTGACCGCGCCGCGCCTCAACACCGGGGAACTGGGCGCATGAGGCCGGGAGCGGCGCTGCTGCGCGGCGTGCTGGCGCTGCTTCTCGCCGCCCTCCCCCTGCAGGCGGCGCTGGCCCACAAGATCAAGGTCTTCGCCACCGCCGAGGGCCGCACCATCGAGGGCTATGTCTATTTCCCGGGCGGCGGCCGCGGCCGGAACCTGCAGGTCCTGTTCCTCGGCCCCGACGGGGCCCGCCTCGGCGAGACGGCCACGGACGCCGACGGACGCTTCCGCTACGAGGCCGCCAGCGCCGTGGATCACCGGGTGGTGGTGGACAGCGGCGACGGCCACCGGGGTGAATACGTGGTCAGCGCCGCGGAGCTGGGCGGCGCTCCGCCCGCCGGCGCCGGGGCCGCCCCCGCCACGGCCGCTGCCAGGAACGCCCCGGAGGCCCCGGCCGGCACCGCCGACGCGGCCCTGGAGCAGCTCGTGGACCGCGCCGTGGCGCGCCATGTCCGCCCGCTGCGCGAGCAGCTCGAGGCCTACGAGGAGAAGGTCCGCCTCCACGACGTGCTCGGCGGCCTGGGCTGGATCCTCGGCCTGTTCGGGCTCGCCGCATGGCTCCACGCCCGCCGCTGATTGAATTCGGGGACAGTTTACTTATTACCCGCATGAATCCGTCCAAACGGCACTCCGCATTGCCGGGAAATAAGTAAACTGTCCCCGAATTGACACGGAGGCGAAATGACCACCGGCACACAGGACACGCGCAACGCCTCCTGGCGCCTCGACCACAGCGCGGCCGGCGACAGCTTCGTGCACCGGCGCGATCCGCGCCTGCGCATCCTGCTCGGCGTGGGCTTCGCCCTGGTGGTGGTCTCCCTCCACCGCCTGCCGCTGCTCCTGCTCGGCCTGGGGCTGGCCCTGGGGCTGGCGCTGGCGGCGCGGCTGCCCCCCGCCACGACGCTGAAGCGCATCCTGGCCATGGATGCGCTGATGGTCCTGGTGCTGCTCCTGCTGCCCTTCACCCTCCCCGGGGAGACGCTGTTCACCCTCGGCGGCCTGGAGGCGAGCCGCGAGGGGCTGCTGCGGGCGGTGACGATCGCTCTCAAGGCCAATGCCGTGGTCATCGCGCTGCTGGCCCTGGTGGGCACCCTGGAGGCGCCGGCGCTGGGCCATGCCCTGGACCACCTGCGCGTCCCCCAGCGGCTCATCCAGCTGCTGCTGTTCACCGTGCGCTACCTGGAGGTGCTCCACCGGGAATACCTGCGCCTGCGGCTGGCCATGCAGGCCCGCGCCTTCCGGCTGCGCAGCGACCTGCACACCTGGCGCAGCGTGGGCTACCTGTTCGGCATGCTGCTGGTGCGCAGCCTGGACCGTTCCGACCGGGTGCTGGCGGCGATGAAGTGCCGGGGCTTCGACGGCCGCTTCCACCGGCTCCACCATCCCCGCGCGGGCGCCGCGGACTGGATTGCCGGGGCTCTCGGCACCCTGCTGCTGGCCCTGCTGCTGACCCTGGAGCACAGCCTGTGAGCGAACCACTGTTCCAGCTGGAAGGAATCCACCTGCAGCGCGGCGGGCGGCCGGTGCTGGAGGGCATAGACCTGACCCTGGCGGCCGGGGAGCGACTGGCACTGACCGGCCCCAACGGCGCCGGCAAGACCACCCTGCTGCAGCTCATGGTGGGGCTGCTGAAACCGGCGGCGGGCACGCTCCGCGCCTTCGGCCGGGAACGGCGCACCGAGGCCGACTTCCGCGAGGTGCGCACCCGGGCCGGGCTCCTGTTCCAGGACCCGGACGACCAGCTGTTCTGTCCCACCGTGGCCGAGGACGTGGCCTTCGGCCCCCTCAACCTCGGCCGCAGCCATGCCGAGGCCCATGCCATCGTCGAACGCACCCTGGCGGCACTCGATCTCGCCCGCCTCGCCGATCGGGTCACCTACCACCTCTCCGGGGGCGAGAAACGGCTGGTCTCCCTCGCCGCGGTGCTGGCCATGGAGCCCGAGGCCCTGCTGCTGGACGAACCCACCAACGGCCTTGACGAGGTGGCCCAGGGACGGCTGCTGGAGGTCCTCGAGGGCCTGCCCCAGGCACTGCTGGTCTGCTCCCACGACCACGCCTTCCTCGACGCGCTATGCACCCGCCGCTGCCGCCTGGCGCGGGGCCTGCTTGAACATCCGAATGGACAGGATTGACAGGATTTTTCAGGATTCACAGGATTTTCGTTCGTGGTTTACGGCTGCCTGCCGACGCTTTCGCCCCACGACCGGTCCGCGCTCACTCCGGCCACACAAGCCCCACAACAACAATCTGCGCAATCTGCGTAATCTGCGGATAAACCGTCCTTTGCCTTTATCCTGTAAATCCTGTAAATCCTGTCTATTTCAATAACAACCAACCGGGGCTGTCCGACCGGCGGAGGAGCATGTCATGGCCGAACCCATCCTGATCGGCGGTGCCGACCGGCACATTCACCTGCTGCCGCGCATGGCGAACCGCCACGGCCTCATCACCGGGGCCACCGGCACCGGCAAGACCGTCACCCTGCAGGTGCTGGCGGAGCAGTTCAGCCGCCTCGGCGTGCCGGTGTTCCTGGCCGACGTGAAGGGCGATCTCGCCGGCATCAGCCAGCCCGGCCGGCCCCACCCGAAGGTGGATGAGCGGGTGCAGCGCCTCGGGCTCAACGACTTCACCTTCGAGGGGGTCCCGGTCACCTTCTGGGATGTCCACGGCGAACAGGGCCATCCCGCGCGCACCACCATCTCCGAGATGGGCCCGCTGCTGCTTGCGCGGCTGCTGAACGTCAACGACACCCAGCGCGGCGTGCTCGACCTGGTGTTCCGGGTGGCCGACGACAACGGCTGGCTGCTGCTGGACCTGAAGGATCTCCGCGCCATGCTGCAGTTCGTGGCCGACAATGCCGCGGAGTTCCGCACGCTCTACGGCAACGTCTCCGCCGCCAGCGTGGGCGCCATCCAGCGCCGCCTCATCGGCCTGGAGGACCAGGGCGGCGATCGCCTGTTCGGCGAGCCCGCGCTGAACCTCGACGACCTGATGCAGACCGACGACCGGGGCCGCGGGCTGGTCAACATCCTCGCCGCCGAGAAGCTGATGAGCACCCCCCAGCTCTACGGCAGCTTCCTGCTCTGGCTCATGGCCGAGCTGTTCGAGCGCCTGCCCGAGGTGGGCGACCCGGAGCAGCCCCGGCTGGTGCTGTTCTTCGACGAGGCCCACCTGCTGTTCGACGACGCCCCCGAGGTGCTGCTGGACAAGATCGAGCAGGTGGTGCGCCTCATCCGCTCCAAGGGCGTGGGCGTCTACTTCGTCACCCAGAATCCCCTGGACGTGCCGGACGCCGTCCTCGGCCAGCTCGGCAACCGGGTGCAGCACGCCCTGCGCGCCTACACCCCCCGCGACCAGAAGGCGGTCAAGGCCGCCGCCCAGACCTTCCGCAGCAACCCCGCGCTCGATACCGAGCGGGTCATCACCGAGCTCGGCGTGGGCGAGGCGCTGGTCTCCACCCTGGACGAGAAGGGCCGCCCCGGCATCGTGGAGCGGGTGCTCGTGGCCCCGCCCCACAGCCGGATCGGGCCCATCGACCCGGCGCAGCGTCGCGCCCTCATGAACGACTCCCTGGTCCGCGGCGTCTACGACACCCCGGTGGACCGCGAGTCGGCCTACGAGATCCTCAAGGCCCGGGCCGAGGAGACCGCCGTGGCCGCCGGGCGCCGGCAGGCCGGGGCCGAACCGGGCCGCGCCCGCGAAAAGGCGGCGCAGGCCCCCGCCCGCGGGCGCAGCCGCCAGAGCGTCACCGAGGCCTTCATCAAGTCCGCCGCCCGCAGCATCGGCAGCTCCCTGGGCCGCCAGCTCCTGCGCGGCGTCCTCGGCTCGCTGCTGGGCGGAAAACGATAGGGTCAGTTTTTCAATAGACAGGATTCACAGGATAAGGACCTGTTTAACCGCAGATTACGCTGATTACGCTGATTGTTGAAAACCAGAATCGTCTTGGTATCGGGCAGTTGGTTGTACGGTGCGTAATCTGCGCAATCTGCGTAATCTGCGGATAACAGGTTTTTCTATTCATCCTGTCAATCCTGTAAATCCTGTCTATTTTTGAAAAATGACCCATCTCGCGCTGCTTGCCCTGGCCTGGCTGTTCTATTTTATCGTCCACACGCTGCTGGCCTCGCTGGGGGCGAAGCGGTGGGTGGCGGCGCGCCGGCCGGGCTGGATGCCGGCCTACCGGCTGCTGTTCAACCTGCAGGCGGCGATCCTGCTGCTGCCGCCGCTGTGGCTCACCTACAGCTACGAGGGGGCGATGCTGTGGGCGTGGCGGGGGGCGTGGTTCTGGGTGGCCAACGGCCTGGCGGCGCTGGCGGCGGCGGGCTTCCTCTGGTCGCTGCGCTGGTACGACGGGCAGGAGTTCCTGGGGCTGCGCCAGTGGCGGGCGCGGGAGACGTCGGTGGAGGACCAGGAGCGGCTGCATCTCTCGCCCCTGCACCGCTGGGTCCGCCACCCCTGGTATTTTCTCGGGCTGATCATCCTCTGGACCCGGGACATGAACGCCGCCTGGCTTCTGACCGCGGCGTTCGCCAGCGCCTATCTCTGGATCGGCTCCCGGTTCGAGGAGCGCAAGCTCCTCCTCTACCACGGCGAGGCCTACCGCCGCTACCGGGAACGGGTGCCGGGACTCATCCCCCTGCCCTGGCGTCACCTGGACGCCGGGGAGGCGGCGCAGCTGGCGCGCGCGGCGGCCCGGCGGAACGACACGGGGCAGGAAAATACGGATTGAGGTCAAAGCCCGAGGGGCGGGCTGCGGCGCATCCGGGTGTGGATGAGAAGATAGCCGGAGTGCTCCGCCGCCCAGTCGCGAACCGCGGCGATGGCCGCTTCGGAGGACTCCGCCTCGCCGCACTCCGCCACGCCGGTCATGTTGTCGCGGCTGATCTCCCAGCGCCACACCTGCTTGTCGCGGTAGTGGTGCCAGATGAGGGGCCAGAGAGGCTTGTCGAGTACGCTGCGGGTGAGCTTGTCACCGGGTGCCAGAACGATACTCGCATGACCGGGGTGCATGTTTTACAGACCTCGTCAGCCGGTAGACCCTTACGTTGGTGATGGCCACCATGGATTTCAGCAACTGGTGTACTGCTTCACTAGGTTACAGGAGTCGGAATACCAGCGCAGGAAAAAGTGCCCATGCCCGGCAGGCGCATCATATCGAATAGCCGGGAAACAGCCGCTGTCAGTCCTCCCAGGCTCTCCGGGGTCACGGGACACGGATACCACGCTCCCGCGGAACGGCATGCGCCGGCGCCCCTCAGGGCACCCTTCCTGCGTTGTCGAGCCGTGCCGAAACCGCCGGGTCCAGGTTGCTCGCCGCGGTGAAGTCCGTGGCCTCGAAAACGGCGTTGGGGAACCGGCTGCCCTCCAGGTCCGCACCCTTGAAGCGGGTGAATCCGAGGTAGGCGCCGGAGAAGTTCGCATCCCGGATCACCGCGTCGCTGAGATCGGCCTCGTCCAGCATCGCCCCGGTCAGATCGGCATTGCGGACATCGACGCCGATCAGCCGCGCCCCGATCATCACCGTGCGCAGGAGGTAGACGTCGCGGAAGACGCTGCCGGAGAGATCCGTCGCCTCCAGGTTGCTGTCCTTCATGTGCGCCCCCTCGAAGCGGGCATTGCGGACCCTGGCCGCGTTCATCTTCACGCCGAACATGAAGGTCCTGCTGAACCGCGCCTCGTCCAGGACGGCGTGATCGAGGGTGGTGTGAAACAGGTTCGCCCCGCTCAGGTCGGCGCCGTTGAGCCGGCAGCCGCCGAGGTTGGTCCAGCGCAGATCGCTCTTGCGCAGGCTCGCCCCGTCCAGGTTGCAGCCCGGCATCACGGCATTCTGGAAATTGACGCCATCGAGAACCGCGCCCCTCAGGTCGGTCGCGGACAGATTGCGTCCGGCGAAGGAGCAGTGGGTCAGGTCGGTCCGGGGTGCGGGCGCGTCACAGTCTCCCCGGGGAAGGGCAGTGGCGGTGGCGACGACGGGCAGCAGGAGCAGCAGTGCGGCGAGCGCGGGTGAGCGACGGGACAATGGCCTTCTCCGGTGGCGGATTCACTGGCGGGCAAGGTTGTGCCAGGCGTCCGCCCGGGTCATTGACGATCGTCAATCGGCGTTGCCGCAGCCCGCGCGGGCTTCATTCCCCCAGGATCGCCTCGATGCGGGGCTTCTGCTCCGCGAAGGTGCCGTAGAGGCACGACTCGCCGATCACGGTCACCGGCGCCACCCGCACCCCGCAACGGGCCTTCGCCTCGTCGGCGATGCCGGGGCGGGAGAGGTCCTTCTCCGCATAGGGCCGGCCGCGTTCGTCGAGCCACCGCTTGAGGGCGGCGCAGTCGGGACAGCCGGGACTGGTGTAGATCAGGATTTCACTGGCCATGGCGTCTCCCCCGGCCGCCGCTCCCGTCCGGGGAACGGCGGCGTGACCAGGCTATTGCGCCTCGGCGCCGTAGCCCTCCTCCTTGATGGCCGCCACCATGGACGCCACGTCCGCGGTGCCGGTGACCACCGCCCGCCCCTCCTCCAGGCTCACCTCGGCCGCCTCCACGCCGGGCACCTGCTGCAGGGCCTTCTTCACCGCGCCCACGCAGTGCATGCAGGTCATGCCGGTCACCTTCAGTTTCGTTTCCATCGCTATTGCCTCCAGTGGCTGATTGTTCGCACAAGGCGATTTCAATGGGCGGCCTGGCCCGCGCCGAGGTCCGCCGTTTCATGCTTCTCCGCCGCGTCATCCGGCGCACCACCGAGCCGGGTGGCGCGCAGGCGTCGCAGGCGCAGACTGTTGGTCACCACGAACACGCTCGAGAGCCCCATGGCCAGGCCCGCGACCATGGGATTCAGGTGCAGTCCGAAGGCCGGGTAGAAGATCCCCGTGGCGACCGGAATCAGCAGGATGTTGTAGATGAAGGCCCAGAACAGGTTGCCGCGGATGGTGGCGAGGGTGCGCCGGGCCACGTGCAGCGCGGTGACCACCCCGCTCAGGTCGCCGCGGGTCAGGGTCACGTCCGCCGCCTCGATGGCGATGTCGGTGCCGGACCCCACGGCGATGCCCACCTCCGCCTGGGCCAGCGCCGGGGCGTCGTTGATGCCGTCGCCCACGAAGGCGACCCGGCGGCCCGCGGCCTGCAGCTTCCGCACGGCCTCGGCCTTGCCGTCAGGCAGGATCTCGGCCTGGACCTCGTCGATCCCGGCCTCGCGGGCGATGGCCGCGGCGGTGCGGCGGGTGTCCCCGGTGATCATGACCACCCGCAGTCCCTGGCCCTTGAGCGCGGCCACCACCGCCGCCGACTCGGCCTTGAGGGGATCGGCCACCGCCAGCACCGCCAGCGCCGCCCCGTCCACGGCGAGGAAGACGGGCGTCCTGCCGTCGCCGGCGAAGGCCTCGGCCCGCCCGGCGAGCGCGCCCGGGTCAATACCTTCGCGCGCCATGAAGCGTGCGGCGCCGAACAGGACCTCCCGCCCCTCCAGCCGGGCCTTCACGCCGTAGCCGGGGATGGCCTGGAAGGCCTCCACCGCCGCCGGCGCGAGTCCCCGCTCCCGGGCCGCCTCGACGATGGCCGCCGCCAGCGGGTGCTCGCTCCCCGCCTCCACCGCCGCGGCCAGGCGCAGCGCCGCGTCGGCGTCGCCATCCACCGCCTCCAGGTCGGTGAGGCGCGGCCGCCCCTCGGTGAGGGTGCCGGTCTTGTCGAACACCACCGTGTCCACGTGGGAGAGGATCTCCAGCGCCTCGCCCTTGCGGTAGAGCACGCCCAGCTCGGCGGCCCGGCCGCTGCCCACCATGATGGCCGCGGGGGTGGCGAGCCCCATGGCGCAGGGGCAGGCCACCACCAGCACCGCCACGGCGCTCACCAGCGCCAGGGTGATGGCCGGATCCGGCCCGAGGGCGAGCCAGGCCAGGAACGTGACCGTGGCGATGGCGATGACCACGGGCGTGAACACCCGCACCACCCGGTCGGCCAGCCCCTGGATGGGCAGCTTGGAGCCCTGGGCCCGCTCCACCAGGCGGATGATCCGGGCCAGCACCGTCTCCCTGCCCACCTGGGTGGCCTCCACCCGCAGCAGGCCGTGCTGGTTCACCGTGCCGCCCACCACCTTGTCGCCCGGGCGCTTGGCCACCGGCACCGGCTCGCCGGTGAGCATCGACTCGTCCACGTAGCTCTCGCCCTCGCGCACTTCGCCGTCCACCGGCACCCGCTCGCCGGGACGCACGACCACCGTGTCGCCCGCGCGGACCCGCGCCACCGGCACCTCCTCCTCGGCGCCGTCGCGGACCACCCGGGCGGTCTTGGCCTGCAGTCCCAGCAGCTTCCTGATGGCGGCCGAGGTGCGGCCCTTGGCCAGCTCCTCCAGGTACTTGCCCATCAGGATGACGGTGAGCACCACCGCCGCGGACTCGAAGTAGATGTTGCGGGCCTCGGGCGGAAACAGGCCGGGCAGGAGCAGCACCGCCATGCTGTAGAGCCACGCGGCGCCGGTGCCGGTCATCACCAGGCTGTTCATGTCCGGCGACAGGTGGCGGTAGGCGATCCAGCCCGGCCGGAAGAAGCGCCGCCCCGGGCCGAGGATCACCGCCGTGGTCAGGACCGCCTGGGTCCAGTCCCACACGCCCTGGGGCGCGAGCCCGGTCAGGGCGTGGTGGAAGGCCGGCACGAAGTGGGTGCCCATGGCGAGGATGAACACCGGCAGCGACAGGGCCACCGCCACCCACAGGTCGCGCCACATGGCCCGCCGGCTCGCCTCGCGCGCGGCCGCCTCGCGATCCTCGGCCGCCTCGTCCCCATCCAGGGGGCGGGGCTCGTAGCCGGTCTCCTCGATGGTGCGGGCGATGTCGTCCGGGCCGATCATCGCCGGTATGAAGCGCACCGTGGCCCGCTCGGTAGCCAGGTTCACGCCGGCCTCCACGACCCCGGGCAGCCTGTTCAGGGCCCGTTCCACCCGCGCCGAGCAGTTGGCGCAGGTCATGCCGCCGACACCGATCTCCAGCTCGTCGGTCACCGGCGTGTAGCCCACCTCGCGCACCGCCGCGACGATGGCGTCCACCTTCAGGACCGACTCGTCGAAGCGCACGCTGGCCCGCTCGGTGGCCAGGTTCACGCCGGCCTCGGCCACCCCCTCCAGCTTGCCCAGGGCCCGCTCCACCCGCGCCGAGCAGGAAGCGCAGGTCATGCCGTCCACACCGATTTCAATCTGCTTCATGGGCTGGCCCTCCGGGACGCCTTCACACCGGGCTCGCCGTCGTTGAGTGCGGCCAGGATGGGACACTCGGCGGTGGTGCCGGCATGTCCCGGACAGGTGACCTCCAGCGCCTGCAGCGCCGATCGCATCCGCTCCAGGTCGTGGATGCGGTTCTCGATGTCGTCGATCTTCGCCTGGGTGAGGCGCTTGACCTCCGCGGCGCTCTCCGCCGGCCGCTCGCTCAGGGCCAGCAGCTCCGCGATCTCGTCCAGGGAGAAGCCGAGCGCCTGGGCGCGGCGGATGAAGCGCAGCCGGCGCAGTGCGTCCGGCGCGAAGAGACGGTAGCCGGCGGCCGTGCGGCTCTCGGGCTCGATGAGGCCGCGGCGCTCGTAGTAGCGCAGCGTCTCCACGCCCAGCCCGGTCTGTTTCGCCAGCCTGCCGATGGTGAGGTTGTCCATGTCGGTTCCCCGGGCCCGCGGCAGGTCGGCTGCCGACGGGCGGATGGATTCGTGAGGTACGGCAAAAGCATAAACCCTGTAGTCGACTACAGAGTCAAGCCCCCCGTCGGCACGGGCTCGTTTAGGAAAAACTTAGGGAATTGATAGGTGCATGCAAGGGACGCCGGGGCGAACGGTGCCTAGGCTGGAAGCGTGTGGGGACGGATATCCCTTTCGGTCCGGCCCCGGAACACTTGACCCGACGGCAACCACGAGAATGAGGTGACCAGCATGAAGACTTTCATCATTCGCCGCCGCAATGCCTGGAAGACCCCACAGGAGCTCGAGAATACCGCGGGCCTCGCCACCCGGGTCGGCAACGAGGAGATGCCGGACGAGGTGCGCTGGATCCGCACCTACGTGCTGGAAGAGGCCGACGGCACGCTGGGAGCGCTCTGCATCTACCAGGCCGTGAACGAGGAGGCCCTCCGGGAGCATGCCCGCCGTGCGGAAATGCCGGCCGACGAGATCACGCCGGTGGCCAGCACGGTGGTGATCCGCGAGGACTCCGGGCGGGAGATCAGGGCGGCCTGAGTGCGAAGGGGGGGCGGGAGACCGCCCCCCCCTGGACACTGCCCGTTCGGCCGGCGCCGCGATGGACGGCGGTCAGCCCCCGGCGTCACGCCGCCGCGGGCGTGCGGGCGATGGCGGTCTCCAGCAGCCCGATGAAGTCCTGCTCGTCGCGCACCTGCGCCAGCTCCTCGGAGGTGACGGTGTAGCCGTACTCGGCGGCGATGGCCTCGTAGCGGGGCACCCGGGAGCGGAACAGGCGCGGGAAGACCCAGCGGATGAAGTCGTCGGGCTCGATCCGGGCCACCGAATCCAGCTCCCGCTCCGCCAGGTAGACGCCGATGGCCTCCTCGATGAAGGCGGGCCGGAAGTAGAGGGGCTTGGGATCGGCCTCGGCGCGGCGGAACAGCTCCGCCTCGTCGCGGGGGGTGACGCGGATGTAGAGGAACAGGGTGTGCTCGGCCAGCAGATCCAGGATGCCCGGCTCGTCCAGCTCGCACAGGCTGCCGCCCACGTCGTTGACGAAGTGGGGGTAGCCGTAGATGTCGTGGGCCTTGCGGATGAACTCGGGCACGTCGCGCATGGCGTCCACCTCCGCCTGGCGGTAGAGGGCCTGGCGGCGGGCGAACTCCGCCAGCGGCAGGCCGCCGCGCGCCGGGTCGCCCGGCTTGCCCACGAAGCTGAGCACGGAGCCGAGGTTGTCCACGGTGATGTTGTTGCGGATGTAGATGTAGTCGTTGCGAAGCAGGTCGCGCAGGAACGGCACCTGCATGGCCTGCTGCTTGATGACGTCCAGGATCGGCTCGTCCAGGTAGCGGGTGCCGATGCGGTAGTCGCCCGAATAGTGGAACCAGTCGTGGCGCCGCAGCAGGGACGAGAGGCGGGTCTTGCCCACCCCGGACATGCCCAGCAGGGTCACGCTGCGGTTGCGCCAGGCGCGGAACTCTTCGACGGTCAGCTTCACACACTCTCCCCCGGGGATTCGGATGGTCCGATTATAGGGAATCAGGCACCCGCGCGCGCCTGCCGCCGCTGGGCCGGCAGGCAGAGCAGCAGGTAGACCGTCACGGCGAGCAGCCCGCACAGGCCCATCGCCACCTGCATGGGCGCGGCGGTGCCGTCGTGCACCAGGCTGACCACGGTGCCGATGAGCGCCCCCAGGCCGAAGCGCAGGGTTCCCGCGAACGCCGAGGCGGTCCCCGCCAGCTGCGGGAAATAGGCCATGAACCCGGCCAGCGAGTTGCCCAGCACCAGGCCGTTGGTGCCGATGAACAGCATCGAGGCGCCGGCCACCACCCACAGGGGCGGCTCCCCGCCCAGCGCCAGCCCGAGCAGCAGCAGCGCGGCCGTCGCCTGCACGCCGAGACCGATCCGCAGCAGCCGCTCGGCCCCGAGGCGGCGCACGATGCGGGTGTTGACGAAGCCCGCCAGGACGGCCGCCAGGATGTGCAGGGAGAAGAGGAAACCGTAGTAGCGCGCCGGGACGTGGTAGAGCTCCATGTAGACGTAGGGCGAGGAGACGATGAAGGTCATCATGCCCGCGAAGGCCAGCCCCCCGGTCAGCATGTAGCCCAGCCCCGCGGCGTGGGTCAGCAGGCGCAGGTAGTTGCGGCTGATCTGCCCCAGGTCGAAGCGCTGGCGCCGGGCGGCGGCCAGCGTCTCCGGGACCCGTGCCTGGAACAGGACGGCGGCCGCGGTGGTGATGGCCGCCAGGGCCACGAACACCCAGCGCCAGTGGGCGGTGGCGACGATGGCGCTGCCGAGCATCGGCGCCACCAGCGGCGCCATGGCCATCACAATCATCACCAGCCCCATGACCCGGGCATACTCGTCCTTGTCGAACAGGTCCCGCACCAGGGCCGGCACCGTGACCGCCACCGCCGCGCCGCCCGCGGCCTGGACCGCGCGCGCCGCCAGCATCCACTCCATGGAGGGCACGGCCACGCAGGCCAGGCTGGCGAGGAAGAAGACCGCCAGCCCGCCCTGGATGGTCCGGCGCCGCCCCAGCACGTCCGAGACCGGCCCCAGGAACAGCTGGCCCACGGCGAACACTCCCAGGTACACGGTCAGGCTGAGCTGGGCCATCTCCACCGAGGCGCCCAGGTCCCGGGCGATGGTGGGGATGCTGGGCAGGTAGAGATCGATGGCGAAGGGGGTCAGGCCCGCCAGCAGGCCCAGGGTGAAGAGGACGGAGGGAGTGATTGCCATGGCAACTCTTTGGGGGTGCGTCCGGCGCAGGGGACCGGTAACGGAACAAGGCTGAAATGCCCCGGCCCGGAACGACGGCTGGGGCGGGACGGGGTTCGGGAACGGTTACAGCGTACCAGAAAGACCCGCCCGCGCGCTGCCGGTTCAACCGGGCGGCGGCGACTTCCCCGGTTCATGCACACTGCTTGCCCATTGGCGGTCCAATCTTGCGGTCACTGGAAGGCGGGGCGGCACCCCCCTCGGATCCCGGAGCCAACCGGGTCGCCACCGCGGTTCCGCCTTCCGGTCATTGCGCTTGTTCGACCCCTCCCTTGGCGCCGCGGTCCTCCCCCCGGAACGCGGCGTTTTTTTTGTTCCGCGCCGGACCCGCGGCTCACTGCTCCAGGGCGCGGTCCACGGCGCTCCGGACATGGCCTCCGACGGACCTCAGCCCGGCTCCGCGACCGATTCCTGCCCCTTCCGGGCCGCGTGCTTGGCGGCGTAGAACGCCTGGTCCACCCGGGCCAGAACGGCATCGGCATCGTCCCCGGGCCGGCTCTCGGTGATGCCCACGGTGATGGTCACCGCCTTGCCGTCCCGCAGCAGCGGCGTCGACTCGATGCTCCGCTGCAGCTTGTCCGCCACCCGGAGACCGTCCTCGAGGCGGCACTGGCGGGCGATGACGATGAACTCGTCACCGCCCCAGCGGCAGATCAGGTCCGACTCGCGCAGGGTCTCGCTGCCCATCCGCGCCACCATGCGCAGCACCCGGTCCCCCTCCAGGTGGCCGTAGGTGTCGTTGATGGTCTTGAACCGGTTGATGTCGAACAGGAACACCGAGAAGGGCTCGCCGTAGCGCTGCATGACCTTGAGGCTCTGCTCCAGGCTGATATCGAAAACCTGGCGGTTGCCGATGCCGGTGAGCTTGTCGGTGGTGGCGAGCGTCTCCAGCCGGGCCTGGAAGTGGTTGACCGTGTAGACCACCATCAGGATGGTCAGACCGATGACCACCAGGCTGACCAGGAAGTTGACCATGAGGCTCTGGCGCAGCTCCGTGGTCGCCTGCGCCTCCTTCTGCTCCACCAGCACCCACCATTTCAGCTCGGGGATGTAGCGCGAGCTGAGCAGGACGGTCTCGTCACCGCTGCGGTAGCTCAGGGAGGTGTGATCGGCCCCCAGGATGCGATCCGCCACCTCGCCCATGCCCTCGGCCTGGTGGATGTCGTCGACGGTGATGCGGGCGCCCTCGGAGCGCAGCATGATCTGCCCCGCGCCATCGACGAAGTAGATGGTCCGGCGGTAGTTCTGGGAGTACTGGGTGAGAATCCGGGCCACCGTGTCCAGCTGCAGGCCCACGCCGGCGGCGCCGAGAAAATGTCCCTTCTCATCGAGCACGCGGTAGTTGATGAAGATGGTCAGGGTGTCGCCCTGCTCGGCGTTGTGGTCGACATTGATCTCGTAGGGCGTTTCCATGGCGCGGACGCGGAAGAACCAGGCGTCGCGGGGGTCCGCCTCCTCCACCACCTGGGTCACCCCGGAAAAGTGGTAGTAGTTGCGGGTCCGCTCGGAAACGAAGAAGCTGGTGAAGGCGTCGTACTTGAGCCGGATCTCGTTCAGGTAGCGCCGGATCCTGTCCTCGTCCTGCTCGCCGCCCAGCACCCAGTCCTTGAGGAAGGTGTCGTTGGCCATCAGCGAGGAGACGAAGACCGGCCGCAGCAGGTCCACCTGGATGTCGGAGTAGATGTTGTTGCTGGTAAGCGGCAGCTCGTTTACGACGATGGTCTCACGCAGGCTCTCCCTGGAGACGTTGAAGCTGATGGCGCTGGTGGTGATGAAGCCCACCGCCAGCACCATGACCACGATGGCCACCAGCCGCGTGCGGAACGAAAGCGCGGATTTCCCCCACGACATCTTTCAGAGTTCTCCCTGTCCTTGCACTGCCCGCCGGCCCGCCCAGTCGGCTGCGGCACGGCACCGGCACCTCCGGTGCATGATGTTTCATTGCCGGCGGAAGGTCCACAACCGACCGGCGCCCGGCACGGCCCGGTCACGGCAGAGGCGAAAACCGCGAAGCCGGACTTCGCACCGCGAACCCAGGCTTCATAAATACATTACTTATTGTTTTATTTAATATTTTCCATGTCATGGCCGCAGGCGGCGCGAACCAGGCCGGTGCGGCGGGAGTATCGGGCAAATCCTATCCTATTGTTTTTAATGATATTGTAATTATGGCACGGGTCCTGCTCCATTCTCCTTCGCCGGCGACCACAACCGGCCCGAAACATCCATAAAACAATATGCGAGGAGATGGAGAATGACGACACTCAAGGCTGAAATCGAAAGCCGGGTCAAGAGCTACGACGACTGGTCCATCCGGCGCCAGTTCGGGGCCGATGGCCCCAACATGCGCCGGCTGTGGGTACTTGCCTGCATGGATGAGCGCCTGCCCGTGGACGAGGCGCTCGGCATCCGCGCGGATACCCCGGTCGGCGGCGGCGATGCCCACCTGTTCCGCAACGCCGGCGGCATCGTCACCGACGACGCCATCCGCTCGGCCATGCTGACCATCAACTTCTTCGGCACCAAGGAGATCATCGTCCTCCAGCACACGGGCTGCGGCATGCTCTCGGCCAACGGCAATGACCTGGAGGCGGCCCTGCGCGGCAAGGGCATCGACGTGGACAGCGTGCCCATCGATCCCTCCCTGCCCGAGCTGAGTCTCGCTCCCGGCAACTTCGCCAAGTGGATCGGCATGATGGACGACGTGGACGCCACCTGCATCCGCTGCGTGGAGCAGCTGCGCAACCACCCGCTCATCCCCGACGACATCACCATCAGCGGCTGGGTATGGGAGACGGAGTTCCGCCGCCTGCGGGCGCCCAATCCCAATGCGCCCACCCGGTCGGTCACCCAGGCCACCGCCGCGTCCATGAACGTGAAGGGCAAGCAGCCGCCGCGCTGGAGCTGAGGCGCCTGACGGGCGCCGGGTGCGGCAACGCCCCGGCGCCCCACTTGCCTGTGGGAATTTCACGTTACCAGACAAGAGGGGTCATGCCATGCCGACCTACGACTACCGCTGCCATGCCTGCGGCCGGGACTTCGAGGCGTTCCACGCCCTGGCCGCGCCGAAGCCGCCCTGCCCCGGCTGCGGCGGCGAGGCCGTCCGCGTTCTGCTCTCCGCACCCCCGGTGCACGGCGGGATGGCGCAGGGACGGGAACAGGCGGCCAGGTCGCTGCCCCAGTGCGGCAAGGGCTGCCGTTGCTGTCCGTGACCGGCCGGTCCAGGCCCCCTCGTCCCGCTCCTGGAGGGTTATCCATGCATAGTGCAAGAATCGAACTGCCGCAAGGCACGCGTTGGGACCGGGTCGGAGTCATCGGCTCGCTCCTGTGTATCGGACACTGCATCGCCACCCCCTTCCTGGCGGCGCTGCTGCCGGTGCTGGCCGTGACCGAGAAGGGGACCCACATCGGCTTCGTCTCGGCGCTGATGTTCGTCGGGCTGCTGGCCTTCATCCCCGGCTATCGTCAGCACAACCGTCCCGGCATGGCCATGGCGGCCCTGGCGGGCTTTGCTATGCTTGCCTTTGCGGCCTTCATCCCGGAAGGGTTCGCCGGCGAGGCGCTGGAAACCGGGCTGACCGTGACCGGAGGCGTGCTGCTCATCACCGCACACCTGACCAACGCCTACTACTGCAGGCGCTGCCGGGTGTGCGCCGAGGAACCGTGCTGCGGCTCCTGAGCCGGCGCACCGAGCCCTGACCTGAAGCGAGTCACTCCGCCGGCGGCGTCCCGCAGCGGGCACGCCGCCGGCCTCCGGCGACACCCCGTCCCGGCGCCCCGCCAGGGTGTCGGCCCCCGCGGGACAACGGGGACGGCCGGTACCGCGAAGCACCACCCGAGACAACATCGAGACAGGGGGTTGGCATGAAAACCAGGCGCCCGGGGAACCTGAATCCGATCTCCTTTCTACAGACCTTCGTCACCCAGAGCATCAAGGTGGCGAACCAGAAGGGCTGCTCCGCCTGCGAGGATCACTTCAACTACATCGAATTCCTGGGCCTCACCGCCAGCAGCTGCTTCGAGGCCGCGGCCCGGGAGGAGCTGGGCCTGGTCGGCCCCATCACCCCCGACGAATACGCCGATGTGATCGTCAACATCAAGAACCGCATCGGCGGCAGCTTCTCCCGCAGCTCCGGCCCGGACCGGGTCATCCGGGTGGAGGCCACCCGCTGCCCCTTCGGCGACATGGTCCGGGAGGCGCCCGAGCTGTGCCGCATGACCTCCTCGGTGTTCGGCGGCATCGCGGCGCGCAACTTCGGCTACGCCAAGGTGGAGCTGAAACGGCGCATCGCCGCCGGCGACGACCGCTGCGAGGTCTGCATCCACACCGACCCGGAGCTGGCCGCGGGAGTGCGGGGCGACGAGTACCACAACCACGGCGAGGCGCTGGTGTCCCGATCGGAGCACGCGGAGGTCTCCGTGCGCGTGGCCAGCCGGATGGAGGGCCTCTGGTGCCCCACCGATGCCCGCGCCCACCCGGACGGCCGGCAGCCGCGGCCGGCCATCGTCGCCGAGTCGCCCGAGATGCGCGCGGCGCTGGAAGCCGTGGAGGTGGTGGCCCCCACCCAGGCCTCGGTCTTCATCAGCGGCGAGACCGGCGTGGGCAAGGAGATCATCGCCCGCGCCATCCATGCGCTGAGCAACCGCAGCGAGCGGAAGTTCGTCGCGGTGAACTGCGGCGCCATCCCCCACGAGCTCATCGAGAGCGCGCTGTTCGGCCATGAGAAAGGCGCCTTCACCGGCGCCTGCAACGTCCACCAGGGCTTCTTCGAGCGCGCCGAGCAGGGCACCCTGTTCCTGGACGAGATCGACAGCCTGCCCCTCCCGGCCCAGGCCAAGCTGCTGCGGGTGCTGCAGGAGAGCGAGTTCGAACGGGTCGGCGGGCGCCAGGTCCTGCGCGCCGACGTCCGCATCATCGCCGCCTCGAACCGCCGCATCGAGAAGATGGTGGCGACGAACGAGTTCCGCAGCGACCTCTACTACCGGCTGCACGTGGTCCCCATCCACCTCCCGCCGCTGCGCGAGCGCCGGGACGACATCACCGGGCTGGTGAACCTGATCCTGCGGCGGCTGGCCGGCAAGTACCGCCAGCCGCCCAAGGTGCTCGGCGAGCAGGCCTGGGGCAAGGCCATGCAGTACGACTGGCCGGGCAACGTCCGCGAACTGGAGAACGTGCTCGAGCGGGCCTACCTGTTCGCCCGCGGGTCGGTCATCGAGGATCTGGACGTCGCCGTGAAAGCCGACGGCCCGGCCGCCGGCGGCGGCGCCCTGCGCACCCAGAAGCGGCGCGCGGCCCGGGAGGTCGAGACCCGGCTGCTGAAGGACGCCCTGTTCCGCAATGGCGGCAATGTCAGCGCCGTGGCCCGGGAGATGGGCATCACGCCCCGCTCGGTGCACCTCAAGCTCAAGACCTGCGGCATCGATCCGTCCCAGTACCGCAACCGCCCCGGCGGCGTCCCCAACCGCCAGTGATCCCGCCCCCCGGCGGCGGCCTCATTCCCCGGACGGCGGTTGCGGGCCGTCCCAGGTGTCCCAGACGGCCCCCTCGGGGATGGCGTCGATGGCCGGGTTGAGCGCCGAGTGGGTCAACCCGGGATGGCGCGCCCCGTAGCGGGCGGGCACGTCCTGGGTCCAGTCGCTGGGGATGACCAGCGGAAACAGCAGCACCAGGACGAACGCCAGCCGCCGCCAGGCCAGGCCGCCGCCCCCCGCCGCGACCGGCGGCCCGGCCGGCGCCTTCGCCTCCGCGCGGCCGATGCGGAAGCCCACCCCCACCAGCACCAGTCCGATCAGGGACATCAGGATGTTCAGCCCCTGCCCGGTCGCCAGCCCCATCAGGGTGGTGGGGTACTCGCGGAAGAGGTCGATGAAGATGCGCAGGAACGCGTAGAGGAACAGGAACAGCCCGCTGCGCACCCCCGGCGGCAGGTGCCGCCGCCAGACCAGCATCAGCACCGGGATGATGAGCAGGTTCTTCAGCCCGTCGTAGAGCACCACCGGGTGGCGGAACCCCTCCGCATCCGGAAACTTCACCGCCCACCACACGTCGGTGACGCTGCCCACGATCTGGCCGTCGACGAAGTTGCCCAGCCGCCCCACGCCCATGATGAAGGCCGCCGGGATGGAGAGGGCGTCGGTCAGGCGCAGGAAGGCGATGCCGTGAATCCGGGAGAAGGTCCAGATACCCAGCAGGCCGCCGGCCAGCAGCCCGTGGGTGGCCATGCCGCCGAGCCAGTAGGCGGGAATGAGGGTCAGGCGCCCGCCGTAGAAGGGCCACTCGTAGAAGACCACCTCCACGAACCGTCCGCCCAGCAGCACGCCCACCGCCAGCAGCAGGCTGAGGCCGTAGACCGCCTGGAGGGAGATTCCGAGCCGCTCCCGGTAGCGGCGGATGAAGAGGTGGGCATTCAGAAAGCCGAGGCTGTAGCTCAGCCCGTACCACCACAGGTGGACGCCCAGGACCGTGCCGATGATGGGATCGATATCGTGGATGTACGGACCCATTCCGCCACTCCCGCCACATATCCCCTGCCTGTTCTAAGGATAGGACACCGGGACCCATTGGCACCCGCCGCCCCGAGTGGCGGCGCGCCGGCGTGATTGCAGCGCCTCCCGGAACCAAAAGCCTGCGGGACAGTCAACACTGAATCATCCCTGCATGAGCCCGGTCCGTGTCCGTTCGGCTGCGCAAACTCGTCCTGCTGCTGGTCCTGGTGCTGCAACCATTCCAATGGCTGCAGGCGGCCGGCATGGATCACTGCGGCGACGGTGGACCCGATCGGAGCGCGCACGATCCCGCGGTTGTTCACGGCGGCCCGGACTTCCACGCCCCGGCGCCGGACACGGACCGGACCGCGGACGGCACGCCCATCTGCCAGGACTGCAGCCACTGCGGCGCCTGTTTCGCCACCCTCCCCGGGGGCCCGCAATCCGGATATCCGGCGGCCACGGCCACGGTTTTCTTCAGCACCGTGGCCCGGGCTCCCGCCCCGCCCCCCACTGCCCTGCTGCGTCCCCCCCGCGCCTGACCCGACTGCCCCGTGACCGGTCCCGCCCACGGCGGAACCCCGTTGCCCTCAGTTCGGAGTCGAAACCGATGCCAAGACGCATCCCGAATGCGCCCGGCCTGGTCCTGGCCGCATTCCTGTCCACCACCGCCACCGACGCGGTCACCGCAGCGGCGGATACCGGGTCTTCCCTCCCGCCGCCCAATATCCATGCCGGCGCCCAGGGCGCCGGCGTCGGGGCGGCCACCACCGCGCTGGCCGCGCAGCC
Source organism: Thioalbus denitrificans (assembly GCF_003337735.1). Taxonomy (NCBI): domain Bacteria; kingdom Pseudomonadati; phylum Pseudomonadota; class Gammaproteobacteria; order Chromatiales; family Ectothiorhodospiraceae; genus Thioalbus; species Thioalbus denitrificans. The sequence goes on along the minus strand of NZ_QPJY01000009.1, from coordinate 54,397 downwards.
GCTGACCCTCGACGCCACCCTGCGCCTGGCGCTGCTGGGAAGCCCGGAGCTGCTCCACGCCTACCGCGCCTTCGGCGTGACGCCCGCCGACCTGCTCCGCGCCGGGCTGCTGGAGCAGCCGCCGGGGTTCAACCTGCGCCGCGACCTCCTCGGCCTGGCCGCGGGCACGGCGGACAGCCCCGCGCCCCATCCCGGCGAGCAGCGCGCCGCCCTGGCCGGGCGGGTGCTTGACGCCGCGCTCGAGGTGGGCGAGGCCTGGTACGGGCTGGCCCGCCTGGAGGCCGACCGGGAAACGGCCGGACAGCTGGCCGACGCCGCCCTGGCGGCGGAACGGCTGGCCCGGGCCCAGCGCTCAGCGGGCACCCTCAGCGCCCTGGAGGCGGCCGCCCATACCGCCGACCGGGTGCAGGCCGAGGCCGAACGGGATGCCGTGCAGGAGGAGCTGGAGAGCGCCCGGGCCCGCCTCGCCCGCCTGGCGGGGCTGTCGCCCGGCGACGGGCAGTCGCTGCGCACCGCCGGCCTGCCGGCGCCGCCGGCGGCGCTGCCGGCCTGGGACGACCTGGAGGGCCACGCCTGGCGCAACCGGCTCGACGCGCGCCAGGCCGAGTCCCGCTTCCGGCTCGCCGCCGGGCCCCGCCCCCTCGTCCGCGGGGGCCCCAACCCGCCCCTGCGCCTGCCGCTGCTGGACCGGGGCAACCGCCTGCGCCAGGAGCCCGCCGTCAGCGAGGCCGAGCTGGAGTTGTTCAGCCTGCGCCGGCAGGTGGGGGAGGAGATCGTTGCCGGGCTGTCCCGGCTGCGGCTCGCCCACGACCGGGCCGAGCGCATCCGCACCACCCTGCTGCCCGCCCGCGCGGCGGTCACCGGCGAGGCCCTGAAGCACTACAACGGCATGCTGATCGGCCCCTACGACCTGCTGGAGGCGCGGAGCCGGGAGCTGGAGGCGCGCCGGGCGTGGCACGCGGCCGCCCACGACTACGGCGTGGCCCTGCTGCGGCTGGAGCACGCCGCGGGCGGCCTGCTGCCCCCGGCCACCGCCGCCGCGCCCGCGGCGCAGCCCGCGACGCCCACCGCCCCGGCCGCGGCCACCCACGCGCACTGAACGAGCAAGGAGAGCAACCGATGAACCGTCGACATTTTCTCAGCACCGGCGCCGCGGCCCTGGGGGGCATCGCCCTGCTCGGGCGGATGGACGCCGCCGGCGCCGCCCCGGCCGAACAGACCCGGCCGCCAGCCCGGCCCGGCGCCGGCCGCCCCTACCGCCCGGTGGTGACCCTCAACGGCCGCAGCCTCCCCTGGCGGCTGAACAACGGGGTGAAGGAGTTCCACCTGGTGGCCGAACCGGTGCGCCGGGAGCTGGCCCCGGGCATGGCGGCGAACCTGTGGGGCTACAACGGCGGCTCGCCCGGCCCCACCATCGAGGCGGTGGAGGGTGACCGGGTGCGCATCTACGTCACCAACCGGCTGCCCGAGCACACCACGGTCCACTGGCACGGGCTGTTCCTGCCCAGCGGCATGGACGGCGTGGGCGGTCTCACCCAGCCGCAGATCCCGCCGGGTAAAACCTTCGTGTACGAGTTCGCCCTGCGCCAGAGCGGCACCTTCATGTACCACCCCCACGCCGACGAGATGGTGCAGATGGCCATGGGCATGATGGGGCTGTTCATCGTCCATCCCCGCGACCCGGAGCAGCACCGGGTGGACCGCGACTACGCCCTGATGCTGTCCGCCTACGACATCGATCCCGGGACCTACACGCCCCGCACCGCCACCATGACCGAGTTCAACACCTGGGTCATCAACGGGCGCGTCTTCCCCGCCATCGACCCCCTGGTGGCCCGCACCGGAGAGCGGGTGCGCATCCGCATCGGCAACCTCACCATGACCAACCACCCCATCCACCTGCACGGCTTCAGCTTTCGGGTGACGGGCACCGACGGCGGCTGGATCCCCGCCGCGGCCCAGTGGCCGGAGGTGACGGTGGACGTGCCGGTGGGGGCGATGCGCTGCGTGGAGTTCGTGGCCGACGCCGCCGGCGACTGGGCCTTCCACTGCCACAAGTCCCACCACACCATGGGCCCCATGGGACACGCGGTGCCGAACCTGCTGGGGGTCGACCAGGGCGACGCCACCCCCCTCATCCAGTCCCTGCTGCCCGGCGGCCACTACATGTCCATGGGCGAGACGGGAATGGCGGAGATGCAGGACATGGCCGCCATGCAGGCGATGATGCCGCTGCCCGAGAACACCCTGCCGATGATGACCGGCGAGGGACCCTTCGGCCCCATCGAGATGGGCGGCATGTTCACGGTGCTCAAGGTCCGCGACGACCTGCCGCGCGACAGCTACGACGATCCCGGCTGGTACCGGCACCCGGCCGGCACGGTCGCCCACCCGGTCGACGAGGACCGGATTCCCTCCCTCGAACTGTGACAGGAAAGGAGAACAACCCATGCGGAAACCACGATTCAGCCTCGCTCTCGGACTGGCCCTCGGCTGCGGCGCGGCCCTCGCCGATGCCGGCCACGGCGCCACCCCCTTCGGCAGTCCCGGCGACCCGGCCGCGGCGGAACGGACCGTGCCGGTCACGCTCGACGACACCATGGCCATCCGCCACGAGCCGATCACCATCCGGCCGGGGGAGACCCTGCGTTTCGTCGTGACCAACGCCGGCGCGCTGGTGCACGAGTTCTCCATCGGCGACGCCCCCAGCCAGCGCGCCCATGCCCTGATGATGCGCAAGATGCCCGACATGCATCACGACGGGAGCGAGGGCAACGCCGTGACCCTGCAGCCGGGGGAGACCCGGGAGGTGACCTGGCGGTTCGACCGCAAGGTGGAGGGCGACATCGTCCTCGCCTGCCAGATACCCGGACACTACGACGCCGGGATGGTCAGCCGGGTGCCGATGGAAGAGTGACACCGCCCGGCCGCCCCCGCCTCCCAAAGGGGTGGGAGCGGCCGGGACGCCGGATGGCTCCGGCTCAGGCGCCGCCGGCGCTCTGCCGGCGGCGCAGGGCCCGGGCCACCAGCCCGAGCCAGAGCACCCCGGTGAGGATCAACAGCGGCCCGATGCCCAGCAGGACGATGGAGCCGTGCCGATAGCCCAGGAAGGCGAGCAGGCCGCCCAGGGCGAGGAAGCCGAGGCCGGCGAGGATGAAGCCCAGTTTCTGCAATCCAGTCATGAACCGATTCCCGCGTGTGCGCTCCGCAACCCCTGCCGCGCCGCCCGCGGCGCCACCGTTTCGGCGGCCGCGGGATGCTCCGGGCTGCGGGTGATCCTGTCGATGCTCCAGCCCCGCCGCCGCATCTCCAGCAGCGCCTGTACCACCGCGTCGGGGAAGCGCTGCCGGATGGGGCGGGCCGGATTCCCGCCGCAGATGGTATCGGGCGCGACGGCGGATGCAACCGCCGGGCGGAACGCGCCGAGCGCGCCGGGACCCGTCCCGCCTACAGCCCGAGCGACGCCAGCGCCGCGCTCAGCTTCCGGATCTGGCCGGCATCGGTCATCGGGTAGGTGGCCAGCCACGCCTCCGTGTCGAACCCCGGCTGCAGCGCCAGGATCTCGTCCACCTCCCACTCCCCGGTTTCCACATCATCGCGGGCGGTGGCGGCCGCCGCCAGGTAGACGTGGGCCTCCAGGTTGGCCGGGTTGCGCGCCAGCGCCTCGCGCAGGTTGATCATCGCCTGCTCGGGATCGTCGATGAAGAAGTAGGCCCGCCCCAGCAGCAGGAAGTAGAGGTAGCCGGCCTCGGGATTGAGGCGCATGGCCTGGCGGATGAGCTTCACGGTCCGATGGGGATGGCCGTCGTAGGTGTTGATGCCGCCCATCAGGGCGTAGGCGTCGGCGAAGGACTGGTCCAGCCCGAGCGCCGTCTCCAGGTGGGCGATGGCCTGCCCGTGGTGGCGGCGCTGGGTCTCGATGTACCCCAGCACCCAGTAGACCTCGGGAATGCCCGGGTCGATCTCCAGCGCCGTCTGCGCCATCTCCGAGGCCCGCGCCAGGGCGGCCTCCCCGTCCTCGCCCCACTGGTTGCGGTAGTCCGCCACGTAGCTCAGCGCCAGCCCCGCGTAGGCCCGCGCGAAGGTGGGGTCGAGCTCGATGGCGCGCTGGTAGAGCCGGCGGGCATTGAGGTTCTCCCGCTCCTGGCGCACCAGCAGCGCCGCCTGCCCCTGCAGGAACAGCTCGTAGGCCTCGAGGTTGCGGGTGTAGCGCTGCGCCAGCCGCCAATGCTCGGCCCGGGTCAGCCTGACCTCCAGGATCCGCACCACCTGGCGGCTGATCTCCGCCTGCACGTCGAAGAGATCGCCGATGGGACGATCGAAGCGCTCCGACCAGAGCTGGCGCCCGCTGCCCGAATCGATGAGCCGGATATGGGCCTCCAGCCGCCCGGGGGTGCGCTGCACGCTGCCGGAGACGTAGTAGCGGGCCGAGGCCGCCGCCGCCGCGCCCTCCCCGTCGTCGTGGCCGAAGACCGAGTGGGTGCTGATGACCCACAGGCCCGACAGCCGGGAGAGATCGGTGACCAGGTCCGCGGTGATGCCCCGCGCCAGGTTGTTTTGCTCCGCCCCCTCCCGCAGGGGCTCGAAGGGCAGCACCGCGATGGTCAGGGGCTCCTCCCCGATCGCGCTCGCCGCGCCGGCGGCATCGGCGCCGCCGCCGGTCGCCACCTCCGCCTCCCGGTTCCCGGGCAGAGCGAGGTAGCCGAGGAGCAGCACGGCCAGGATCACCCCACCCGCGACCAGCGCCGTGCCGGCGCGGCGGGGATGGGGCGCCCCCGGCGCCGCCCCATCCGGTCCGGACGCCGGCGCCTCGACCGCCGCGATCAGGCGGTAACCCTGCTTGGGGATGGTCTGGATATAGTCCGGATGGCGCGGCTGATCGCCCAGGGCCTTGCGCAGCTTGATCACCACCTGGGTCAGGGAGTCGTCCCCCACCACCACCCCGGGCCAGACCCGGTCCAGCAGCTCCTCCCGGCTCACCATCCGACCGGCCCGCTCCGCCAGCCGCACCAGGAGGGCGACCGCCTTGGGCTCGAGCCGGACCACTTCGCCGTCGCGGCGTATCTCATGGAGGCTCGGATAGAGCCGCCAGTCGCCGATCCGGGTCCCGTCCCGCAGGGAATCCTGTTCCACATCCGTTTTGGGGATCATTTTGATCGCTCCTGAACGGAAGCTATAACTTGTTGTTTTTATGATTTTTTTACTTCCTTCGGAAAATCTTAGTCCGTTTCTCGGGTTTTATCCAGCGCGCCGGCCTATTCCTGGTCCCGAACGGGCCGCACTTATTCCATCACCATCTCGCGCCGCGACCGGCGCCTGGAGGGACATCATGACCGGCAACCAGCCCATCTTCGATCCCATCCGCTACAAGCAGACCACCCGGGAGCAGTGGGAGCGGGCCGCCGAGGCCTGGTACCGCTGGGGACCGCTCCTGCACCGCTGGCTCGGTCCCGCCACCGAGCGCATGCTCGACCTGGCGGGCATCGGGGAAGGCGCCCGCGTGCTCGACGTGGCCGCCGGCGCCGGCGAGCAGACCCTGGCCGTGGCCCGGCGCGTCGGCGCCGGGGGCCGGGTCCTGGCCACCGACATCTCGCCGGCGATCCTCGCCTACGCGGAATCCTCGGCCCGGGCCGAGGGCCACGGCAACGTCACCACCCGGGAGCTGGACGGAGAGAACCTGACGGAGCTGGAGGCCGGGGCGTTCGACGCGGTCATCTCCCGCGTGGGCATGATCTACTTCCCGAACCAGCAGAAGGCCCTCGGCGGCATGAAGCACGCCGTGAAGCCGGGCGGCAGGGTGGCGGCCATCGTCTACTCCACCGCCGAGCGCAACCCCTTCTTCTCGGTCCCGGTCTCCATCATCCGCCGCCGGGCCAACCTCCCCCCGCCCCTGCCCGGACAGCCCGGGCCCTTCAGCCTCGGCGCCCCGGGCGTGCTGGAGCGGGCCTTCGCCGACGCCGGCTTCAGGGACCTGCGGGTGGAGACCCTCGACGCCCCCATCGAGCTCGACTCCGCCGGCGAGTGCCTGCGCTTCGAGAAGGAGTCCTTCGGCGCGCTGCACCAGATGCTCTCCGGTCTCGACGACGGGGAGCAGGAGGCGGCCTGGGAGGAGATCGAGCAGGCGCTGGGGGAGTTCGAGCGCGACGGCAGTTTCGTTGGCCCCTGCGAGCTGGTTCTCGCCGTCGGCACCCGCTGAGCGCCGCCGCGGCGGCCCGCCCGGCGCGCGGCGGAGGGGAACGTAACCGACATCAGGCAGCCAGGAGAAACGATCATGACCCGAGTGGCGATTGTGCAGGTTCCGCCGGTGTTCCTGGACCGGGAGCGGACCATCGGCAAGGCCGCCGGCCTGGTGGACGAGGCCGTGGCCGGCGGCGCGGAGCTGGTCATCTTTCCGGAAGCCTTCATCCCCGGCTACCCGGCCTGGATCTGGCGGCTGCGGCCCGGCGGCGACTGGACCCTGAGCGAGGCGCTGCATGGGCGGCTGCTGGACAACGCCGTGGACCTGGAGCGGGGCGACCTGGCCCCGCTCCAGGAGGCCGCCCGGCGCCACCGGGTCAGCGTCGTCTGCGGGCTGAACGAGCGCGACGGCCGGCTCGGCCGGGCGACCCTCTACAACACCATCGTCGTCATCGGCCCGGACGGCGCGGTGATCAACCGCCACCGCAAGCTGATGCCCACCAACCCGGAGCGGATGGTCTGGGGCTTCGGGGACGCCTCGGGGCTGAAGGTGGTGGAGACCCCCGCCGGCCGGGTGGGGACGCTGCTGTGCTGGGAGAACTACATGCCCCTGGCCCGCTACGCCCTCTACGCCCAGGGCATCGAGCTCTACATCGCCCCCACCTACGACAGCGGCGACGACTGGATCGAAACCCTGCGCCACATCGCCCGGGAGGGGTGCTGCTGGGTGCTGGGCAGCGGCACGGTCCTGCGGGTGCGCGACCTGCCCGGCGACTTCCCCGAGCGGGCCGGGCTCTACCCCGAGGGGGAGGACTGGATCAACCCGGGCGACTCGGTCGTCATCGCCCCGGGCGGGGCGATCGTCGCCGGCCCGCTGCGCAGCGAGGAGGGCATCCTCCAGGCCGACATCGACCCCGGGCGCGTGGGCATCGCCCGGCGCACCCTCGACGTGGTGGGCCACTACGCCCGTCCCGACATCTTCACCCTGAAGGTGGACACCCGGCCGCAGAGCCCGGTGGACCTCGGCGGCGAAGGCTGAGCGGCGGCCACGCCCGCGACAGGAGAACCGAAATGGCGACTCACGACATCAGCCGGCGCGGCTTCACCCGCTGGCTCGCCGGCGGCCTGCTGGCGGGCGCCTGCCCGGAGCTGGCCCTGGCCGGCGCCGTCAAGCCGGCCCCGCCCGTGCGGCTGCGCGCCGCCGCCATCCAGATGACACCGAAGCTCGCCGACGTGGAGGCGAACCTGGCCCAGGCCGAGCAGCTGGTGCGCGCGGCCCGGCAACAGGGCGCGGAGTGGATCATCCTGCCGGAGATGTTCACCACCGCGGCGGCCTTCCACCCCGACATGCTCGCCGCCATCCGGCCCGTGGACGGCGCGCCCGCGCGGCTGCTGCAGCGCCTGGCCCGGGAGCTCGACGCCGTGGTCGGCGGCTCGTTCCTGGCCCGCCACGGCGACTCGGTCCACAACACCTTCCTGCTCGTCTTCCCCGACGGGTCGGCACAGCGGCACGACAAGGACTACCCCACCTACTGGGAGAACTGCTACTACCGGGGCGGCGAGGACGACGGGGTGCTGGAGACGCCGCTGGGCGACGTCGGCTCCGCCCTGTGCTGGGAGCTCATCCGCACCGGAACCGCGCGGCGCCTGCTGGGCCGCGTGCGGCTGGTGGTGGGCGGCTCCTGCTGGTGGACCCTGCCGGACGGGGACAACGGCGACAGCCCATTCCGGGCGGCGAACCTGGCCATGGCCCGGACCGCCGCGCCGCGGCTGGCGCGGATGCTCGGCGTGCCGGTCGTCCACGGCGCCCACGCCGGTCCCTTCAACGGCTTCTACAGCCCCGAGCTGCCCGACGTGGCCTACGACTCCACCTACCTGGGCGAGGCGATGATCGTCGACGCCCGGGGCGATGTCCTCGCCCGGCGGCCGGCCGCCGACGGCGCGGGGGTGGTGGTGGCGGATGTCGACCTGCCCGCGGCGGCCGCGCCCCTGGAGCCGGTCCCGGACCGGTTCTGGATCCCGGAGGAGATGCCCGAGCCCTGGAAGGCGTCCTGGGAGCGCTGGTTCGGCAAGGGCGGACACTACTACGCCGCGGTCACCGAGCCCTTCCTCCGGACCGGTGAGGTCAACGAATACGTCCCGGAGTACCTGCTCTGAGCCAAACGGGGCTCAGGAGCGGAACAGCCGCGGGTTGCGCTCGATGAACTTCCGGATCCAGGCCTCGATGAACGAGTGCTCCCGGCGCACCATGTACCACCAGCCGAAGACGCTGACGGACAGGGCGCCCAGGGAATCAACGATCAGGTCCCACATGGTGTCGGTCAGGCCGGAAGGATCGCCCAGCATCGGCTTCTGCATCCCGGTGCCGGCAATCCGATCCATGGCGAACTCGAAAATCTCCCACAGCACGCCCGCCGAGACGGCGAACAGGAACGCGAACAGGGCGACGAAGCGCGGGCGCAGGTGCAGGTCCACCCGCCGGCTCTCGTTCAGCACGTAGACGAGCAGGAAGCCGACGATGCCCAGCAGCAGGCCGGAGCTGGCGTGCAGGGCGATGTCCCACCACCAGATGCGCTCGTAGTAGCTGCGGATCTCCCCGAGGAACAACGCCGCGAAGACGAACACGACGGCGAGCACCTGGAATTCGGACGGGACGTACACCCGGAAGCGGCGGCCGATGGCGGCCGGCACCAGCGTCAGGGCCATGATGGACAGCACCAGGACCGCGGTGATCCACTGCCGGTCGCGGAGAACCAGGACCAGTTCCACCGCCATGACGAGCTGCAGCACGGCCACGACCCAGCGGTGAACGCGGGCGGGCAGGTCGATCGCGCCCCTGCCCGTCGACGGCGATGGCCTTTCCGAACCTTTCATGCCCCCGTTTCCCCTCCCGCATCGGCCCGGCGCGGGAACGCCGCGGCCGCTTCCCGGCTCCGTCCACTCCGTGTTTGGCTATGGTTATGGTAAGCACCGGTTTTCCAGCATAGCAGGCCGCCCATGCGTGAACCCGACCTGATCAGCTGCACGGAGGCCATCACCCTGCCCGGATTGCTGCAGTGCCGGATGGCACGCACGCCGGACCTCGCCGCCTACCGGGAGTACGACGCCCGGCAGGGCGGGTGGCGCACGTGGACCTGGGGGGAGATGGGCGCCCTGGTGGGCCGCTGGCAGCAGGCCCTCGCCGCGGAGACGCTGGAGCCGGGCGACCGGGTGGCCATCCTGGCGTCCAACGGGGTGGCGTGGGTCGCCTGCGAGCAGGCGGCGCTGGGCCTGGGGCTGGTGGTGGTGCCCCTGTACGTGGCCGACAACCCCGGCAATATCGCCTACCTGCTCGCCGACAGCGGCGCGCGCTTCCTGCTGGCGGGAAAATCCGCCCTGTGGGCCGACCTCGCCCCCCTGCGGGAGCGTTTCCCGGATCTGCGCACGGTGGTCTGCCTGGAGGAGCTGGAGGCCGCATCCCGGCCGGTGCAGGTCCGGCCGGCCAGCGCCTGGCTGCCGGCGGAGGCGGCGGTGCCGCGGACCGCACCCCCCGATCCCGACGCCCTGGCCACCCTGGTCTACACCTCCGGCACCACCGGCCCGCCCAAGGGGGTGATGCTCTCCCACCGCAACCTGCTCTGGAACGCCGAGGCGGCGGGGCGCATCATCCCCACCTACCACGACGACGTCTTCCTCTCCTTCCTGCCCCTGTCCCACACCCTGGAGCGCACCCTGGGCTACTACCTGCCCATGCTGTGCGGCAGCCAGGTGGCCTACGCCCGCTCGGTCAACACCCTGGCCGAGGACCTGCGCACCATCCGCCCCACGGTGATGATCTCGGTGCCGCGCATCTACGAGCGCTTCCACCGGGCGGTGCGGGCCAAAGTGCGCGAGCGGGGCCCGTTCGCCGAGCGGCTGCTGGACCGGGCGGTGGCGGTGGGCTGGCGGCGCTACCAGCACGGCCAGGGCCGCGGGCCGGCGCCGGGAGCGCTGGACCGGCTCCTGTGGCCCCTGCTGCGCCGGCTGGCGGCGGCCCCGGTGCTGGAGCGCCTCGGCGGGCGGCTGCGGGTGGCCATCAGCGGCGGCGGGCCGCTGGACGAGTCCATCGCCCGCTTCTTCCTGGGGCTGGGGCTGCACCTGCTCCAGGGCTACGGGCTGACGGAGACCTCCCCGGTCATCACCGCCAACGCCATCGACGACAACGACCCGTTCTCGGTGGGATTCCCGCTGCCCGGGCTGGAGGTGCGCACCGGCGCCGCGGGCGAGCTGCTGGTGCGCGGCCCCAGTGTGATGCAGGGCTACTGGGGACGCGCCGAGGCGACCCGGGAGGCCATCGACGGCGAGGGCTGGCTCCACACCGGCGACGTGGCGGAGCTGCGCGACGGCCGGATCTTCCTGCGCGGGCGCATCAAGGACATCCTGGTGACCTCCACGGGTGAGAAGATACCCCGTCCCGACCTGGAGGCGGCGGTGCTGCGCGATCCCCTCTTCACCCAGGTGCTGGCCATCGGCGAGGCGCGCCCCTACGTGGCCCTGCTGACGGTGCTCGACCCGGAGCAGTGGCGCGCCCTCGCCGGGGAGCTGGGCCTGGCGCCCGACGACCCGGCCGCGCTGCGGGCCAGGCCGGTGACCCAGGCGGTCCTGCGGCGGGTCAACGCCCGGCTCCAGGACCTGCCCGGCTACGCCCGGGTGCGGGCGGTGCACCTGTCGCTGGAGCCGTGGACGGTGGAGGCGGGCCTGCTCACGCCCACCCTGAAGCTGAAGCGCCACGTGCTGGAGGAGCGCTTCGAGGAGGCCATCCGCGGCCTCTACGCGGACCACGGCTGAGCATCGCCGGGCGATGCCCGCCGCTCAGGCGGGGCGCCGGCGGGCCAGCACCAGCGCCGCGCCCGCCAGGGCCAGGATCACCACCCACAGGCGCAGGCCCAGCGGCCCGTCGCCGCCGATGCCGCCGCGCGCCAGGCTGGCCAGCCCGTAGCAGAGGAGGATCGAGCCGGCCACGGCCCGCCACGGCGCCAGCGGCGCCGCGGCGCTCCCCCGCGCCCCCTGCTCGAAGCGGGCGAAGACCGCCAGGAAGGGCCACAGCACCAGCCCGAGGAGGAGATCCCACAGCGGCCGGGTCGCCCACCAGGGGCCGCTGCCGGGAAACAGCCCCAGCCCCGCGCCGCCGAGCAGGTTGGCCGCGCCGATGACCAGCACCATGGCGGTGAGGTGCCACAGGTAGAGGGTCATGATGTAGCCGTTCACCAGCACGGTGAAGGTCCAGGGGCCGGAGCGCTCCAGCCAGCGGCGCATGGGCCCCTGCAGGCCGAGCAGCAGCCCGGCGTGGAACAGCCCCAGCGCCAGCAGCGCCAGGGTGGGCGGCTGGCTGTTGGAGACCTCCTCCCCCGGCACCCCCACCATGCTGACCGGATAGCCGGCCACGGCGACCAGCGCCGCCAGCACCGCCAGGCCCAGCGCCGCCCAGGGCAGCGACCGGGCGGGGGTGGCGAATCCGCCCGCCTGCCAGTGGTAGCCGAGCTGGTGCATGGCCAGCCAGATGAAGCCGTAGTTGACCCAGCGCAGCAGGGGGAAGACCGTGAAGCCCACCAGGTCCACCACCACGGCGCCCAGTGCCAGCCCCCAGAAGGAGGCGAGCCCGAACCGGCGCCAGGCCCGGTGGGTGACGGGGACCGCCACCACCACCAGCACGTAGACCGAGAGGAACCACACGGGGATGAGCGCGGCCTGGGAGCCGACCCGGATGTTGACCGGCTGCACGCCGGCCTGGTTACCCGCCGCCGCCAGCAGCGTCCAGAACAGCAACAGCAGGACCAGCGGCGCCACCAGCCGCCGCAGCCGCACCGCCACCCACTCGGCGTAGGTCCGGCCCGAGCGCCGGGCCGAGGACCAGGAGGCGGCGTTGGCGTAGCCGCCCACCATGAAGAAGACGGGCATCACCTGGAAGGCCCAGGTGAGCCAGCGGGTCCAGGGCACCACCCGCAGCAGGTCGCCGATCTGCAGGGCCCCCTCCGCGTAGTAGGGCGCCGCCATCAGCCAGTGGCCCAGCACCACCACGGTGATGGAGACCGCGCGCAGGAAGTCCACGTAGCGGTTGCGCCGCGCGGGTGCCTGCGCGGCCAGGGACCCCGCCCGGGTCCAGAGTCCGCCGCGTGCCGTTCCCTCCCGCTCCCCGGGCATGTCGTTCCCTCCCGATTTCCGCTTCCCTGTCAGGGGTATAGCATCCCCGGCCGCAGCGGGCCACAGGGAGGCGCCGGGGGGGGGCGGGGCCCGGGGGGGATTGCAACCCGGCGGTGCCGAAAGCCGTCCGCCGCCGGGCAATCACATGGGGATATAGATCGGCACGTAGCTGTCCTGGGGTGAGCGGGCATAGGAGGCGCCGGATACATCGGATTTCACCTCCCCCGTCTCCTTGTCGATGACCCAGAAGTTGATGTTCACCCCCTTGACCTCGCCGAGGAGCTTGTAGTTCACGCCAGACTCGGCCTCGAACGTCAGCTCCGCGTAGGTCTGGCAGGGGCAGCTGCCGCCGAAGGTCCGGTTGAACTGCCCGAAAACCACCAGCTGGTGGACGCCGGCGGTGATGGGGATGGTGACCCAGTCCCGGTCGCTCATCCCGTAGGAGACGTACTTGCCGTCAATGGACTCGATGCTGTAGCCCTCCCAGTCGGTCAGGCCGTTGCGGGTCCAGCTGCTGATGATGGTCGCCGTCCCGCTCGCGGCAGCATCCGGGAAAACGTAGACGTTCCGGGTCGTGGCGCAGCCGGACAGGAACAGGAGCGCGACGAGCACGAGACCGCCCAACGACAGATATGAATGGCCTTTGCCCATGTCCATGGTTGTTTCCTCCCCTCGTATCGGAATGTTCTTATTCATTTCATTGAGCGGTTGAGCCCTCGGACTCCCTGCGTGCTCCCGTCACCTGCCGCCGGCGCGGGGCGGATCCGTGCCATCCGCAGGGATCCGGCGTGCGCGGGGAGGTGCTGCGACGGGAGGAGAGAGATGCCCGGAGCGGAGCGGCTGCCTGCCCGCGGGGAAGCGGGGGCGTTGCCGGTGGCAGCGGGCGGACCGGCGTGCAGGGGTACGCTGGGTGACGGCATCCTTGTCATCTGCGGCATTGCGGGTCCTTGCGCCGGCCTGGGAATCCGGATGCCGGGCGACATCCGGGTTCACAGGCAATCATAGCGGTATTGCGCCGCCGCTGTCACCGCCCCAAGCCGTTGACTCCGCTCACTTCCCGCCCGCGAGTTCGATGAAGGTCCCGGTCGCGTAGGAGGCTTCGTCCGAGAGCAGCCACAGGATGGCGTTGGCCACCTCGCCGGGCTCCCCGCCCCGCCCCATCGGGATGGAGTCCCGGATGCGCTCCACCCGCCCGGGCTCGCCGCCGCTGGCGTGGATGTCGGTATGGATGAAGGCGGGGCGCACGGCGTTGACGCGGATGCCCTCGGCGGCCACCTCCCGCGACAGGCCGAGGGTGAGGGTGTCCATGGCCCCCTTGGAGGCGGCGTAGTCCACGTACTCGCCCGCCGAGCCGAGCCGCGACGCCGCCGAGGAGACGTTGACGATGGCGCCGCCCCGGCCGCCGTGGCGGGTCGACATGCGCCGCACCGCCTCCCGCGCGCAGAGAAAGGCGCTGGTGATGTTGGTGGCGAAGATCCGGTTCAGGCGGGCGGCGTCCATCTGGTCGACGCGCATCTGCGTCTCCAGCACCCCGACGTTGTTGACCAGCGCGGTGACGGCGCCCAGCTCCCCGTCCACCCGCCGGAACAGCTCGGCCACCTCCGCCTCCACCGCAACGTCGGCGGCGACGGCGAGCGCGCGGCCGCCGGCCGCGCGGATCTCCCCGGCCAGGGACGTGGCGGCACCGGCGCTGTGCAGGTAGTTCAGGCAGACGGCGTAGCCGCGGGCGGCGGCAAGCCGCGCGGTCGCGGCGCCGATGCCCCGGCTCGCGCCGGTTATGACCATCACCCTGTCCATACGCGGCAGTCCCCCGTGGCGGGTATCGTTCCCGCTCAACTATAGGGCAACGGCGCCCCTTGCGGCATGCCCATCACCGGGGCGGCGCGCGGGAAAGCCGGCTCCCGACCGGCCCTGCGCCCCTCGCCGCCCCGCGCATCCCCCCCGGTCACTGCAGCACGGCGCGCGCGTTGAGCGCCTGGAGCGGGCGGTTGTTGGGGTGGTGCATCACGTGGGCGAACGCCTCGACCTGGGCCCTGGAGACCGTCACCGGCTGCTTCATCACCAGCCACAGGACCCCCTCGGTGCAGGGCGGCGTGGTGAGGGAGCCGCTGTAGCGGTAGTAGTCGCGGCTCGCGGGCAGCAGGGCCCGGACATCCACGGCGGCGGGCAGGGTGCGGCTCTCGCCGGCCCGGCCGGGCAACTCCGCCCAGGCCTGCTCGAGGGCGGAGTTCGGGGCGCCCTCCTCGAACATCACCGCGATCACCGCCAGATTGCCATCCCGATCGGCATGGACCAGGTGGGCCTCCATCGGGTAGGTGCGGCCGTCGATGCGGTTCTCGCCGGGGGCGTGGAAGTGGAACTGCTTCAGCGCGTACTCGTGGCCGTTCACGGCGATGGCGCTGCCCGCGGCCTGGTCCAGCTGGATGGCATGGCCGTTGTTGAGGATCGTTCCGGCCCCGGCCCGGTAATGGAAGGCGATCGGCTCGAGCTCCGCCTCGGTGCGGCCGGCGAGGTCCACGGGCGACTGGTTCTTCCCGGAGCCGCAGACGGCGTACTCGGGAGCGAGCTCGCCCCAGTGGGCCGGCCCCCCGTCGCCGGTGTATCCCCAGTGGGGGCTGCCGTCGGCCAGGGCGGCGCCGGCCGCCAGCGCCATGCAGGCGGTGATCACGGTTCGTTTCATGCAACGTCTCCTTGTCATGCGGAAGGTCCCTGTCGCGCGCCTCCGTTGCGGGGCGCGGTGCCGATAGTAAACAGGTTCGGGCCTGGTTGCGTGAAGAGTCGGTCAAGACACGGCGGGGCGGGCGGGAGCCCCCGGCGAACCGCCTCCGGCCGCTGCCAGGGAAGCGGCGGGCTCCCCCGGCAGCGGCCGGAGCGACGATTGCGGCGATTGGCCCTGCGTCGCCGCCTCAGCCCGGGGCCCACTCCATCCTGCCGCCCTCGTGCAGGATGGCGTAGACCCGGTTGCGCAGCCCGTTGGCCTCGCTGGAGGTGAGCGTGCGCACCGGGTGGCGGATGGTGAGGCGCAGCAGCACGTTCTTCTGTCCGGCCCGCATCCCCATGCGCTCCCGCGCCGCCGGCGGCAGGTCCGCCCAGGCCGTCTCCTCCAGGATATCCAGGCTCTCCAGCTGGTCCAGGCAGCCGTCCATCGCCTCCCGGACGCGATCGCCCAGTTCCTCCGCGGTCTGCGCCTCCGGCACCGCCACCGAGAGATCCCGGCGGATGGCCGGCTGGTTCGAGACCGGGCGGTAGGGGGCGAGGTCCTGCATCTGCCGGGCGACACGCGGGTCCTCCGTGCGCAGCAGGCGGATGTCGTCGATGCCCTTGCGCACCATGAGCAGGCGGTCCAGCCCCAGCCCCATGGCCAGCCCGCTGACCCGCTCCGGGTCCATGCCGGCGAGGGCGAGCACGGACGGGGCCACCAGACCGCATTCGCCGACCTCCACCCAGGCGCCATCCACCTCCGCATCGATCTGGAGCCCGTCGGTGGTGTAGGGGTGGCTCGCCGCCAGTGTCCGGTAGCGGTAGCCGGGCAGCGCCGCCTGCATGGCCAGGCGCACCATCTCCGCCAGGTGGTTCCGGGTCAGGCGGGTCCGGCGGGCGATGCGCCAGAGATCGAGCTGGTGCGGCTCGCCCACGTGCAGGCGATCGATGGTGTCGCGCCGGTAGACCAGCCCCGGGCAGACCAGCAGGAGATCCCCGGGCGGATCCGACGCCAGGCCTCGCAGGATGCCGGGAATCTGGGCGGACATGTGGGATCGGAGCATGTAGCCCTCGCCGAGATAGCGGGTATAGCGCGCGTCGCGCGCGGCCGCCCCGGCCGGGTAGCCGAGGCGGTCGTAGTTGTCGCCCACCGCCACCACGGGGGTGTGCCGGTGGATGAGGCGCGGACAGCCCCACTCCTTGCCGAGGCAGATGTGGATGTCCGCCACCAGGTGCTGCATGGCGTGGGGGCCGTGCAGGGGGTCGGTCAGGTCGCGCAGGCGCAGGGCCCGGAGCAGGGCCGCGTGGTCGATATAGGAAGTCATGTCTCTCTCCTGGAGCCGGAATGGCCATGGCTGAAAAGCAAAACGCCCCCGGGTTCCGGAACCCGGGGGCGTTGCAAGGCTGAAAGCCAGGAGAGCGCAGTTGGCCGTTATCTGCGCGCGCACGCCGCCGCGTCCCTGTGAACAGGAACCCGGGAGCGGCTAAATCGCTGCGCGCGGTGGATGGCCATGTCTGCTCCGATGGAAAGTATCAAAAACCGTACCGGCGGCGGCCGGGGCAAGTCAAGCCCGGGCCGGGCTCAGCGCCGGGCGGCCTCGAGCCGGCGCTCGAGGCCCTTCAGGTCGCCCAGCACCCAGACCTCGGCGATGCGCTCGCCGCGGAAGGTGAACAGGGCGCAGCCGTCCCAGGCGATCCGCTCGCCGGTGGGCGGGTAGCCCAGGAACTCGCCGCGGTGGATGCCCGCGAAGCGCATCCGGGCGAACACCCGGTCGCCCTCCGCCACCAGGTCGCGGATGCTGCAACGGTACTCGCCCAGCGCCGCGTGCACCCGGTCCACGTACTCGGCGAACCCGGCGTGGCCCCGCTTCTCGTCCCCCAGGGAGCCGCGGAAGGCGCAGTCCTCGTGCAGCACCGAGGGGATGGCCGCCTTGTCGCGGGCGTCCCACAGCACCGCGTAGAAGCGGCGAACCTGCACCTTCATCCGCTCCAGGTCCGCGCTCATCCGGTGCGGCCCGGGAAGGAGATCTCCAGCACGACGCAGCCGGTGTCGGTCCGGAACGGCCCGTGCGGCTCTCCCGGCGGCCGGCTCGCGTAGTGGCCCGCTTCCAGCCACAGATCGAAGGCCGCGTCGTGGAGGCGCCCGCTGACGACGAACACCTCCTCGGGGTAGGGATGGCTCTTGCCGCCGAAGGCCGCGGTGTCCGCCCCCGGCAGAAAACGGGTCAACCGCGTGTATTCGCCCGTCTCCGGATCGAGGCTCAGGGTCAGCTCCTCGGCCATGCCCTCCAGGCCCCTGACGGGCGCCCAGCGCTCCCGTGCGTCCGGGTCCAGGGTGTTCCAGTAGGTGGCGGTGGTCTTGCTCATGGACGGGTCCTCGCTCCGGGAATGGCAATCCGCTCGTATCCGCGGCGGCTTCGGTGGAGTGCCTGCATCCCGTCGCTCCAGGGCGCTCACCCCCGGTCCGCCGATGGCGCGCCCGCAGGGCAGCTGCGCACACCCCGGATGGCGAGCCACAGGGCGAAGGCGGTCTCCACCACCAGGGGCACGATGTAGAGGGGCGCGAGGGCGGGCGCCAGGTCCGGGAAGAGGAACCGGGAGAAGCTGCCCACCAGGTAGACCGCGCCCGCCGCCACAAGCCCGTGCCCGAACGCTACGGGAAAATCGCCCGAGCGCACCACCAGCCGCCCGAGGGCGAGGCAGGAGAGGCCGAAGAAGATCAGCCCGAGGTCGTAGCCGTGGCTGTGGAGATCCAGCAGGAAAAGCGCCAGGGCATTTCCCTGGAGCGGCGGCAATGCCGCCGTGTAGGCGGCGCCCTCCAGGAGCAGCACGGCGGCGTGGTAGTGGAGCAGGTTGAGCCCCAGCACGGCGGCCTGGGTGAGGCGGAAGGCGGCCGCCATCAGTGCGAGCGTCCTGCCGGCCGGCCTGAGCAGCACGTAGAAAAGCACGGCGACAGCCACGTCGCACAGCAGCATGAGGGCATCGAAGGCAAAGCCGAGGCGGAACAGCCCAGGGGCGGCCTGGATGTTGGCGGCGGTGGCGGCGGCGTCCCCCGCCACGATGAGCAAGGAGCGGACCAGCACCTCGCTGGAGATGCCGCAGACGATGATGACCAGGTAGAGCAGTCCGGTCGTTCTCGCCAGGGTGCGCCGGGAGGGCCCGGTTGTCCCTTGAACCGTCAAGCCGAATCCCCCCTCAGCCCGTGGGCGGGCACCGTTGCGGCCATCCCGGCGGAATGCCGGACGTTCAGCCGGACAGGGCGCCGACCCCGTTCAGTGTAGCCAACAACCTGGCGAGGCACGCGACCGATCGTCGGCCCGCCGTCGTCGCAACGATCCGCTGCCCCCGCCAGGGGTGGCATTCACGGGTTCGCTCCGGGCAACCCGGAGAGGATGGCGAGGCGGCCCGCCCCGGCCCCCTCGCCATCAGCGGCCGACCTCCGCCGTCTGCAGTGACACGAGCTTGGCGCCGTCAGCCACGTGCTGTCGGCCCGCCTCCCGGAACCCGAACCGGTCGTGAAAGGCACGGGAAGCGGCATTCAGGGGCTCGATGTTGTACTCACAGGCGATGAGGGGCACACCGCCGGCGCGGGCATGGTCGAAGAGATCCCGGTAGAGCCGGCTGCCGATGCCCCGCCCGGCGAACTCCGCGCCCACCACGATCCGGTCCACGTAGAGAAAGCGGGGCAAGCGCGCGGCGAACCAGCGGTGGTTGTCGTTTTCGTAGGGGGCATCCTCCCGCATGGCCAGGAGAAACCCCGCCACCCGCCCCGCCACGGTGGCCACCCGGTGATAGTCCGCCATCCCATCCAGCAGCCCCAGCCGCTCCCGGTCCATGGGGCTGGTCTCCACCACCACGCGGGCGTTCAGGGCGAGAATGGAATCGAAATCCGCCGCCTCCGCCGGGCGGATGACAGGAAACACCGGCCCGGCATGCTGCCGCAAGTCCGTCATGAGCACCTTCTCTTAAAGGGGTCGGTGACAAATGCTAATCATTCTCCCTTGCGGGGGCGACCCCTGTATGTCTGTCCGATGCGCCGATTGAGCGCCGACTCAACCTGCTCCCGAAAACGGTTGTCGCCGAGTGGCATCGAAAATGTGGCCGCTTTGCGGATGCGGTGGATATCCTCAGGCGGCAGTTCGATATCGAAGAGTTCGCGATAGGCAACGTGCCGAGTACCCTTGTTACAGCCCAGGCCCTGGTACAGCAAATGGGGTCTGATGAGCGAATCGTGATGCCCCAAGGCGTTGTGATGGTAGCTGCTCCAGCGGTAGTCACCCGGATGCCGGACCATCCCGGCCCGAACCGGATTCAGTTCGATATATCGCTGGCAGGACAAAAAGTAGGCTTCCACCTGGACCAGGCTCGACTTATGCCTTCCCTCCCAGAGGGTGCCCGAACGCCTGTATGTGCGGTTGACGTACTGAACGTAGCGGCGTCCGACAGACTGAACGACCCGCGACACGCCCGCCTCTTCCTCCGGACTCATGAGGATGTGCACATGGTTGGTCATGAGCACATAGGCGTGCACGGCAACCCGGTATCGCCTCGCCGCCGAACCGAGGCACTCAAGATAGAAGCGGTAGTCCTCTTCCGCGAAGAAGCAGGCATCCCTGTTGTTGCCTCTCTGGACGACATGACAGGGAACGCCCGGTAAATACATCCGTGGCTTCCGGGGCATAGCGAGTCCTTTCGCTTGCGTGTTGTAGTTGGCTTGAGTTTATAGAAGCCGGAAGGGCAATGCGAATGGATCGCATTTGTCACCGACCCCATTTAACGCGCATTTGTCACCGACCCCATTTAACGCGCACCCGGACAGGGCGCCGACCCCTTTAACGCGCAACACCCTTATTGATCCGCTCACCTGCGAGGCGCGCCGACGTTGTGCTGGACTTCAGAATCGAGGATCGCTCCAATCTGCTCTTGCCGATTTCGGAGATCGCTGCTGATGTCCATAGCGGTTCTTCCCTGCTTGTCACGCATGCTAACATCCGCTCCATTCGTCAACAGAACCCTCACAAGCTCCGGACTTCCGGCACTGACAGCACGCATGAGACAGGTCATGCCGTCACGGGAATCGGGGTCTACCCGGTTCGGATCCGCGCCGTGCCTGATGAGTGCAGCGGCAATGTCCACGTATCCGTTCATGCATGCAGACTGCAAAGGTGCATTGTCTTGCAGCGGGTCTGGCATCGCCCCGTTCTCGAGCAGGTATTTCGCGATCGCGACGTCACCGAAGGTTGCCGCCCAGAGGATCGGGAACATGGACTCCCTGCCCGTCGGATTAACCGGCTCTCCTTCAGCCACCAACTGCTTCACGGCAGCAACATCTCCGTGACGGATGGCATCGAACATGGCATCGGTATCGGCCTTCGCGCACGCTATGCTCAGCACAAGCGCAACAAGCACCACCATAGCCTTCATTGGTGAACATTCCTCATGCGACAGTCAGGCGCAACGCTTGTCACTCTCGATGCGCCATGATTACAACCGCTGATGCACGCCGCCGGGGAAGACCTCGACGAGGTACGGCTTTCCTCACAAACGCATGGCATGTGCAGGAATTTTAAAAGATCGCTGACAACCTGCACCCGCAACCATTCCCCGTTGTCATCCCTCCCTTTTTCACTAAACTCATCCATTGCCAATCGCCTTCACCAGCAACCTCCGAACGAGATTCGATTACAGATTCATCGTTTGCTTGCCGTATGGATAATTCTCGATAGCGATCACGTACCAGCTCAAATCGAAGGCGTACTTGCTCCTTTTCTTGAGCGCCATGATGTCGTCCTTGCCCACGAACTTGTCCGAGAAGCCGCTTTTCAGCGTCTTCACGGCCTGGGAGTGTGATAGCCAACCCACCTGGTGAAGCTCGTCGTCGCTGTTGTGGCGGTTCAGAATGTTACCGTTTATGTCATTCTCCAGCGCCCACTCGTAATCCGCGCTCACCTTGTAATAGCCCACTCCGAAGGCGCCCTTGGAGAACTTCTTCGTGGCCACCAGGTCCGCGTACTTCAGGATGTCCACGCCGGTCTCCTCGCGAAACTCCCGCCGCGAGCCGTCGGCGATGCTCTCTCCGAACTCCAGCCCGCCGCCCGGGACAACGAGCTGGCCCGCCGAGTTGAGAGTCGTGGGCGTCGTTTTCTCGCCATGGAAATACTCGCCCTTCGCCTTCTTGAAGGCCATCAGGACGCGCCCGTTCTCGTCGTATACGACCGCATAGACCTGTGCCATGGCAACTCCCTCCGCATGCAGGCGTGGTGCAGTGACGGGGACCTACAGCCTCGCGCCCGCCCCGGACATGGATGCCGACCGGAGAATGACGTCGACCGAAGCGCTGCGCAGGCAAACCGCTGAGCCGGCGCAAGCCCCGGAAGAGGTTCCCTTCCGGGCGTCTCCATATACAGCTACCGGCCACTGGGCCCTGCGGTGAATCGACACCCTCGAATGCCGGGATGCCGGACCGGACCCCTGGTCCGCTACAAGTCCGCGACCATCCGTTCGGCGACCTTTCTGGCACCGGTCCGCAGCCCTTCGACAGCCACGTTCACATCGTCATAGATGGCATCCACCGAAGCCACCACGAACTTCTCGTCGGGCTCGATCTGGACGACCTCGCCCCGCCCCTCCGGGCTGTAGGTGTAGGTCGTGGCGAAGATCCTGTCACTACCTGACTTGCTCATCAGCGAGGCTGAAACGGTGACGCTCGGCGCGACCCCTTTACCCTCCGCGACATATCCGCCTCTCAGTTCCGTGACCAGGACCGCGTCGAACTGGCCGTCGACCCTGGAGAGGTCATATGCCTTGCCGTCGGGGAGCATGGGAGGAGCCGGAACGCGATGGATCTCGTAACCCTTGGCGCGGAGCCCTTCCTCCACCCCGGAGAGGAGCGTGCCGCTGAGATCGGGCTGCAGCGGGGAGACCGCGGTCGTGAACCGTGTGGTTGCCGATTCGATCCGGCTCGCTTCGATCCCACCGATGACAGCGCCGCCGATCGCGCCGAACATGTAGAAGACGAAGCCCCCCGGCAGCTGTCCGGGGTAGACGAAGTATTTCTCCGGCTCGGTGGTCTGTACGACCGCGATGCGCTTCAGCCCCTGCTTCGCTTCCGGACTCAGCGCCACCTTGGGCGTCGACGCGCACGCGGTCAGGACAACGGCACAGATGATGATTGAAAGGTTACGGATAGCTGCTTTCACTTTTCTGCCCCCCAATGTTCGAACGCTGAATTGCCGGCACTTCGCCGGTGCCGGGGAAAAGACCACGGTTCCCGCCCGCACCAACCGGTCCGGGGAGGACTGGCAGTGCCGACAAGTGGAGAAGCCGGCGCCGCGCTGGATGCGACGCTGGACGGGGTACCGCGCTACGGAGGGAAGGCAATACAGGGATGGCTTGATCATCTGTGCGGGCTCTTCCCTGAACCGGATGCGGTCACCTTACACCAGAACCACTGCTCAATCCCAGTCTTTTCAACAGGTTCTGGATGGGCGCATTCCGCGGGAGCGCCGGAGACGCCCGGCCCCCGCAATCACTGCTGCATGACGCGGGGACCGGCGAAAAAATCAAACCGAAGCTATAGCGGCCCGACCGGGCACAGGGTCATCCCTGTTGTAATGTTTGCCCTGACACCGGGCCACACTCGCCCTAGTGACAATGAACAATCCCGGTGCTGTGATCTTTATGACAGCACTGTCCTGGAGGTGAATCTTTCCGGCAACCACCCCCGTGAGCCAACACCATGCTACTTGCGAAGACCAAGGTTAGCGCAACAATCAACTTCCTCATAACTCATCCTCCTTTGTTATTGTGTTACCAATTTTACGTCTTGGCAGACGGCAGGGTATTAACACTAATACTCCCTGCATAACGCATTTGTTACCAATCCCTGTTACGCACACCGGCAATGCGAATGGAACGCATTTGTCACCGACCCCTTAAACACGCACTGGGCGGGGTACCGCGCTACGGAGGGAAGGCAATACAGGGATGGCTTGATCATCTGTGCGGGCTCTTCCCTGAACCGGATGCGGTCACCTTACACCAGAACCACCACTCAATCCCAGTCTTTTCAACAGGTTCCGGATGAGCGCACCCCGCGGGAGCGCCGGAGACGCCCGGTCCCCGCAATCACTGCTGCATGACGCGGGGACCGGGGGAAAATCAAACCGAAGCTATAGCGGCCCAACCAGGCTCAGGGTCATCCTTGTTGTAATGTTTGCCCTGACACCGGGCCACACTCGCCCTAGTGACAATGAACGATCCCGGTGCTGTGATCTTTATGACAGCACTGTCCTGGAGGTGAATCTTTCCGGCAACCACCCCCGTGAGCCAACACCATACTACTTGCGAAGACCAAGGTTAGCGCAACAATCAACTTCCTCATAACTCATCCTCCTTTGTTATTGTGTTACCAATTTTACGTCTTGGCAGACGGCAGGGTATTAACACTAATACTCCCTGCATAACGTATTTGTTACCAATCCCTTTTACGCACGCCGGCAATGCGAATGGAACGCATTTGTCACCGACCCCTTTTACGCGCTGTTGCACGGAGGCGGCTAATGGGCGACCCCTTTTACGCACTTTACGCAGTTTTGCGCAGTTTAGTTTAAAAATGCATCGGCTATTTGTTTTCGCTCCCAATAGCCAAGTTCATTGAGTTTGTCTGCAAATCGTGAGGAAATGAGGTTATCTAATCCTTCTTCTTTCCCCGTCAAGTCTCCGAACAAAGTGAGGCGAGTGACTATGGCCGTATCACGTGCAACACCTCGCTCAATCAATAGTCTTGTAACAGGGTGGAATGCGCCCCATTCTATTGAGGCCAACAAAGCCGATCCTTGGCTGGTTATATCGGCATACGGCTTTAATAGCGTAGGTAGTCCATAAACAACTTTAGTCATTAGCAGCTGGATCTGGTCGTCGATTTTATCAGCTACTTTATCTTGAAAATTCCGTCTGTCTAAGATTTCTCGGAGCGGTGCCTCACGAGCCCACTGCTCTGCTGATAGACAGACTGCCCAAATATATTTTTCGTCTGTACTGTCTCCAATACTACGATCGTAATAGTATTTGAGGTGCTCAGCATGAAAACTCACAATTCTGTGAAGTAACTTACCGATGTCACTTTCCCAGGAATTACTTGGAAGAGGATCCAAGCCTCTTCTTTGCACTTCTAAATACAGTAGCTCCAGATCAAAAGGATCCCAATACCGATGGCGCAGCGCTAGGTTATGCGGAATTGTTAGAGCCTCTAACGCCTTTATAGTTTGAGCGAGCTCTTGATCTGATAGGTATATGCCAACATCACGCAATCTGTGAATACCTGTACTACCCATACGAAGAAGCGTCTGACGGATATAGGTTACCAAGTATTTATGCGGACCAACTGATGCAGATGTTGGCGAATCTAGCTCCTGAATAACCTCATATCGGTTTGCTTCGAAGGCATCGTAGTATCCAGGATAAAGGTCTTTGTATTCATCCCTGAAAAGGTCTTCCTGGCTTTCTTCTTCAGCGAAAGAACTTGCATCAAGAACGACGGTTCGTCCTATAAAGTCTTTGAGCAGCCTGCCTGCACGTCCTCGTAAATTGGCAAATTCATATGGTGAAAGACGTGCTGCTCCCATTTTTCCTTTTCGAACGAAAAGATTGGGATTACGCACGATCACTGTAGTGGCAGGAAGGTTAACACCCTGCATGAGAGTAGTAGTGCATACTAAGTCTTTGATTACGCCGGACTTGAACGCTTCTTCAATTGCTGCGCGAGCATGCATCGGTACTCTTCCAGTATGGTAACCAACGGATTTTTGTATTGCACCGGCCAAGGTATATGACGGGTGAACTGTTCTTCTTAAATACTCAGCAAGTGATGCAGCCCGTGGGTCACTCGATATTGAAGGCCGCTTCTCCGAAAGACTGTATGCCGTATTTCTTGCTTGGGGTGCTGTTGGGGAGAAAATTATGTTTCTTGAAGATGGCCCTAGACTATTAAGCAGATGTGTTAGGTAGTCCAAAAACTTATCAGTGTAAAGAGACTGACCGTATCCCGCAATTACATCTTTATTCGTGATAGCCAATGTATTTGGGCTTTCTAGAGTATCGACATACTGATTGAGCCAATAGCTATCTTTGTGATGTTCGATAGCGTAAGTGATATTCACAACAGGAGAAATCTGGCTTTCCTGCTCATCAGAAGGCTCCCCAAATATCTCAAATCCAACGTTGCCGATGTTGCTTAGGCGAGGTCCGCTTAGAACTATCTTTTCAAGTCGACCACTGTCTTTTAAATCCTTAAGAAGGTCAAAAAGAACTTTTGACCTGTGGTCATCTTCCTGTGCAACACGTTCGAGATTTTGTACCTCGTCCACAACAAGAAAGCCCTTTTCTGGAAGGCTGTCCTCCTCGATTGCACCCATTGCCCTTTCTTGGGTTAGAACAAATATTGATTGCTCCGCAGCAGGATGATAAGTGGTATAAACCGGAAGTACTTTAGAGCCTGTGCTCTTCAACATGGCCCTAATGTCTCTGGATACTTGGCTTACCAGACTTAGTGTTGGAACAATGTAGATAACCGATGCCGTGCTATATGCGATGTGACTCGTTATTGCTAAGTAGATGGCGAATGATTTGCCAGCAGAAGTCGGTGCCGATATACCAATTAGTCGGTGTGATTTGATAGCGTTTAAAACATCTAATTGAAACTGCGTAAGCAAAATACGTGATTGACCTATATTTATCTCATGCGGAGATTGAAGAGTTATTGTTTGTAGTTCAGTAAAGAAGCTTGATACGGGGCTATATATGCCTGATTCGGCATATTCTGGATCGATCATGCCTGTAGAAGGCGCTATACCGAGACGGGAGAGCGTGACAATAAAGTACTCACGCAAGGCTTGTTTTTGTTCAAGAGACGAGTGTTCCCATGTTATGGCAATTAACTGAGTTGCTAATCGGTGAGAGAAAGCTTCGTCTTGCCATCTCAACTCGTCGATAGCGTAAATTGCTTTCTTAAGAAGCGCTGCATCTAATTGGCGAATTTCGCCTTCGATCATCCCGAGTTGAAGCGCATAATTCCAATGCTCCAGTCTTAGAAGTTCCCGCGCTATTTCCTTAATACTCACTAGCTCTTCCTTGGTCAATGGTTTGCGTCAAAATCAGATAGTATTTTTTCTAGCCCCCAAAATGGAAACACTATGTAGTGGATCCTTTGTATTAGTGCAGGGTTCTCTTCGTTTAGCATGCTAGCATCAGCATTGTTAAACCTTTCTTTTACGATTTTCTCAATGCTCTGCTTAATAGCGGCTTCATTATGGGAGTCTTTCTTATTGGTTTCCTCGTAAGATATTATGCAAACCAATTCATATCTAGTATTTGGAAGTTGCCCATCTTTTAGTTGTCTAGCAATATCTCTTAACGGCTCTTCAATAAACTCATCATAGACATATAGAAATAATTCATCATCTATATTGTGATAGGTACTCAGGATGCTTGTCAGAGCATCGGAAAATGCAGAATTGAACTTGTATTTTGATTTATACGTTTTAGCTTCGCCCAATAATATAATATTGCTACCGTCAGCATACGTATAATGTATGGCATCTGATCCATGTCGTTCAATAGCCGTATTTGTTGTAATCGGCATCTTGCGTAAGATTGGCGGTGCATTAAAAAAGAATTGAAGAAAATTGAATAGCAGGAGTTCACCAAATTGCCCCTGTGGGAAGCCTCTGCGAAATTTAGTTCGAGCGAGCGAATCTATATGAGATGCGGCATTTTGTATGTCATATCCGCGAGCCTCAAGTTCCCTGTCGAACAACTCTTTATAGCGCGACTTAGAATAGACCCAATTGCATACAGTATTGCGAAGCTCTCGGAGAAAATCATCTTTTTTCTCAGCTAAGTCTACAGTATTGATTGCTATGCCACGGGCACTTGCACCTGGAGGTGGTGGCAAATCGTGAACAAAATAGTGGACGTGTTGTATAAATGCGCTGGTGTCTGCTAGTAGCTCTTGTAATTGGTCGTTTGAAAGCATTTCATGTACCATAATTATTAAATCCGTTGTTTTATTAAGAGGCAGTTAGACTCAATATCAGGGGTTTCACGGCCTACTCTTCTGTGTGCTATTATTCAGCGCTTTCTACGCATAACAGTTCAAATCAATGGAAACTTTCCATCTATCAACAATAAATGGAAAGTTGCCATATTTCCCCATGGAGCGTGGGCACGCATATACTTCTCGGACACACTGGTTCTCATGCTGATTCAGAATCGTTAGACGGACTGCTCAGTCACGACAACCTCATGCCTGACAGGTTGATATCCGGCAGCCCGCCATATATCAACAACAGACGCCTCCCAACCTTCACCCGCCAGACCGCTTTTCACCATAACCGCACACCCCCCCTACAAACACCCCAACCCCCGCCTCTGATACGTGTAATCCGCCGGCCTGATCCGCCCGAGAGCCTTCAGCCGGTCCAGGTTCCGGCAGGCGGCGAGGTTGTCGGCCCGCTCCCGCTCCTCGTACAGGCGATCGCGATCCTCGCGGAAGTCCTGGCGCTGGCTGCGGTAGGCCTCGCGCTGCTCGATCTGCTGGAGCATGCGCCGCTCGCTCTCGCGCAGGCCGGAGCCGGGGGTGTAGGTGTCCTGCACGTCGATGCGCTCGTGGACCGGGCCGCAGAGGTGGTCGGAGAAGATGATGGTGCCGTCGGGGCCCGGGCAGCGGTAGAGGGTCACGGCCTGGGCAGGGCAGGTGAGGATGGAGAGGAGTGCGGCAATCACGACCCTGTGCATGAGAGGTACGTCCCTGTTGGTTCAAGTCGTTAATCTATAGACTTTTTTCCCTGCCGTTGCAAAGGCGCCGCATGCAGTCCCGGTCATTTGTGAAGCCCGTCACAGTACCGGCCCCTCCCCCGAGAAGCTGAAGCGGTCGAACAGCTCCCGGCTGGACTGGTTTTCCATCAGCTCGTGGGCCACCAGCAGGCCGGTGGCGGACCAGGTCTGGTGGAAGTTGGCGCGGCGGCCGATGAGGCTGCCGCGGCGGCCGTCGTAGTACTCGGGCCAGCCGTCGCGCTCGATGCGCCGCCCCAGCAGCTCCACGGCCTGCTCGGCGAGGTTGAGCCGGCCGGTGCGCACGGCGGCGGCGACGAAGGGCCAGATGAGCACCGGCCAGTTGCCGCCGTTGTGGTAGGACCAGGCGCTGTTCTTGGGGTCGCTGCCGGTGAGGAAGGACCACTCGTCGCCGGTGACCGCCGGGTAGCAGATCTTCAGCGGTATCTCGCCCACCAGGTCGTCCCAGTGCTGGGCGTAGAGGTTCATGATGCCGTGGGACTCCTCGCGGGTGGCGAGCCCGAAGATGATGGCCAGCAGGTTGCCCTGGGCGAAGAAGCGGAAGTCCACCCGGCCCGGGCCCTGGTTGCCCACCAGGTAGCCGCTGCGGTCGTTCAGCCAGCCGTCCATCCACTCGGGGATGCTCTCGGGGTAGACGTTGAGGATATTGACCGCCTCGGGGCCGGCCTCCTCGCCGCGGAAGCGGTGGATCTCGTTAAGCCGCTCGCGGTCCACCCAGTAGTGGCGGCGCACGTAGCCGCGCAGGGCGCGGATGCGCACCGTGAGCGCCTCCTCGGTGGGGGCGTTGCGGGCCTCGGGGCCGCTGTCGCGCAACAGCTCGCGGGCGGTGAGCAGCATGCCGTAGTAGAGGGCCTGGATCTCGATGGGATGGCCGTAGACCCCCATGCGCCGGTCGATCATGAACGCCCCGTCGGGCACCAGCAGGGTGGGGGTGGACTCGAAGGTCTCGCGCAGGTAGAGGTCCAGCACCTGGCGCAGGCAGCGCTGCACCTCGGCGGAGTGCACCAGGGTGCAGTCGCCGGTGGCGATGGTGTAGGCGCGCAGCAGGAACACCCACCACATGGCCGAGTCCACCGGGATGACCCGGCCGATGGCCCGCTCGCCGAAGTCGGCGATGATCTGCTCATCGCCCCCTTCCTCCACCACCCGGAAACTGGCGGGCATGAGGCCCATGGAGCGGGGGTGGCCCGCCAGCACCGGCTGCTGGCCGCGCAGCTCCATCACCGTGACCAGGAAGTTGCGCACGATGGCCGGCTCGCCCTTCAGCAGGTAGTAGAGGGCCGAGGGCACGAAGTCGCGCACGAAGCACTCGTGGTAGTTGGCCGCCTCGGGGTTGGCGTCGCAGGCCGCGGCGGTGCCCACCGGCTCGCCCCGGTAGCGGAGGATGGAGTGGTCCAGCAGCGCCTCGGCGCCGTTGATGAGTGCGTTCTGGTCCATGGGCTCAGCGTGGGCTCGGGTTGAGGGTGCGCGGCCCGTCGGCGGCGGGCTCCCGCCGCAGGATGGCGTCCGGCTTGTACTCGGGCTCCAGCGGCCGGCCGGCGGCCCGCTTGGCCGCGATCTCCTCCAGGGTCTTTTCGATGGCGAGGAAGCGCTCGGGGCTGGCGGGGTGGCTGGCCATGAGCCCGCCGCGGATGCTGGAGGGGTGCTCGGCGGCCATGCGGCGCCAGAAGTTGGCGGCGTTGTCGGCCGGCACCCCGGCGCGGGCCATGATGTAGAGGGCGATGTAGTCGGCCTCGGCCTCGAACTCCTTGGAGTAGGTCTGGGCGGCCAGGTTGCCGAACAGCCCCGAGGTGTTGACGCCGTAGACCGCCGCCAGGATGTCGAAGATGGAGCCGAACATGGCGTTGCGGCGCTGGGACTCAACGTGCAGCATGGCGTTGTGGGCGATCTCGTGGGCGATGACCAGCGCCAGCTCCCGGTCGCTGTCCACGAAGCGCAGCATGCCGCGGGTGACGAAGACGTTCTCGCCGTCGGCGTAGGCGTTCACCGCGTCCCCCCCCACCAGCGCCACGGGGCTGTCGCAGCCGGCGTCAGGGGTCACGTCGAGGAGCCGCTCGGCGCCGTCGCGGCGGACTTTGAACACCGCCGGGACGCCCGGCTCCAGCGCCTCGTCCAGCAGCTTGCCCAGCGCCTTTCCGGCCCCCTCGCCGGTGGGCGCGTCGCGCCCGGCCACCTGCAGCAGCACGTCGCCCTCCGCCATGCCCGCCCGCGCGGCGGGCCCCTCCGGCACCAGGAAGATGGCCCGGGGGGCCTCCCCCACGCCGAGCAGCTTCACGCCGGCGTCGCGGAACTCCTTGGTGAAGGAGTCGCGGTTGATGAAGGAGACGCCCAGGGTGGCGGTGGTCTTGTCGCCGCAGAAGGGGACGGCGGCGGTGATGAGGGGGTAGGCCACCCGGGACAGGCGGCCCTGGGCCTCCACCTGGCTGGACAGGGCGATCTCCCGCTGCCGGGCGGCCTCCTCCCGCACCAGGGCGTCGTCGAGGTCGGCGCGGCGGGTCGTCGGCGCGGCGCAGCCGGCCAGCAGCAGCGCCAGGGCGAACAGCGCGGAGAGGCGCCGGGCCGTGGCGAACGCGCCGGCGAAGTGTGCGACCGGGGTCATGGGCGGGCCTCCCGCAGCAGGATCACCAGGATCAGCAGCCCCAGCGACACCGCCCACAGCAGCAGGTAGCTGCGCATGGACTGCTGGGCCTTGCGCTTCTCGAGCCAGGTCCGGGGCCGGACGTGCTTGGCCAGCAGCACCAGCTTCGCCGCCAGGTTCACGCAGACCACGTTGGCGAGCAGGAGCAGGCCGGCGCCCGTGGCCATCTGCAGCTGCCCCGCGCCGAGCATCATGCCGAAGGTGGCCGTCGGCGGCAGCAGGGCGACGGCCACCATCACCCCCACCAGGACACTGGCCAGGCTGCCGGTGAGGGAGATGACGGCGGCGGCGCCGGAGGCCAGGGCCAGCGCCAGCGAGTCGAGCCCCACGTCGGTGCGGGAGAGCAGCTCGTGGCTGGCGAGCTCCAGGGGCCAGAGGAAGCCGATGGCCAGCGAGAGGGCGAAGGCGATGGCGAGCCCCGCGAGGTTGGCCTTCACGGCCCGCCAGATGAGGGCCTGGTCGCCCAGCGCCGTGCCCAGGGCCAGGGCCAGGTTCGGCCCCAGCAGGGGCGCGATCACCATGGCCCCGATGACCACGCCCACGTTGTCCTCGATGAGCCCGATGGCGGCCACCACGGTGGAGAGGACCACCAGCAGCAGGTAGTTGCTGTCCAGCCGCGTGCCCGCCTCGATGCGCTCGTAGAGCTCCTCCCGGGAGGCGGTCACCGGGTTCTCCGGCTCCACGGCCGGCTCCTCCGGGCGCGGCAGCACCGCCTCGATGTCCATCACCACGATCCGGAACTCCCCTCCGCCGAGGGCCCCCTGGAGGCTGTCGAGCGCCGCCTGCAGCTGTTCCGGGGCCAGCAGCAGGCGCACCACCGCGCGCCCCTGTTCGCCGGACCCCACGTCCCACCAGTCGGCCGCCAGCTGCTGCTCGGCGATGCCCTGGATGGTGTCGCGGTAGCCGCTCTCGGCGACAACTTCGACCAGTTTCACCGCCTCTCCCCCGCGCCGGCGCTCACTCGGTGTCCCCGCCTTCGGCCTCGAGGGCCGCCGGGTCGCGCACGGCGTGGCCCAGCTCCAGCTCCCGGGGAGTGGCGTCGCGGATG
This sequence comes from Thioalbus denitrificans, assembly GCF_003337735.1. Lineage (NCBI taxonomy): Bacteria > Pseudomonadati > Pseudomonadota > Gammaproteobacteria > Chromatiales > Ectothiorhodospiraceae > Thioalbus > Thioalbus denitrificans. Next base: position 22,823 of record NZ_QPJY01000009.1, on the reverse strand, counting down.
TCCAGCACCTCCAGGTGGAAGCGCAGGCGCAGCCCGGCGTAGGGGTGGTTGCCGTCGAGGGTGAGGGTCTCCCCCTCCACCCCGGTGACGCGGAACTTCACCACGTGGCCGTCGGGGGCCTCGCCGTCCACCTCCACCCCCACCCGCCGCCCCTCGGGCGGCAGCTCGGCGGCGGGAACGCTCAGCACCAGGTCCGGCTCCCAGGCGCCGAAGGCCTCGCCGGGGTCGAGGGTCAGCTCCGCCTTCATGCCCACCTCCAGCCCCTCCAGCGCCGCCTCCACCTTGGGGAAGGCGCCGCCGTAGCCGCCGTGGAGGTAGTAGAGGTCGTCGCGGTACTCCAGGGTGCGGTTGCTGCCGTCGTCGAACAGGGCGTAGCGCAGCCGCACCACCTTGTCCCTGCGCACGGCGGTGTACTTGGGCTTGCTGACGAAGTGGACGGTCTCGCCTGTCATGGGGCCGGCCTCCCGCCGGAGTTTGGCTCATTCCCGAGCCATGCGGTCTGATTTGTACTAGGATCGTGCCCTGACAACGCTAACCCACAACGACGGAACTGCCAATGCCGAACGCCATACGCATCCATGAACTGGGCGGCCCCGAGGTCCTGAGCTGGGAAGAGATCACCGTGGGCGAGCCCGGCCCCGGCGAGGTGCGCCTGCGCCAGACCGCCGTGGGGCTCAACTTCATCGACGTCTACTTCCGCACCGGCCTCTACAAGGCCCCCGCCCTGCCCTTCATCCCCGGGCTGGAGGGCGCCGGCGTGGTGGAGGCGGTGGGCGCGGGGGTCGACACCCTGGCGGTGGGCGACCGCGTGGCCTACGCCACCCAGCCCCTGGGCGCCTACGCCGAGGCGCGGGTGATGGCCGCCGACCGGCTGGTGAAGGTGCCCGACAGCGTGGACGACAACACCGCCGCGGCGATGATGCTGCAGGGCATGACCGCCCAGTACCTGCTGCGCCAGACCTACCCGGTGCAGGCCGGCCAGACCATCCTGTTCCACGCCGTCGCCGGCGGCGTGGGGCTCATCGCCTGCCAGTGGGCCAAGCACCTCGGCGCCACGGTCATCGGCACGGTGGGCAGCGAGGCCAAGGCGGAACTCGCCCGCGCCCACGGCTGCGACCACACCATCAACTACAAGAGCGAGGACTTCGTCGCCCGGGTGCGGGAGATCACCGAGGGCCGCGGCGTGCCGGTGGTCTACGACTCGGTGGGCAAGGACACCTTCATGAAGTCGCTGGAGTGCCTGTCGCCGCGCGGCATGCTGGTGAGCTTCGGCCAGTCCTCCGGCGCGGTGGCCCCGCTCGACCCCGGCATCCTGAGCGCCCGCGGCTCCCTCTACCTCACCCGCCCGACGCTGTTCACCTACACGGCGAAGCCGGAGGACCTGCAGGCCACCGCCCGGGAGCTGTTCGAGGTGGTGGGCGCGGGACACGTGAAGATCGAGGTGAACCAGCACTTCCCCCTGCGGGACGCCGCCGAGGCCCACCGGGCGCTGGAGGCGCGGCGCACCACCGGATCCTCGGTGCTGACGGTCTGAGCATGGTTGATTCTGAATAGACAGGATTGACAGGATTTTTCAGGATTTACAGGATGTTCGACAGGCGGAATGGGGTGAGGGACAAACCGCAGGGTTCTCCGGCCCCGTCGGCCCGAGCGGAGCCTGTGGGAGGCCCGCCCCCGGGGCGATGGGGCACTGGCCGGGGCCCATGGGCTCACCAACACCCGGCCCTGCCCAAAGCCCCCACACAGGATCCTGTCCATCCTGTTAATCCTGTCTATTCAACCCGCACTACCCCAGCAGCAGGCTGTCGTCGTCCAGGGCCTGGTGGCGCGCCTGTGCGAACAGCGCCACCAGGTCCGGCACCGCCAGCCCGGCCCGCTCCCCGCCGCTGACGTCCAGGGCGATGCGCCCCTCGTGCAGCATCAGGGTGCGGCTGCCCGCCGCCAGCGCCTGGCGCATGGAGTGGGTCACCATCAGGGTGGTGAGGCGGTGCTCCGCCACCACCCGCCGGGTGAGCTCCAGCACCATCTCCGCCGTGCGCGGGTCGAGCGCCGCGGTGTGCTCGTCCAGCAGCAGCACCCGGCTCGGCTGCAGGGTGGCCATGAGCAGGCTCACCGCCTGGCGCTGGCCGCCGGAGAGGCGGTCCATGCGCTCGGACAGGCGCGCCTCCAGCCCCAGCCCCAGCTCCGCCAGCCGCTCCCGGAACAGGTCCCGGCGGGCGCCGCCCAGCGCCCGGCGCAGGCCGCGACGCCGACCCCGGGCGTGGGCCAGGGCCAGGTTCTCCTCCAGGGTCAGCTCGGCGCAGCTGCCCGCCACCGGGTCCTGGAACACCCGCGCCACCCGCCCGGCGCGGCGGGCGGCGGGCCAGCGGGTGACGTCGGTCTCGTCCACCAGCACCCGCCCGGCGTCGGGTATCACCTCCCCGGAGACGGCGTTGAGCAGGGTGCTCTTGCCCGCGCCGTTGGAGCCGATGACGGTGACGAACTCCCCGGCGCCGATGGTGAGGTCCAGCCCCCGCAGCGCCGGGGTCTCCAGCGGCGTGCCGCGGGCGAAGGTGACCTGCAGCCCCTCGAGCCGGATCATTCCCCGCCTCCCCGGCTGAACAGCGCCCTGGTCGAGCGGCGCATGCCCGGCAGCAGCAGGGCCGCCACCACCAGCACCGCGGTGATGAGGTTCAGGTCCTGGGCCTTGAGGCCGATGAAGTCGGCGTTCAGCGCCAGGGCCACCGCCAGCCGGTAGACCACCGAGCCCGCCAGGCAGCCGAGGGTGGCCCAGAACAGGGTGCGGGGCGGCAGCAGCGCCTCGCCGCCGATGACCGCCGCCAGCCCCACCACGATCACCCCCACCCCCATGGTCACGTCCGCGCTGCCCTGGCTCTGGGCAAAGAGCGCCCCGGACAGCCCCACCAGGGCGTTGCTGAGGGCCATGCCCGCCAGCACCGCCGCGCCGGTCCCGATGCCCTGGGCGCGGGCCATGCGCGGGTTCATGCCGGTGGCGCGCATGGCCAGCCCCCGCTCCGAGGCGAGGAAGCGGTCCAGCAGCCACTTGACCAGCAGCACCCCCCCCAGCAGCACCAGCGGCAGGCGCACGTAGCCGGGCAGGGGCAGCGCCTCCAGCGGGGTGAAGACGGTGGGCTCCATCAGCAGGGAGATATTGGGCCGGCCCATGATGCGCAGGTTCACCGAGTACAGCGCGATCATGGTGAGGATGCTGGCCAGCAGGTGGAGGATGCCCAGGCGCACGTTCATCCAGGCGGTAACCAGCCCGGCGGCGGCCCCGGCCAGGAGCGCGGCCAGGGTGGCGAGCCAGGGATTCCAGCCCGAGACGATGAGGGTGGCGGCCACCGCCGCCCCCAGGGGAAAGCTGCCGTCCACGGTCAGGTCCGGGAACTGCAGCACCCGGAAGGAGAGGAAGATGCCCAGCGCCACCAGGCCGAACAGCAGCCCGGTCTCGACGGCGCCCAGCAGGGCGATGAGGCTCATGTGCGGATGACTCCGGGAGTGGTGTCTCGTACGGCGCGGAGTGCCGCCGGCGCCGGCCACGGGCAGTGTAACCGGGCGGGCGGAGTGATTTGAATGGACAGGATTTACAGGATGGACAGGATTCTGTGTGGGGGCTTTGGGCAGGGTCAGGTATTGGTGAGCCCATGGGCCCCATCGCCCCGGGGCGGGCCTCCCACCGGCCGCGGCCGGGCCGCCGGGATGGGATCGCCGGGGCGGGGCGTTCTCTCAGGAGGAGCAGCTGACGACGACCTGCGGCGCGCCCGCCGGGGGCGGGGCGGCATAGGCTTCCAGGCCCGGGCGCCCGGTCCAGGGATCGGCGAGCACCTCCATGAGGCGATCGATTTCCGCGAAATCCCCCGTGCGGGCCCGCTCGATGGCGTGCTGGGCCAGGTGGTTGCGCAGGACGTAGAGCGGGTTGACGGCCTCCATCGCCGCGCGGCGGGCGCTGTCGCCGACCGCCTCCGCGCGCAGCCGCGCCCGGTAGCCGGCGAGCCAGGCGTCGAAGGCGGCCCGGTCGGCGAAGCGGTCCCTCACCTTCGGGTGACGGTCGGTGTCGCTGCCGCGCACCTCGGAAAGCTCACGGAAAGTAAGGGTATAATCGGCCCCCGCGGCCGCCATCAGCCGCAGCAGCCCGGCGCTCAGCTCCGCGTCCTCGCGGCGCAGCTCCCGCAGCCCGAGCTTGGCCTGCATGCCGTTGCCGTAGTGGCGGTAGAAGGCGGGCTGGTAGGCCTCCAGCAGCGCCCTGGCGCGTTCGGCGGCGGCCTCGGGCGCATCGGCGTCGATGAGGGGCAGGAAGGCCTGGGCCAGGCAGCCCAGGTTCCACAGCCCGATGGCGGGCTGGCGGTCGAAGGCGTAGCGGCCCCAGTGATCGGAGTGGTTGCAGATGAATCCCGGGGCGTAGGCGTCGAGGAAGCCGTAGGGGCCGTAGTCGAGGGTCAGGCCGAGGATGGACATGTTGTCGGTGTTCATGACCCCGTGGGCGAAGCCCGCCAGCTGCCAGCGGGCGATGAGCGCGGCGGTGCGCTCGATGACCGTCTCCAGCAGGCGGGGGTAGCGGTCCGGCTCGCCCTCCAGTTCGGGGAAGTGGTGGCCGATGACGTGGTCGGCCAGCACCCGCAGGGCGTCGAAGCGACCGCGGTGGTAGTGGACCTCGAAGGATCCGAAGCGCACGTGGCTGGGGGCCAGGCGCACCAGGGTGGCGCCGGTCTCGATCTGCTCGCGGTAGACCTCGTCGTCGGTACCCACCAGGCACAGCGCGCGGGTGGTGGGGATGCCGAGCCCGTGCAGGGCCTCCGAGGCCAGGTACTCGCGGATGGACGAGCGCAGCACCGCGCGGCCGTCGCCGTCGCGGGAGTAGGGAGTGCGTCCGCCGCCCTTGAGCTGCACGTCCCAGCGCTCGCCGCGGCCGTTGACCACCTCGCCCAGCAGCAGGGCGCGGCCGTCGCCGAGCTGGGGGACGTAGTGGCCGAACTGGTGGCCGGCGTAGAGGGCGGCGATCGGCTCGGCCCCCGCCGGCAGCCGCGCGCCGCCGAAGTGCTCGGCGAAGTCGGGGCGCCGCGCCTCGCGCGGGTCCAGGTCGATGAGCCCGGCGGCGGCCGGGTTGAAATGGACCAGGTACGGCCGCCCGACCGGATCGGGGTCCACCGGGCGGTGGAAGCCCTCCGGCAGGCGGGCGAAGGTGTTGTGGAAGCGCAGTGATTCGAGGGTTTGCATGAGGCCATCGTGCCCGCCGCCGATGACCGGTTCAACCCGTGGAAAAACAGGTGTTTGAAGTCGATCGCAAAAGATGGTGAAGACCCCTTGACAGGGGTGGGAATTGGCCTGATATTTCGCGCCGTGATCGTGGTGTGCCCGGCACCCGATCGAGCGGGAAGCATCCGTCCGAGGTCCCTGTCCCGGGGGCCGTCAGGCCGCCGCCGAGGCGGCCTCCAGCCCAGCCAGACCCTCCATCCGGATCATGCGCCGCAGCATCGGCGTCCCGGCGCCCGGCACGACCCGTGCCGGCCCGGCGCCTCCCGGCCGCGGCATTATACTTGCGAGTATGGGCAACGTGATTAAACGCAAATCAACTCTGTTCCTGGTGCTCCTGGTGGTGTTCGCCAACCTGGGGCTGTGGGCCGCCATCAACTGGCCCGCCCAGGCGCCGGCCTGGAGCGGACCCATCAAGGGCGTCTCCTTCAGCCCCTATCGCCCCGGGCAGGATCCCCAGGCCGGCCGCTATCCCGGCGTCGAGGAGATGGACGCGGATCTCGCCCGGGTCGCCGGCATGGTGCGCAAGGTGCGCACCTACTCCTCCATCGACGGGTTCGAGAACATTCCGCGGCTGGCGGAGAAGTACGACCTGGCGGTCACCGCGGGCGCGTGGCTGGACAAGCGCGGCGAACGCAACGAGCGCGAGATCGTCAACCTGATCCGCAACGCCCGCACCTACAGGAACATCGACCGGGTCATCGTGGGCAACGAATCGGTGCTGCGCGCCGACCTCACCGTCCCGGAGCTGATCCGCTACCTGCGGCAGGTGAAGCGCGCCGTGAACGTGCCCGTGAGCACCGCCGAGCCGTGGCACGTCTGGCACGATCACCCCGAGCTGGCGCGCGAGGTGGACTACATCGCCGTGCACATCCTGCCCTACTGGGAAGGGGTGCCCCGCGCCGACGCCCTGGACCACGTGATGATGCGCTACCGCGACCTGCGCCGGGCCTTCCCCGGCAAGCCCATCCTCATCGCCGAGGTGGGCTGGCCCAGCGCCGGGCACCGCTTCGGGGGCGCCGAGCCGAGCCGGGTGGACCAGGCGGAGTTCGTCCGCGGCTTCCTCAACCTGGCCGCGCGGGAGCGCCTCGACTACTTCGTCATGGAGGTCTTCGACCAGGGCTGGAAGCGGGGCCTGGAAGGCGAGGTGGGCGCCCACTGGGGGCTGCTCGATGTGGAGCGGGAGCAGAAGTTCCCCTTCACCGGACCGGTGGCGGAGTACCCCCACTGGCAGTTCCAGGCGCTGCTCGCCACCCTGCTGGCGCTGCTGCCCATGATCTGGTTCCTGTGGCGCTGGCACAATATCGCCAACGCCGGCCGGCTGGTCTTCACCCTCCTGATCCAGGTGGCGGTCTCGCTGCTCATCTGGACCCTGTTCATGCCCGCCAACATCGAGATCGGCAAGCTGGGGCTGCTGATCTGGGGCGTGCTGCTGCCGGCCCAGCTGGCGCTGATGCTGGTGGTGCTCATCAACGGCTTCGAGCTCACCGAGCTGCTGTGGCGCAAGCGCCTCAAGCTGCGCTTCCCGGACAGCGAGCTGCGGCGCACCGAGAAGCTTCCCATGGTGTCGCTGCACCTGGCCATCTACAACGAGCCGCCGGAGCTGGTGATCCAGACCCTCGACAGCCTGGCCGCCCTCAACTACCCCGATTTCGAGGTGCTGGTCATCGACAACAACACCCGCGACGCCGCGGTGTGGCTGCCGGTGAAGGCCCACTGCGAGCGGCTCGGGCCGCGCTTCCGCTTCTTCACCCTGGGCCAGTGGAAGGGCTTCAAGGCCGGCGCGCTCAACTTCGCCCTCGGCCAGACCGACCCGCGGGCCGAGGTCATCGGGGTGGTGGACAGCGACTACGAGGTGCGCTCCGACTGGCTGCGGCGCCTGGCGCCCTACTTCCGCCGCCCGCAGGTGGGCTTCGTGCAGGCGCCCCAGGATCACCGCGCCTGGGAGCTGGACCGCTTCAAGGAGATGATCAACTGGGAGTATGCCGGCTTCTTCCACATCGGCATGGTCCACCGCGCCCAGCGCAACGCCATCATCCAGCACGGCACCATGACCCTCATCCGCCGCCGGGCCCTGGAGCGGGTCGGGGGCTGGTCGGAGTGGTGCATCTGCGAGGACGCCGAGCTGGGCCTGCGGCTGATGCAGGACGGCTACGAGTCGGTCTACGTCAACGAGCCCTTCGGCAAGGGCCTCACCCCCGACTCCTTCACCGGCTACAAGAAGCAGCGTTTCCGCTGGGTCTACGGCGCGGTGCAGATCCTCAAGTCCCACTGGCACGAGCTGCTGCCCTGGCACGAGGGGGGGCTGACCCTGGCCCAGCGCTACCACTTCGCGGCCGGCTGGCTGCCCTGGTTCGGCGACGGCCTGCACCTGGTGTTCAGCACCCTGGCGCTCGCCTGGACCGCGGGCCTGGTGCTGCTGCCACGCTACTTCGACTTCCCGCTGGCGGCGTTCCTGGTGCCGACGCTGGGCATGTTCGCCTTCAAGGTGCTCCACTCCCTGTGGCTCTACGCGGCCCGGGTGCGCTGCAGCCGGCGCCAGCGCCTGGGCGCGGCGGTGGCCGGCATGGCGCTGACCCACACCATCGCCCGCGGCGTCATCAAGGGGCTGCTCACCAACAACGCCCCCTTCTTCCGCACCCCCAAGTCCGAGGACAAGCCGGCGCTCATGGCCGGCCTGGCCATGGCCGCCGAGGAGCTGACCATGCTCGGCCTGCTCTGGGGCGGCTGCATCGCGGTGCTGGCCGTCTACGGCCCGAACCACCCCGAGGCGCTGCTGTGGGCGACGGTGCTGGCGGTGCAGTCGCTGCCCTACGTGGCGGCCCTGGCGCTGTCCATGGCCAACGCCTTCCCGGCCCAGGTGCCCATCGGCCTGCCGGCGCCGGAGGCGCGCAAGGCCCGCGCCCCGATGCCCGCCACCATCACCCGGACCACGGCCTGACCGGCGGCCCCGGGAACCCTTGTGGGAGGCGCGCCCTCGCGGCGCTTGGTTTTTGAATGGACAGGATTTACAGGAGTGACGGGATTCTGTGTGGGGGCTTTGGGCAGGGCCGGGTGTTGGTGAGCCCATGGGCCCCGGCCACGGCCCCATCGCCCCGGGGGCGGGCCTCCCACAGGCTCCGCTCGGGCCGCCGGGGTGTGCAGATAAATCTGCACCCACCGGGAGGCGCGCCCCGCCGCGACGGGGCTCAGCCCTCCCGCGACCGCGCCGCCTCCCGCTCCTCGCGCCAGGCCTGGGCGCGGGCGTACTGTTCGCGCAGGGAGGCCATCTGGGCCGAGAGGGCGGCGCAGGCCGCCTCGCCGTTGCCCTCCCGCAGGGCGGAGAGGATGCGCCCGTGCTGGGACAGCACCTCGGCGCGGTCGCGGAAGCGGTAGACCACCAGGTTCATGACCGGCTGCAGGGCCTCGATCACGGCGTACATCACGAACTCCAGCACCGGGTTGCGGGCGGCGGTCACCAGGGCGCGGTGGAAGCGCACGTCCGAGGCGCAGAACTCCTCGTCGGTGAGCGCCCCGGCCCGCTGCCGTTCCAGCTCCTCGGCCATGACCTCCAGCTCCGCGGCGGTGCGCCGCTCCGCCGCCAGGCGACAGCAGAGCAGCTCCAGCGACTCCCGCGCCTCGGCGATCTGGGGCAGCTCGAACTCCCCCAGGCTCACCATCAGGGTGGCGGCGGTGGCCAGCGCCCCGCTCAGCTCATCGCGTCCCGGGCGGTTGACGAAGGTGCCCCCCGCGGGCCCCCGGCGCGAACGCACCAGGTTCTGCGCCGCCAGCCGCTTGAGCGCCTCGCGGATGGTGGGACGGGAGACGCCGAAGCGCTCCGCCAGCTCCGTCTCGGTGGGCAGCCGGTCGTCCGCCCGCAGGCGGCCCTCCAGGATGGCGTCGCGGATGTTGTCGGCGATCTGCTTGGCCAGGCTCTGGGATTCCAGCGGTTGGTAGTCGAGGGACATGGTTCCGCAGCCTGTATTTGTAAAAAGACATAAAACAATATTTGTTTGACAAATACAAGCCCCGCTTCCAGACTGATGTCCACACAAGATTTCCCCCGGGAAACCCGTGCGGATGTCGCGCGGTATGCGGTACAAAGGCGGGGATTACCCGGATTGAACCAGCGGCGGCGCAGACCGCCCCCAGCAGCGGGACTGACTACCATGAGCCAGGAAACCTTCAGGGCCCTCGTCCTCACCGAGGAGGAGGGCGTCGTCAAGCACGCCATCCGCGAACTCACCAACGCCGACCTGCCCGAGGGCGAGGTGCTGGTGGACGTGGACTACTCCTCCCTCAACTACAAGGACGGCCTCGCCGTCAGCGGCAAGGGCAAGATCGTGCGCCGCTACCCGATGGTGCCGGGCATCGACTTCGCCGGGACGGTGCTCGAGTCGGCCAGTGCCGAGTGGAAGCCCGGCGACCGCGTGGTTCTCACCGGCTGGGGCGTGGGCGAGCGCTACTGGGGCGGCTACAGCCAGCGGGCGCGGGTGAAGGGCGAGTGGCTGGTGCCCCTGCCCGAGGGGCTGGACAGCCGCCGGGCCATGGCCATCGGCACCGCCGGGTTCACCGCCATGCTCTGCGTCATGAGCCTGGAGGATGCCGGGGTGCGGCCGGAGAGCGGCACCGTGCTGGTCACCGGCGCCGCCGGCGGCGTGGGCAGCGTGGCGGTGGCCGTCCTGGCGCAGCTCGGCTACCGGGTGGCCGCGGTCACCGGGCGCGAATCGGCCCACGGCTACCTGCACGGTCTCGGGGCGAAGGAGGTGGTGCCGCGCGAGGAGCTCTCCGAGCCGGGCCGCCCCCTGGAGGCCCAGCGCTGGGCCGGCGCGGTGGACACGGTGGGCGGCGACATGCTGGCCCGGGTCCTGACCGAGGTGAGCTACGGCGGCGCGGTGGCCGCCTGCGGCCTGGCCGGCGGGGCCAAGCTGAACACCACCGTGATGCCCTTCATCCTCCGCGGCGTGAGCCTGCGGGGCGTGGACTCGGTGATGTGCCCCCGTCCCCGCCGCGAGGCGGCCTGGCGGCGGCTGCTGACCGACCTGCCCATGGAGATGCTGGAGGAGGTTTCCCGGGTGGTGCCCCTGGCCGAGGTGCCCGAGCTCGCCCGCGAGATCCTGGTCGGCCAGGTGCGCGGCCGGGTGGTGGTGGACGTCAACGCCTGATCGCCCTGATCCACACCGTGGCTGTTTTGAATGGACAGGATTCACAGGATAGACAGGATTTTATTGGGTGGCTCCGGGTGGCGAGGCGGCAGGCCGCCCGCACCGGCATTGGGCCGGGTCCCATCGCCCCGGGGCGGGCCTCCCACAGGCTTCGGCCGGACCCGGGTGGGCGGCTACCCTTGTGGGAGGAGCGCCCTCGCCGCGATGGAAGTCGGGTACTGGCAGGGTCGCGGTGATTCCACATTCCCCGGCAGGATGCCACCTGTTGTCATCAAACGTCTCCGGCGCGATGGCATCCGCAACCGGCGCATACCCCACGCGCGGCAAGGATGAATCCCCGCCTCCGCCGCGGGTATGATGGGCGGCGCATCCCTTCCGCGCCGAGGAGCCGCCATGTCCCGCCCGATGTCACTGCTGTCGCTGCTGTGCCTGATCCTGCCCCTGGCCGCCGGTGCCCAGGAGGCGAAGTCGGTGGCCATCACCCAGATCGTGGAGCATCCCTCGCTGGATGCCTGCCGCCAGGGGGTGGAGGACGGGCTGGCCGAGGCGGGCTGGAAGGTTGGGGAGAACCTGGACTGGTCCTACGAGAGCGCCCAGAGCAATCCCGTCACGGCGGTGCAGGTGGCGCGCAAGTTCGTGGGCCAGGCGCCGGACGTGATCGTGGCCATCTCCACCCCCTCGGCCCAGGCGGTGGCGGCCGCCACCCATGACATCCCCCTGGTGTTCAGCGCCGTCACCGATCCGCTGGAGGCGAAGCTGGTGGCGAACCTGGAGCACCCGGGCGGCAACATCACCGGCACCACCGATGCCCTGCCCCTGGAGCGCCACCTCGACCTCATCGCCCGCATCAGCCCGGCGGCGAAGCGCATCGGCGTGCTCTACAACCCCGGCGAGGTCAACTCGGTGGCGACGGTGGAGCGGCTCAAGGCGCTGGCCCCGGACCGCGGACTGACCATCGTCGAGGGCGCCGCGCCGCGCACCGCCGACGTGCTGGCCGCAGCCCGTTCCCTGGTGGGCCGGGTGGACGCCCTCTACGTGCCCACCGACAACACCGTGGTGGCGGCGCTGGAGGGGGTGGTGAAGACCGGCTACGACGCCCGGCTCCCGGTCTATACCGCCGATACCGACTCGGTGGAGCGCGGGGCGCTGGCGGCGGTGGGCTTCAACTACTACGACGTGGGCCGCCAGACCGGGGCCATGGTGGCGCGCATCCTCGCCGGCGAGGCGCCGGGCGACATCCCCGTGGCGGCGGTGGAGAAGACCGAGCTGCACCTCAACCTGCGCTCCGCGGAGCGCATGGGCGTTACCGTGCCCGAGGCGGTGGTGGCGGAGGCGGCGCGCGTCATCCGCTGAGCCCCGCCGAATCCGCAGCCGCGACAAGAACGAACAATAACAACCGACGGAAGAGTCGCCATGGACAAGAAGCGCCGTCCGCTGCGGCTGGTGAAGAAGCGCCAGACCGCCGAGCACTGCACCTCACGGGGCTATTGCCTGCTGTCCGCCCTCGACCCCGGGCACGCGGAGCTCCTCAACGCCATCATCCGCACCCGCGGCCCCTTCCGCGCGGGCGATCGCATCTACCGTCACGGCGAGCCCTTCGACACGCTCTACTCGGTGCAGACCGGCTCGCTGAAGACCGAAATGGCCACCCGCGAGGGGCGGGCGCAGGTGAGCGGCTTCTACTTCGCCGGCGAGTTGCTCGGCACCGACGCCATTGGCGCCCGCACCTATCCCTCCGACGCCGTGGTGCTGGAGCAGACCTGGCTGTGCGCCATCCCGGCGCGCCAGTTCCTGGATCTCTGCGCGGGCAATCCGGCCCTGCAGGAGCAGCTCCTGGGGCGCATGGGCGACCGCATCCGCGCCGACGAGTACGGCTGGATGCTCAACCGCAACGAGCGCGCCGAGCAGCGGCTGATGATCTTCCTCCACGACCTCTACCAGCGCCGCGTGGTGCGCACCGGCAGGCGCACCACCGTGGTGGAGCTCACCATGCGCAAGGAGGATATCGCCAACTACCTGGGGCTGACGCCCGAGTCCCTCAGCCGGACCCTGCGCAAGCTGCAGGAGGCCGGGATCATCGACTCGCGCCTGCGGGCGATCGAGCTGCTCGACCTGGACGCCCTGAGCGCCGCCGACGAAACCTGAGCTTCGCCGGCCCCGGAACGATTCCCCGCGCCCGGCCGCCGGGAATGTGAACTTTCGTTGAATTCCCGCCCTGTTTGCCCCATTCGCCCCCCGCCGCCGGGCTTGGGGGCTGGCCGGTGCTAGGCTTGAATCTGCCACATAAAAAAACAAGAAGATGATTTGCAGGGGGAGCCATGGAGAAGAAACGCAACGGACTCAGGCTGGTGCAGTCGCGCCAGTCCTCGGAACACTGTGCGGCACGCAGGTTCTGCCTCGCCGGCTCCGTCGACAAGGCGTCCCTGCAGGCGCTGGAAGCGGAGATCAAGTCACGCGGACCCTACCAACAGGGCGAGCGCATCTACCGCCAGGGCGATTCCTTCCGGGTGATCTTCATGATCCAGTCCGGCACGGTGAAGACGGAGATCAACACCCGCGACGGCCGGGCCCAGGTGAGCGGATTCCACCTCCAGGGCGAGCTGCTGGGCGTGGAGACCATCGGCGGCGGGCGCCATCCGTGCGACGCCGTCGCGCTGGAGCGGACCTGGTGCTGCGCCGTGCCCGTGGAGCGATTCCTCAAGGTGTGCAACGCCTGTGGGGAGCTGCAGAAGGAGCTGCTGCTGCGCCTGGGACAGCGCATCCGCGATGACGAGTACGGCTGGATGCTCAACCGCAACGAGCGCGCCGAGGTCCGGCTGGTGAGCTTCCTCTACGACCTCTACCAGCGCATGAACCTGCGCCACGGCGAGTCCTCGGGCAGGATGCGGCTGCCCATGCACAAGGAGGACATCGCCAACTATCTCGGCCTCGCACCCGAGTCCCTCAGCCGCACCTTCCGGCGCCTCCAGAACGAGGGGGTTGTCATCAATCATGGCCGAACCGTGGAACTCCTCGACATCGAGGCGGCGGCGGCGATAGCCAGCCGCTGACAGTCCGGGGCGTTACACACCGGCGGCCTGTACTCCCGGCGATTGCGCCTTTGGCCAACGCCCATCGAGGCGGCGGCGATAGGGATCCGGGCCAGTGCCGGCGGGGGGCGGCCCGCCGCCTCGCCGCCCGGAGCCCCCGGACCGGAATCCGGTCCATCCTGTAGATCCTGTCCATTCAAAGCGACTTGCGGTTGCCGCCGGGGTTGCGTTTAATCTCCCCTCCGCCACACCCTTCAGCGACCCGAGACACGGAAAATCCATGCCCCGATTCAGCGACCGACCCGGCGCCCGCGAGCGCCACCTCCAGCGCAAGTGCGACAACCCGCTCTTCCCGCCCGCCGCCCGGGCCGTCAGCCAGGACCAGGTCACCCTGGCCCGCCAGGAGGACGTGGGCGAGCTGCAGGCGTTCCAGGCGGAGCTGCGGGAGGCGGTGGAACAGGCGGTGAACCTCAGGCCCACCGAGGAGAGCGAGGTCATCCTCCGCCTCAAGGAGCGGCTCGACCGGCTCTACGAGCAGGCCGCCGGGCTGCGGGAGGACCAGGCCCAGGCCAGGCAGGCCCTGCGCCAGCTGGTGGCCGTGGTCATGCGGGCGGTGTGGAAGGGGGCCGGGGACGACGCCCGGGCCCAGGCCGAGCTGGAGGAGGAGGAGCAGGCCCGCGCCGCCCACTACGCCCTGCTGGAGCAGCCGCTGGTGGCGGACCTGCTGCGCCCCGACTCCCCCATCACCGCCGGGGAGCTGGCGCCCACCCTGCTCAGCGCCGATGCCGAGGCCCTGGCCGCCGCCCTCACCCTGTTCGACGCCGACCAGATCGAGGCCCTGTGCGGCCAGGCCCGCCTCCTGCTGCAGGAGCAGCCGGCCGGGGACCCGCGCATCGATCAGGCCTGGCTGCGGCTGCGGCAGATGGAGTCGGCAGCAGCCGGCGGCGCAGCCGCGACCCACTGAGACCAAAGGGCTCCCGGTGCGCGCGGCGCACCCTACCGGCTGCGGCCGGGCTCCCGGTGCGCACAACGCACCCTACCGGCTGCGGCCCGCTCCCGGTGCGCGCGGGGCACCCTGTCCATGTGAATTACGCTCAGGCGATTATCCTTTCCCGTAGGGTGCGCCGCGCGCACCATCCCCCCCCCGCGCCCTGTCCCCCGTCCCCTTTTGTCACCCACCGGTCACACAACCGGTCTATGCTCGTTCGTGTGAATAAAGAGACGAAGCAGAGATTACCGGGCCGGGCTCCGCGGAGCCGGTGGCCCGACGACATGGAGGAGACGACCATGCAGCATGACGCGCACCACGCGGGGACCCGCGGCGAACACCGGCATCCGGTGGATTTCGATGTCTACATCCGCTTCCGCAACTCCCGCCCCTTCCCGGCCCGCGCCCGCGCGCTGTCGGCGGGCGGCATGGGGCTGGCCGCGGAGTCGGTCACCCTGCCCCCCTACACCATCGTGGAGCTGCAGTTCCACCTGCGGGAGACGCGCTACCAGGTTCAGGCGATGGTGGTGCACACCTCCCCCGGGAACCTGTCGGTGGTGTTCCGCGAGCCCCAGCCGCAGGCCCTGCGCCAGGCCGAGTCCCTGTGGCCCGGCGACTGGAACGGAAAGCCGGGCCTCGACCCCCAGCCCCTGCGCGCCTGACCCGCCCGCCCCCGAAGCGGCCTGAATCCCGGCCGGCGCCGGGCTACAGCGGCTGGCCCGGGAGCCACTCGCGGCGCACCCGGCCGTTGAGGCTGAGCCGCCCGTCCGCCAGTTCCAGGTGCGCCCGGTAGGCGCCGTCCGCCGACTCCACCACCCCCTCGTCCACCAGCCCCTGGATCTGCTCATCCACCAGCAGCGCCACGGCCCGGGTGATCTCCTCCGCCGAGGGCGGCGGCTCCTGGGCTTCCGCCAGGACCCGCAGCTGCGGCTCGATGGTGGCGGCGAGCACCGCCCGCAGCGCCGTCTCCGGCGCCTCGACCCGCGCCTCTCCCGCCAGCCTGGGGATCAGCGTCCCGACGCTGTCCGGCACGGCCCCGCCCGGCGCGGCCGTGTAGGCCAGGCGGCCCTGCAGGCGGACCGCGCCCCCGGGCGTCCTGAACTCCAGGCGGGTAATCTCAATCTCCGGCGAGCGGGCCAGCAGCCGCGGCAGCGCGTCCTCGATCATGGCGCTCATCATCGCCATGAGCTGCTCCTCGTCGAGGGCCAGGGCCTGCAGCTGGCGGGTTCCCTCCACCACCTGGGCATAGGCGGCCGCATCGAGGCGCCGCAGCTGCAGTTCCAGGCGGCCGGAAGCCATGCGCAGCGGACCGAACACCCCCTCCGCCAGCGCCGCGTCCGCGCCCAGGGTCAGCAGCCCGTCCACTTCGCGCAGGGCGGCCCGCTGCCGCAGGCCGCGCACCAGCAGGGCCGCCTCCCCCGGCTGCGCGGACTCCGCGTCCGGCACCCGCAGTTGCAGCAGCTCCAGGCCCAGCTCCCCCTCACCGAGCCACAGGCCGCCCGTTCCGCGCCGGTAGTCGCCCGTGGCGATCACCCCCTCGAGCGCCAGGTCCACCTCCCCCGCCGCCAGTGCCAGGGCAGGCAGCTGCAGACGGCTGCGCACGCGGCGGCCGTCCGCCGACAGGTCGATGGTCCCGTCCAGCCCCCCCCAGCGCAGGCTCGAGCCGGGCAGTCCGCGGACCCCGCCCTGGTAGGCGGGAGAGCCGAGCCGGGTGGTCGAGGTCCCGTCGAGGGCCAGCACGGTCTCCGCCCGCAGGGGCGCCTCCGTGCCGAAGTAGAACCTTGCCGCCTCGTCCCAGGGCGGCTGCAGCTCCAGCCGGGTTTCCACCTGCGCCAGGATCGGTTGCCAGCCGTGCCCCGGGCGCAGGGGCAGGGCGTGGCGGATGCGCTGGTCCAGCAGCAGGGTCGGCGGCGCGCCATCCTCCGGGAGATCGGCCGCGAGGCGGGCCGCCCGGGCCAGGTCCCCCTCCAGGACCAGCCGGGTCCGGGCCCGGGAGCAGATCCAGCCGCGCGCGTAGCTCTCCGGCTCCAGATGGTAGCTGCCGGGCACCGAGGCGGCCGCCAGCAGCGCCGCGAAGCGGCTCTCGGCCACCAGCCCCAGGTTGTACGGCACCAGGGCCGTGGCGGCCGCCACCAGCACCCAGACGGCCATTGCCGCCAGCTTCCATCTGCCCATTCCCCGCTCCTCCCCCTGTGTGCCCAGCGCCGATGGGCGGCGCGGGCATTCCTGCCTCCCGGCCTTCGACACGCGAACCGGGCTTTGTCGGCTCCCGGGCCTGTATTACCATCCGGACCATGAGCCGGAACCCACGCCTGGAATCACTGGTCCGCGACACCCTCGGCTGCACCTGCCCCGAGGAGGTGTTCCGGGACATCGACGAACTTCCGCCCGCCCCGGACAGCCCCGTGACCCGGTCCTGGGTGATCGGCGACCGACTCATGATCCAGATCCTGCCCACCGACGACGCGCGGGCCCTGGCGACCCGGCTGCCGGAACTGCTCACCGCGGCGCGCCGCGAGCGCGACCGCCGCGGCCTCAACCGCGCCCGGCTGGTGATCGCCAGCGACGACCCCGCCGCGCCGGGGCTCGAAGTCATCCCCCTGCCCGACGACCGCATCCACCTCCACGTCCTGCCGCGCGCGGCGCTGGCCGGGCTGGGGGGTTAGTGTACTGTGCCTTGTCCTGGCACTTTCGGGGGGCTCTGAAAGTACCTCCAAGAGTGGCGCAGCACACTAGTAGGGCCGGATTCATCCGGCCGGGCACGGCCCCTGTTGTGCAGATGAATCTGCACCTACCGGCAACCGGTAACTGAACCCTCACCACCCGCCGCCGCCGCCGCCACCGCCGCCGCCGCCGGAGCTGCCGCCACCGCCGCCGCTGGAACCCGACGAGGAGCCCGGGGCGGTGGAGGCGGAGGCCGCGGCTGAAGCCACGCCGGCGCCCAGGCCGGCGGCGAAGCTGCCGGCATGCAGGCCGTCCCAGCCGGTGCCCCGGTACCAGCCCGGCCGGTAGGGATGTTCCGCCGCGGCGGCGCCGGCCAGGACATCGGCGAACCGCTCCGACCAGGCCTGCTCCACCCCCAGCGCCATGGCGTAGGGCAGGTAGCGCTCGTAGAGCTCGGGCGTGCGCTCCGGACCCTCGAGCGTCCGCAGACGGTCACCCTCCGCCACGCTCAGGTACATGCGGAAGCCCGCGATCTGGTCCATCAGCCGCCGTCCCGCCCGGGTCGGCGCCTTGAGCAGGTGGTGGAACAGGATATTGAGCCCCACCAGCCCCAGCAGCAGGACCGCCACCGCCCAGGAGGTGGTCAGCACGTACATGCCCAGCGCCATCACCTCGAAAAAGCCGAAGGCGACGACCATGATCCAGATCCGCTGCGCCACCAGCATGAAGACCCCGAAGCTCCAGCCGGTGAGCCAGACGGTGAGGAAGAGGAACGCGGCGGGGTCCTGGGCCACCGGCAGGCCCGCGCCGAGCAGCGCGGCGGCGGAGAGCGCCAGCCCGGGCACCAGGTAGCCGCGGTTGTTGCTGAAGTGGGTTTTCTGGTGCTCGCCCTCCAGGGCCGTCTTCAGGGCCTTGATGGCGGAGGAGACGATCTGGTGGTTGGATTTCTTCAGCGCCACGCGCTCGCCCTTGTCGAAGAGCTTCTTCGCCAGGGCCCGCTCGCCGCGGGAGAGTCCCGCCTCGCCGGCGCCGGGCTTGCGCTCCAGCACGTAGCTGTGCCGGGACGGCTCGGAGATGGAGAGATAGCCCTTCACCGCCAGGCTGATGAGCGCGGCGGCGAAGGCGCGGTTGTCGAAGCCCATGCGGTCGAGATAGCGGGCGCCCGCGGCGGAGACCCCCGCCGGCGGCTCGTAGAGCGGGATCACCGGCCCGCCGAGGGGATCGCGCCCCACCCGCGACCAGGTGACGAGGTAGAAGCCCGCCACGACCGCCAGCCCCAGCGCCCCCAGCAGGGCGCCGCGGTTGTCGCGCAGGAACCAGCCCGCCCGCTCCATGCCGGTGGGCTCGCGCACGTAGCCCTTGGGCCAGGTCACCACGATGGTGAGGCCTTCCCGGGGGCGGAGGCTCCTGGTGGTCTCGAACACCGCCCGCCCCGCGCCGTCCGCGCGGGCGCTCCAGTCGCTTCCCTGCGCCCCCTGCGGGCCGGTGTAGGCGATGAGCTCGCCGGCCGGGGCGCCCCCCGGCAGCGTCACCCGCGCGCTGGCGTGATCGATGGGGAAGTCCCAGCCGTTGCCGGTGACGTTCCAGTAGAGCTCGTCATGGTCGTCGAAGAACCCCAGCTGCCGATCGGTGCGGTAGCTCAGGGTGTAGGTGTACTCGCCGGTGGACAGGAATACGTCGCTGCGCCCCAGGTAGACGCGCACGCCGTTGGAGAGCGCCTCGGTGCGCCAGTTCTCCTGGGCCCCGTCGCGGGCGGCGGCGAGCACCTGGAAGTCCACCACGGTCTCGCGGCCGAAGCGGTCGCGGTAGCGGGTGGGAAAGTCGCGGTAGATGCCGCGGCGGATATTGTCCCCCTCGGCGCGCACGGCGATGGTCTCGCGCACCACCATGCTCCCGTCGGGGTCGATGGTGATGTCGCTGTGGAAATCGAGAATGCGCTCGGCCGCGAGGGCGGGGGAGAGGACGAGCAGGAGCGCGACGAACAGGAGCGGACGGAACCTCACAGGCGCACCTCCGGGGGTTGGCGCTCGGCGGCCAGCTCCACCTCGAAGTACTCCGCCGGGCGGAAGCGGAACAGCCCCGCCACCAGGTTGCTGGGGAAGGACTGCACCAGCACGTTGAGCTCGCGCACGGCGCCGTTGTAGTAGCGGCGGGCGTACTGGATCTGGTTCTCCGCCTCGGTGAGCCCCTGCATGAGCTGCAGGTAGGTGTCGCTCGCCTTCAGCTCGGGGTAGGCCTCGGCCACGGCCACCAGGCGGCGGATATCGCGGGTGAGGCGGCTCTCGGCCTCCCCCACCGCGCCGGGAGTCAGCTCCGCCTCGCCGGAGCGCAGGGCGGTGAGCCGTTCCAGCACGCCGCTCTCGTAGCCGCCGTAGGCCTTCGCCGCCTCCACCAGGTTCGGGATCAGGCTGTGGCGGCGCTTGAGCTGCACCTCGATGCCGCTCCAGGCCTCCCGCACCTGGTTGCGCCAGCGCACCAGGCGGTTGAAGAGGACGATCCCCCACACCGCCAGGGCCAGGAGCGCCGCGGTGAGGAGGAATTCGCTCACGGGCGTCTCACCCTTCCAGCTGCCGCAGGGCCAGCGCCACGAAATCGGCCTCGGTCACCAGGCCCACCAGGTTGCCGGCCTCCACCACCGGCAGGCAGCCGTGCTTGTGCTCCAGCAGGTGGCGCCCGGCCTCCGCCAGGTCCACGTCCGGATCGACCCCGGTCACCGCCCGGTTCATGGCCGTCTCCACGGGGATGCCGGCCCCATCGGCGGACGATCCCGTGGCGGCCAGCAGGTCACGCTCGGTGAGCAGGCCCGCGAAGGCGTTGCCGGCGTCCAGCACCGGCAGGTGCCGGACCTGGAACTTGTCCATCAGGGCACGGGCATCGGCGAGGCTGTCGCCGACCCCGATGGTGATGAGATGGGTGCTCATGATCTCCCGCACTGTCGCCATGACCGTCTCCCCGGCTCAGAGGACATCCCAGCGCTGTTTCCGGCGCCAGCGGATCTTGGGAATGATGAGTCCGATGAGGATGCCGAGCAAGACCACGCCGGCCCCCACCATGAACCAGTCGCGGGCGGTGCGATCGGACAGCGCGGTGTTCTGCTCCTGCAGGGTCAGCAGCTCACGCTCCAGCGAGGCCACGCGGCCCTTGAGCTGCTGGTTCTCGGCATCGATGGAGAGCACGTCGGCGGCCGCGCGCTTGATGCTGGCCAGCTCCTGGGACAGGCGGGCGTTCTCGTCCTCCAGCTGGCCGCGGGCGCCGGTGACGGTGTCGCGCTCCTGGGTGAGGGCGGCCAGCTCCTGCTTGAGCTGGCGGTTCTCCTCGTCCAGGGCGGCCAGGCGATCGGCCTGGGCGGCGATGCGCTCGCGGGCGGCCGGCTCGCTCATCAGGTAGCGGGTCAGCACCCAGCCCTCGGTACCGTCGCGGGTGCGTACGTGCGAGTAGCCGGTGTCGCGGTCGTTCTCCATCACGTCCACCGCCGTGCCGCTCTGCAGCATGCGTTTGATGGAGTGCTGGGTGCTCTGACCCGTGCGCATGGTCACCGACAGCTCATCGGTGATATAGCGGACCTGCTGTGCTCCGGCCAGGGCGGGCAGCAGCAGGCAGGCGATGATCAACAGTCTTTTCAACATCGGCACCTGTCGTCTTGTTTGTTTGCAATGAGTGGGTGTGCGGTCCAGCAGCCTGTCGGACTCGAGGCTGATCTACTGCGCCGGCGGGAGAGCGGTCCATATGAACCCGATTTTTCGTTACATAGAACCACTATGCGCCTCAAAATCGGCCCCATCTGTTCTCGCTCTCCCACTCGGCTCGCTACGATCGCTCAAGTCCGACAGGCTGCCAAAGCCGGGGAGGCGGGTCACTGCAGGACTCCCCTCCCTGGGATTCGGGCACGCATGCCAGTGTACCGCGTCACGGGCACCGGCCCGTACCCTCAGTCACGGATCCACCGGATGCCGGGGCCGGATTGCCAACGTGCGGCACACTCTTCGCCGCATTAATATAACCCAAACCCCGGCAAAGCCTCACCCGGCGCTGCGCAGGACACCCTCCGACCCGACGCTCCCCCGATCCCGATTGATCCGGGCGGTCAAGGGTGGAATCATCCGGCCAGGATCCTGAGGAGCGGGAACGCCCATGGCTGTGGAAGCGGAGCTGAAGCTGGCCCTCCCCCCCGGTGAGCACGACCGGGTGGTTCATCATCCCCTGCTGCGGCGGCTGGCCTCGGGAGCGCCCCGGGAACAGGTGCTCCACAGCACCTACTACGACACCCCCGAGCTCGATCTGCTCCGCCAGGGCGTGGCCCTGCGGGTGCGCCGCGACGGGGAGCGCTGGATCCAGACCCTCAAGGGCGGCGGCGGAGTCAGCGGCGGACTGCACCGGCGCAGCGAGTGGGAGTGGCCCATCCCCGGCGCCGAGCCGGACTACTCGGTCATCGACGATCCCGAGGCCGCCGGGTTTCTCGCCGACCCCGACCTGCGCGGGCGGATCGCGC
The DNA here is from genome assembly GCF_003337735.1 of Thioalbus denitrificans. NCBI lineage: Bacteria > Pseudomonadati > Pseudomonadota > Gammaproteobacteria > Chromatiales > Ectothiorhodospiraceae > Thioalbus > Thioalbus denitrificans. The sequence goes on along the minus strand of NZ_QPJY01000009.1, from coordinate 1,259 downwards.
CGCTGTTCGTCACCGAGTTCCGGCGCACGCGCTGGGACCTGGCGCCGCCGGGCGGGGGCCGGGTGGAGCTGGCGCTGGATCTGGGCGAGGTCCGCTCCAGCCACGGCAGCGCACCCATCAGTGAACTGGAGCTGGAGCTGAAGTCCGGCGCCGTGCCCAGCCTCTACGAGATCGGCATCGCGCTGGTCCGCGACCTGCCCCTCACCATCGAGAACCGCAGCAAGGCCCAGCGCGGCTACGCCTTCCACCGCCCCCAGCCGCAGCCGTCCCGGTCCGCCCCCAACCTCGCCCTGGGCCGCGGGACGCCCCTCGGCGAGGCCCATGCCGCGACCCTCGAGGCGGGACTCGCCCACCTGCAGGCCAACGAAGCGGCCATCCTGGCCGGCAACGGCCTGGACGCGGTGCTCCAGCTGCGCGCGGCGATGGAGGGACTGGTCTCGGTCCTGGGCCTGTTCGAGCCCCTCATCCCGGAGCACGCCGGCCTGCTGGAGGACCTCGAGTGGCTGGAGCGGCGCCTGGCGCCGGTGCATTACTGGATCGCGCTGACGGAAACGGGCATCGCGCCGCTGGTGCGGGCCTGCCCCGACTGCGCCGGCCTGGAGCGGCTGGCGGTCCACTGCGCCGGGCAGCGCGACCAGCGCCTGGAGGAGCTGCGCCAGGCGCTGCGCTCTCCGCGCCAGACCCTGCTGGTGCTGACGCTCGGACACTGGATAGCGGCCCGGAGTTGGGAGCAGGCGGCCGCCGCGGAGACGCTGGAGGCGCCCCTCGGACGGCGCGCGGACGAGGCCCTGGAGCGGCTCAGCCGGCAGCTGCGCCGGCGCGGTCGCCAGGTCCGCGACCTGAAGACCCAGGAGCGACGCACGCTGCGGCTGGACGCGGCGCGGCTGCGCCATGCCTGCCACGTCCTGGCGGGGCTCTACCCGGTGCCCGCCCGCCTGCACCACATGGCCGCGCTGGAACGGCTGCAGGAGACCCTGGAGGCGATGCGCGACACCGACCGCGCCACCGCGCTGCTGGACGAGCTGCCCGCCTACCTGGAAGAGGACCTGCGCCCGCTGCTGGAGGAGAACCTCGCCTTCCACCGGCGCACCTGGCTGGACGCCGCCGAGCGCGCCTGGCGCGACCAGCGCGGGCAGGAACGGTTCTGGCAGAGGTAGCGGTTTCCCGTGTTCCGTGTTCCGTGTTCCGTGTTCCGTGTTCCGTGTTCCGTGTTCCGTGTTCCGTGTTCCGTGTTCCGTGTTCCGTGTTCCGTGTTCCGT
>NZ_QPJY01000008.1 GCF_003337735.1 Thioalbus denitrificans | reverse complement strand
ACACCAGTAGTAAAAGACACATCAAAACTAAAAAACGTTGGGCACTTAAGAGCCCTAACAAAAGGGTCAAGTTGACGCCAAAAGGCGGCGCAACTTACCCATGACGCTATCTACTATCCATTACACACAGGTCATGGCGTAAAGATCACGGCGCCCCGGGCGAATGGATCAAGCGCCGTGTAGGAGAAGGATCACGCGCAGTGGTGTTCTGGGATCACCGGACACGATGAAGAATCATTTTAGCCTCTTTGAAAGCGATAGCGGCCGGAGAGGCGCCATGACGGGATAGGTGGATGAGGAAATCGCCAGGTGCAGGATGGCGGATGCGCGACTGAAGAGCCGGCTGGGTATTCTGCTGGAGCGGCTGGGGGAGCATTCCACCCAGAGCATACCGGCGGCCTGCCGTGGCTGGGCGGAGACGCAGGCCGCCTACCGTTTCCTGAACAACGGCAAGGTGGATGCCCGGGACATCCTCGACGGGCACAGCCTGGCGACGCTGGGTCGCATCAGCCGGGAGCCGGTGGTGCTGCTGGTTCAGGATACGACCTTTCTCGAATATGTGCGGGATGCGGGCAAGCACGACTACGGGACGCTGCGCCGGAGCCGACGGGAGGAGTACCTGCTGCATCCCACGGTGGCGTTCACCCCGGAGCGGACCAACCTCGGGGTGTTGGGCGCCTACTTCTGGCAGCGCCCGGAGGAGCCGGTGGGCCATCTGCGGGCGCAGCGGCCGCTGGAGGAGAAGGAGAGCCAGCGCTGGTTGTTGAGCTATGAGCTGGCCTGCCAGGTGCGTCGTCTGTGCCCACAGACCCGGGTGGTGAGCGTGGCCGACCGTGAGGGTGACATCCACGAATGGTTTCTGGATGCGGCGGAACGGGCGGCGGAGGAGCAGGCGGAGTATCTCATCCGCGCCAAGTGCAACCGCCGGGTGGCGGCGGAAGGGGGAAACAGCTACCTGTGGGAGGCGATGAGAGCGGCGCCCGTGCTGGGGAGCCACGAGGTGGCGTTGGCGCGCCAGCCGGGGCGGACGGCCCGAACGGTACGGCTGGAGTTGCGGGCCAGGCGGGCATGCTTCAACAAGGCGCGACGCCCCGGGGGGAATCTCCCGCCGGTCGATGTGGAGGTGCTCTACGCCCTGGAGAGCGACCCGCCGAAGGGGGAGGAGCCGATAGAGTGGATGCTGCTGACCAGCATCCCGGTGAAGGATATCGAGACGGCGAAAACCCTCCTCGGTTGGTACCGGAGCCGTTGGGAGATTGAGATCTTCTTCCGGGTTCTGAAGCAGGGCTGCCGGGTGGAGGACCTGCGCCTGGAGACGCCCGAGCGGGTAGAGCGTGCGCTGGCGGTCTACCTGATTGTTGCCTGGCGGATTCACCACATCACCCGCGCCAGCCGGGAGCGGCCGGAGGCGCCCTGTACCGAGGTGTTCAGCGACACGGAATGGGAGACTGTTTACCTGTTGCAGAAGCGGCGCAAGCCACCGAGTAAGCCGCCGACGGTCAGGCAACTGACCCGCATGCTTGCGCAGCTGGGCGGATTCCTGGCCCGCAAGGGAGACGGCGAGCCGGGTGTTGAAACGGTATGGCGCGGATACATGGTTCTGCAGCAGTCGCTTCAGGCATTGGAAATCCGGGACGCAGTAGCTGCCCGGAAATGTGTGTAATTAAGAGTTTACGGCGTTAGCTTAGAAAAGTGAGGAGTACGAGTTTCGATGTGGTGGGAAAAAACCGTTGAGTACCTGTTTGTCGTTACCTGTATGAAAAGAGACGCTCTGATGGCTCCCTTAGATGGGAACCATGAGGCGGCTGCTGATTTGGTGGCTCAACAAAATGATAGGTGGGTGCTGATCGAGTTTAAGCGGGATGCACAGGCCATTGATGATGAGGTTAAGAAATTTGCTGAACCCTCTGTAGATTCGTTCGAAAGCGCCAAAGCTGCGCTCGCCCATGAAGATGGCCACCACCTGCTTGTTTTTGGTGAAAAAGGTGACGATCAGCCAATTGAACTGAAAGCATTTTCTTATTTTCGGCACCAAACAGTTGATCCCAAAATGGCCCTTGGCTGCGGTGTGGCTCAAAATCAATTCAATAGTTATTTGTCAAGGTTTTTGTATTTCAAATTTGGAAAGGCGGAAGAAGGATCGGGCGGACGGAGTCTAAATTATTCAACAGTTGTAGCGGTCAGTAGTGATGGTGAGATAACTTATTGCGAAGGACTGGCGAACTATTGTGAGCGTATGAATCATGATCCGGATTTTAGTCCAGACCCCGGCACGACCTCTAATCCAGGTTTTGGTATGGGTGGGCCGAGTTAATGCAGGCTAAAGCTAACAAACGGCTGCACGGCGATCGCTTTTCCGCCGCTTCGCGGCTCCAAACCGGCGCGTGAGCCGGGCGTTATGCATGTGCGGAGCATCGCGCGAACTCACGTCAGATGGATATGGATCATGAAACGTATCTTGCCAGCCATCCTTGCCGGTATTTTTAGTCTGACGTGGGGTGCGTTCGTACTTGCGACGGGAAAGATAGGCCGCCTTCGTGGCGCGCCGGGAGAAATAAAGTATTGGATTGGCGGGGCGCTAATAGGTTTTTCACTCTAGTGTTTTTACTTGGTGATCCGTTATTGGCGTCAAGATACTGAATAGTGAAACAGATATGGCATAACAATTCAATGATGCCGACGCGGAGCTGATCGTCAAATGCCAATGAAGAAATGGGTTATAAAATTTCAGGCGCTAGTTATTCTGATGGGAATGGTTGGTTGTAGTATATCTACAAATTATCCAGAGCCTGTTGCTGATGGAAGCATAATATTTGTGCGAGTTAAGCTGCCCTCTGATATGGGATATCAATATGGTTATGTCAGGGTACTTGAACAAACAATGGATCCGGAAAGACTAGATGCTGAATGGGGATATTGGCAAAGCTCCGACCAGCAGGTGGCCAAAGCGGATGTTGTAAAAGGTTCTGGATCATACATACCATCGCAATTAATCGATATTAATTTAGCCTCACTGCATTGGTCAGGTAATAAAACAGGTTATGGTTGGTTTGGAACATCTCCATTGGTAGATGGTGAAGTGCAAGAGTATGCAACTTATGTGTGTGTTGTTGGTCCGCAGTCTAATATATCTATGAGCGAGGCTTTAAAAAGTTGTGAATTTAAAGCAAGGTGGTAAATGGCATTTAACAAGAAGCCCCAGGCGCCGTCGGCCCTGGCGGGCCTCCTCGTCCGAGCTAAATCGTTAGCTCAAAAAGGATTTGGAACCATCGATGAAATATGTAAACGTTCTCTTGCTATTTGTCCTTCTGGGAATAATTACTGGTTGCGTGTCCAGTGGCGGCGTCAGAATTGATAATATTCCCATGTACGGGCAACCTGATATTCCTCGTCCGGCTGAACTTCAGCAGGCTGACAAAAATTTCATTGCAAGTGTTGTAGAAGGGCTTGGTTCCAGAGAAGAAGCCAGCAAAGTTTGGTGGGCTCAAGGCGAGCGTTTCATGAATGAAGGTAACTTTGATTATGCAATGCGTCGTTACAACCAATCCTGGCTGCTTAACCCGGAAAACTATCAGCCATATTGGGGTTTTGCTCGAGTGTCAATGGAAAAGGGAAATCTTGAAGAGGCAATTCGCTTCCTAGAAAAAGCCGAATCGCTCATTGATGATGATTTTCAAAAAGCCGCATTACTGGCCGATTTGGGCACTATCTATACCGAGAAAGGAGCGCAAGTGCCAAGCTTTTTCGAAAGGGCGAATAAGAAGTTCGAAGAAAGTATCAATCTTGATGCGTCATATCCAAATTCGTGGCGTCGTTGGGCTTTTTCCTTGTACGAGCAAAAAAGATATTCGGAGGCCCGGGTTAAAGTGCAGCGAGCGCAAGAGTTGGGTGCAAAACCTTTCCCGGAGTCATTTCTATCTGCACTCAGAAAAGCAGAAGAGTAATCCCAGTGATTATCGTCGGGCTAACTAGGTCGTTAAAAGTCAAAAATGGACAAAGAAGATTTTGCATTTATCGGATGCAGGCTGCTGGCTCTCTACTGGGCAGTAAAGGCTCTCTATTCTGTTTCGTCTGTTGTAACGTCTTGGACTGCCTGGAAGGCGAATGTGGTGGAGTCTTCTTCCGAAATGGCTGGGATTGTTTATTTCGGTTTGGTGCCGCTAGCATTGTATGCATTGGTTGCTTTTATTTTTTGGTTCGGTGCTGCGCGCATTGTTCGTTTCCTTCTTCCAGCATCAGGCACTAAGGGCAAAGGTGGCGCAATTACTCTGTTCCAGGTCCAGTCGGTCGCCTTCGCATCTGTAGGGATACTGATTTTGTTAAGTTCACTCCCGGAAATTGGCGGAGTTCTATACAAGATCAATCAAATAAAACAAATGGACAGTCATGCTCGGGCGTCATTCGACACACAGGCACAAGTATTTGAGCTTTCGTTCCGTCTTCTGCTGGGCGTGTTGTTATTGTTCGGTTCAAAAGGGTTAAGCGGGTTGCTAACTCGGCTTCGTGAAGCGGGGTGATGACTTCTAAGTACGGCTTAATGAGCCTCTCGAAGAAAGAGTTGTGGAAGGCCGCGGGTTCACGTCTCGATGCCGCTATTGAGAAACTGAGGCGCAGGCCATTCACAGAGCTTATGGCGCTGGTGGGTCAGGATGAGGGCGGGCCCATCGAGAACGATGGAGTGAAGATGTTCGTTTCCTGCTGGGCCAAGAAAGAGGAAGACGGTAGCGTCGGGGTTATTGTCGAGGCACGCAGAATGCGCTTTTTTGGCTGGTCTCAAGTCAGGGTGCGAGGCTTTTTCGCGTTTCCGGACGGAGGCACGAAAGACATGCAAGAGAAAGATCTGTGGGCACATGGATACTAGCCGTATAACACGGCGTTAGAGTCGCCAAACATGACCGAGTCAACCAAGATCACCATAGCCGTCCTGTGTTTTCTTGTGCTTTCCGGTTTAACGATAGCGATCGCGCTTATGCAAGCACAACAGGCCGAACTTGATTGGACCAACCGGCAACTCGAGAAACTAAAGAACGATCGACGCGCTGAATTTCTGCAACTAAACGATCCGCAGGTTAGGAAAGTACTGACGAAGGGATCCGAACGTGGAATGCAGGCTATGACACGAGCATCGGCGGGAGCCCTGCTTCTCGTCGCCACGTACGCCATCGGATTGGGAATCTACATTTTCCGTATTCGAAGGCAGAGCTCACCTCAATCATGAACTCTAACAACCACATCGAGTCCGACGGCTTACCCTACCGCTGCGCTTTGCTCCGCTCCAGGACAAGCCGTGGCTCCTGTGGGCGTAGGGTTTCTTAAGGAGCAGTGTCATGTACTTTAGAGTTGCAGTGGTCGCGAGTATTTTGCTCGTATCAGGCTGCGCGAATCCGCTGAACCGAGTTACCTCGGACGACTACGCTCAGACCTGTACCGTGGCGGAGAGTAATGGTCGGCTAGAGGTTGCGGAGGAGGCGTGTTACCGGGCTCTCGTCAACGTAGATATGGGTAACCTGGGGCCAGAATTGAAGAGCCAACGGCTCTACAATCTCGGGCGAATCAAGCGCCAATTAGCAAAATACGAAGAAGCAGAGAAGCTTTTCACTGAGTCGTTGACAATTGAGGAGAAGTTGTCAGCCCCCACAGATCCAAAAATTGGACGTCGCTTGGTGGAGCTATCCGTCAGTCTGGCTGGACAAGACAAATGGGAGGCTGGTGCTGTTTACCTCAAGCGCGCTCTGCCCATAGCTCCTCAGTTTGCCGGCCGCGAACTTTCCTACACCGCTCTCACGCTTCAGGAATATGGGAAACGCCTTAGAGCCATGAATCAAACGGCTCTTGCTGAGCAGTTTGAGAAGGCCGCCGCGAGCCTCCAATGAAAGCGAAACCAAACAATTCAACTAAAAAAAGCAAAAAAGTGGTCGGTGACAACTGATAATAATAAAGATTTATATTTGTCGCCGCCCCTTATATCTTTACCCGGATATATGGTTCTTCAGCAGTCGCTTCACGTATTGAAAACGGGGCGCACTTGGTGCACGGAAAGGTGTATGTTGGAGAGGTGGGAACATGAAGATACTAATGGTCGTGTTTATGTTGCTTGCTTCCGTTTCATGCATGGCGGAACCTGAAGAAATGATGCAGGTAAACAGGGGGTATGACAGACAAAAAATGGTGGAAATGTTTGTTTCAGAGAACGTCCCGTACAAAATAGTGAATGAAAATCAAATTTACTATCCCGTGTCTTACAGGGACAAGGTCAAAGAAATACGGGAGGCCGTATGGGGGACGGTGGATAATTCCAAAAAAGGAGTGAGCGTAAAACCCGATATCGCCCCGACGCTTGCGGCGGAACTGGTGAGAAACGGTATTTCCTACAGCGTCAACTTCAGTGAGGATTCATATGTGTTCACCTGGAATGCCCACGACAACAAGTCGGCCATGAGTATTGTTCATGCTGTGGTTCCGTAACAAGCACTTGACATGTCGTTTGTTAGATTTCAGAAAGAAAAAAATCGAAAAAACATAGCATTACGCAGAACTTTCAACCCAGAGAGGGGTATTCCGTGAATAAGAAACTGGTCCTGGTCATTTGTGCGTCACTATTGTCCGTTGGCTGTGCCACGGTTCCTATGGAAAACGCCGAAATGTCTGACAAGGCAAAATCGTTTGTTCCTCCATCAGACGGCAACGCGGCACTGTACATTTACCGATCCGGCATCTTCGGTTCCGCCTTGAAGAAGGACGTGTGGGTCGATGGGCGATGCATTGGTGAAACCGCCCCGAATACGTTTTTCCATGAGGAGGTCAAGGGCGGCATGGAGCACAAGGTTTCAACCGAATCGGAATTTTCGCCGAATGATCTGCTGGTCAGGACCGAAAGTGGCAGGAACTACTTTGTCCGCCAATATATAAAACTCGGTGTGTTCGTCGGCGGCGCGGGTCTTGAACTCGTTGATGAGGAACAGGGCAAGGCGGATGTCTCAAAACTTCAAATGGCCATTAAAGGGAACTGCAGTAAATAGTGCAAACTCACAGTTGCAGTTCGTGTGTGTCTGCAGCAGTCGTTTCACGCATTGGAAATCCGGGGCGCACTTGGTGCCCGGAAATGTGTGTAATGAAGAGTGGCTGGCGTAAGGTCCTGACCAAATCCATTCCCCACCGCAAGGAACTGTTTCAGGATGGACATTCCACGAATATTCAACATCACTGAAAGCGCTCACCGCATCCACAACCCGTTCACACCCGAAAACCTAGCCATTCTCGGCTCGGCGCTGCGTCTGGAATCGGGGACTCGGGTTCTCGACCTCGGCAGCGGTTCGGGGGAGATGTTGTGCACCTGGGCACGGGATCACGGCATCATCGGCACCGGCATCGACATGAGCCAGTTGTTCACCGAACAAGCGAAACTCCGTGCTGTAGAACTCGGTGTCGTTGATCAAGTCAGGTTCATTCATGGCGATGCTGCGGGCTATGTCACTGACGAGAAGGTCGGTGTGGCAACCTGTGTCGGGGCCACTTGGATCGCCGGGGGAGTCGCCGGCACTATCGAGCTTCTGGCGCGTAGCCTGCGTCCTGGTGGGATTATCCTCATCGGCGAGCCCTATTGGCGGCAGTTACCGCCGACGGAAGATGTTGCCAAGGGGTGTTTTGCCAACTCAGTTTCTGACTTTCTCATGCTTCCAGAACTTATCGCGTCTTTCGGCCACCTTGGCTATGACGTGGTTGAAATGGTTCTGGCTGACCAAGACGGCTGGGACAGATACGAGGCGGCCAAATGGCTCACCATGCGCCGATGGCTTGAAGCCAATCCCGACGACGAGTTGGCGAATGATGTTCGAGCCAGACTGAACTCGGAACCCGAACGCTACGCCGCTTACACGCGTGAATACATGGGCTGGGGTGTGTTCGCACTGATGCTGCGGTGAAGCGCGAAGACGGGTAGTTTGTGCACTGAATTACCGCCTTGGCCTGATCCTGCGGTCAACCGGACCCGATTGACCAGCCAGCCGCTCTGTTTCCGCAAAGCGCCCGTTGCGTCAAACGCGGCTGAGCTTGGGCCTTACAGCTACAAGCAGAAAAGGATTGAACAGTGGAAGCGTATCAACTCCTGATCGACCTTCATAAGAATGCCGACCGGCAGGGACCGGGCGGGGATGAAGAGACCGAGAAAGCTCTCAGCCTGGCTGGGATAGACCGCACTACGCCTTTGAAAATTGCCGATATAGGCTGCGGCACGGGGGCTTCCACCCTGCTGCTCGCCCGTCTGTTGAACGCCCGGATCACAGCGGTGGATTTCCTTCAGGAGTTTCTCGAAGTACTGGAACGCAGGGCTGAAAGCCAGGGGCTCTCCGGGAAAATAACCCCCCTTTGCTGTTCAATGGACAAGCTGCCGTTTGAAAACGGGGAATTCGATGTCATCTGGTCTGAAGGCGCGATATACAATATCGGCTTTGAAAAGGGCGTGACAGACTGGTACCGGTACCTGAAGCCTGGCGGTATGCTGATCGTTTCGGAAATAACCTGGATTACAGCCTCCCGTCCTTCGGAGCTGCAGAAATATTGGGAGGGCGAATATCCGGAAATCGATATGCCTTCTTCAAAGATAGGTGTCCTGGAGAAGAGCGGCTATTCTCCGCTAGGGTATTTTGTGTTGCCCGAGCATTGCTGGCTGGATAATTATTATCGGCCGATGCAGGCGCGCTTCGAGGATTTTCTCGACCGAAACGGAAATAGCGAGGAAGCGCGTGCAATCGTTGATGCGGAAAACCGGGAAATCGAGCTCTATGAGAAGTACAAGGCGCATTACAGTTACGGTGTCTATATCGCAAGGAAGCTGGATCATGGAAATCCATGATCGCCGCATCAATTCGGGTTGGCAATGCCACTGTGCACGATTGCCGCCCGGTTGCGCGGAGCATTGGTCGGGCGAGAATAGGAGCCCAATATGACAGACAGCGCAATCAGCAGGGATAACGCGGAGCACTATACCTGGGGCGGGAAGTGCGATGGCTGGCATCTGGTCAAATCGCCGGAGCTCAGCATCATCCAGGAGCGCGTACCAGCCGGCGGTGCCGAGGTCAGGCACTATCATCAGCAGGCCCGGCAGTTCTTCTATGTGCTCTCTGGAGTCGCCAGCCTGGAGGTCGATGGTGATGTTACGCGGTTGGTTTCCGGCCAGGGGCTGCACGTTCCGGTGGGCCTGGCGCATAGGCTGGCAAACGACGGCCCGGAAGATCTTGAATTCATCGTTGTGTCTGTGCCGATGGCGCACGGCGATCGGGTGCTTGTGAATGAATAGGGATCTGATGCTCATCCGGCCGGCATTATTAGCGACCTTATTCAGGTAGACATTTTTTCAACAAGTATTTTTTACAGGAGGCAACGGCGTGTACGTCGTGATATTCCGGGCCACGGTACGCAAGCTGGATGCCGAGTACTCGGCGGTGGCGAAGCGAATGCGTGAGTTGGCCATCGATCAGTTCGGCTGCATCGAATTCCATTCCGTAACCGAAGGCGTCAATGAAGTCTCGCTTTCGTACTGGCCGAGTGAGGAGAACATTCGCGCCTGGAAGGACCATCCCGAGCATCTCCTGGCCCAACAGGCAGGACGCGAGCGGTGGTACCAGTCCTATACCGTTCAGGTGGCACAGGTGGGACGCGAATATCATCTCGCCACATGACCGGTTTTCACAGTGATGATAAGGGGGCAGGTCACCTGGGCGAGGGCATCTGCGAGATGGAGCGCATGTTCGTGCTGCCGGGTATCACGGCAGGGGCGTGGGCTCCCGGCTGATGACGGTCTTCATGGAGCAGACATCGCGGAATGGCGGGCAGGCCGGGGCGGCGGAGAGGCCGGTCCGTTCCGCTGAACTCCGGCGCAGGCGCATCCGCGCGGACGCTGGACGATGTTTCCCGGAACGGGGAGAATCGGTATGAAGCGACGGCGCACCGGGTCCGGCTGACAACCAACCCCCAGCCGTCGCGAGCCTCTCTACTCCACCCGCGGAGGACCCCGATGACCACGGACTCGTCAGGTGCGGGGCGCGACCCGGTGGCGTTCGGCGCGCTTCTCCCGTTCCTGCTCATCACCTTCGGCCTGGCGTGGGGAATCCTCGCCCTGTTCATCCTCCTGCCCGAGCCCATGACCGCGCTGTTCGGCGAGCTGACCGGGCGGCATCCGCTCTTCTTCCTCGCCGTCTACGCGCCCGCCATCGCCGCGGCCGCCGTCATCGCCCGCGGCGACGGCGCCGGGGGCCTGCGCCGCTACCTGGGCCGGCTGCTGCTCTGGCGCTGCGCCCCGGCCTGGTACGGGTTCCTGGTTCTCGGCATCCCCCTGGTGTTTTTCGGCGGCGCCGCGCTGAAGGGCGATTTCTTCACGGAGCCGTTTCCCTTCCACTCGCTGCCGGCGCTGCTGACGGCGCTGGCGCTCACCGCCATCAAGGGGCCGGTGGAGGAGCTCGGCTGGCGGGGCCTGGCCCTTCCCCTGCTGCAGCGGCGGCTGGCGCCCATCTGGGCCGGGCTGGTTCTCGGCGTCGTCTGGGGCTTCTGGCACCTCCCCGCGTTCCTGCTGAGCGGCACACCCCAGGGCGCCTGGTCGTTCGCCCCGTTCTTTGCCGGCTCGGTGGCCGTCAGCGTGATACTCACTCCCCTGTTCAACCAGTCCCGCGGCAGCATTCTTCTCCCCGCCCTGTTCCATTTTCAGCTCAACAACCCGATCTGGCCCGACGCGCAGCCCTACGACTCGGCGCTGTTCGCGGCCGTCGCCGTCCTGGTGACCTGGCTCAACCGGAAAACCCTGTTCACCCGGGAAGGCGCCGTGACCGGGGTCATTCCCCGAGCCGGCCGGGGGGACGCCGGCGAAGGCTGACGCCGGTCTGCAGGCGGGTCCGTCAGCCGGGCCAGCGGGATCCGATGGGGGCGGTGACAATGGCGCGACTCCCGCGCTTGCGGCACGGACCGGTGGGGACCGCCTGAAGCAGGTATCCGGATGAGGTGATTGTGCCGGCGCTGCCGGCGGGCACGCGACTGTCGGCCCAGCGACGCAAACCCCGATCGCGGCAAGCGCGCCGCAGACACCGGGGAGCGGGCAACAGGGCCGATCACGGTCCATACTTCGCCTAGCAGCCTCAAGTCCGACAGGCTGCTAGGGCCGCGGCAGCACGTTGTCCGCCCCGCGCGGCCGCACCGGCGGAGCCGGCACACAACGTGGGAACAGGGAGGCGACATGACGGTCAGGATCGACGGTGCCGAAAAGCGGGTCGGGCTTGCGCTCTCGGGCGGCGGCTTTCGCGCCGCGGCCTTTCACCTGGGGGTGTTCCGCAGGCTCAGGGAACTGGGCCTGCTGTGGAAGCTGGACGTGATCAGCTGCGTCAGCGGCGGCAGCATCGCCGGCGCCTTCCTGGCCAGCCGCTGGGGCGACGACGGGGCGCTCGACGCGCTGGACAGCTACCTGCGCACGACCTCCATCGCGGTGTCGTCGGTAATCGGCGGCGTGCTCGACCCGTTTCACACCCGGCTGGACAAGCTCGGCGCCACCTACGACCGCGACCTGTTCGGCGGCCGCAAACTGGGGTCCCTGCAGGGCGGGCCGCGCCTGTATCTCAACGCCACCAACCTGGCCACCGGCAACATGTTCTTCTTCGTCACCGGCGGAGGCGGGCCGGCGGAGATGGGGGAGTGGGAGCTGGGCGCGGTGCCGGCGCCGGAATTCCCGGTCAGCAGGGCGGTGGCCGCCTCGTCGGCCTTTCCGCCGGTGTTTCCGCCGCTGCGCGTCGACCACGCCGACTATCCGGGCGCCGGAGTCGATTACGTCACCCTGACCGACGGCGGCGTGTACGACAACCTGGGAGTGAACCCGCTGTTCCGGCGCCGCAACGCGCTGGACTACCTGATCGTCAGCGACGCCGGCAAGCCCTTCGCGGTGGACGAGAATCCGACCGAATCCGGCGCCGTGGTCCTGAAGGCGTCCATCGACATCCTCATGGAGCAGGTGCGCGGGCTGCAGTTCCAGCGCCTGGAGCTCAACGCCAGCAGCGGCGGCGCCAAGCCGGTGTGGTTCTCCATCGACAGCGAGGAGGGCCAGGCGCTGGACGGCGATGCGGCCTTCGCGTCGGCCATCCGGACCAACCTGAAGCGCCTCGGCGACGCGGAGATGAAGGTGCTCGCCCGGCACGGCGGGGCGCTGCTCGGGCATCGGCTGCAGACCTACACGCCGGCGCTGCTGTCCGCCTGACCGGGTCCGCCGCCCGCGCTGTTCACGGAGGAAGCGCCCATGACCGAGCCGGTCGAAACCCGTGTCATCTCCCCGCTGCTCGCCCTCGCTGAGGGGGCCGACGACCCCGCGGTGCGCCTGGCGGCGCTGGACGCCGCATGCCGCTTCCCCCTCGCGGAGGGCGCCTGGCGGCATGTCGCCGGCCTGCTGGGACAGCTCATCGGCGACGGGCCGGCCCGGTTGCGGGGCGCGGCGCTGGCCCTGGCGGTCCGGGTGCCGCTGCGGTCGGTGCGCGAGCACCTGCGCCGGCTGGCCGGGGACCCGGGCGATGCGGACCACGACACCCTGGTCCGCGCGCTGGCGGCGGTCGGCGATCCGTCCCAGATAGGCACCCTGCTGGCGCGGGCCGGGGCCGGCGACGAGGAGGCGTTCGCCCTGCTCGCCGCCATGCCGGTGGAAGAGGTGCTGAACGAAGCCGACCAGGTCCCGGCGCCGCTGCCGGACGCCTCCGCCACCACCCGCTTCTGGCACGCGCTGGTGCGCGCCCGGCTGGGTGACTACGGGCCGCTGGATGAGTTCCTGGTGGGGCGGGCGCCGGAGCCGGAGCTGTTCCATGGCAGCCCGTGGACCGCCTACGATGCCATCGCGGCCATCCGGCCGGTTCCGGGGGCGCTGGGCGATCACCTGCTGGCGATGCTGGCGGAGCCCGGCGAGTCCGACCGGGCGCGGCTGGTCCGGCTGACCGCCTGGGCCGCCACCGGCATCGCCGATGCCGAGGGCGAGGCCCCGGCGCTGACTCTCCCGCCCGACATCGGGGTGTCGCCCGGAGACGCTTCGGCGGAGGCGGCCGTGGCGCTCGCCGGCCAGTTGCCGGAGCGGCTGTTCGCGGGCGGGCTGTCGGCGGAGGAGCGGGAGCTGCTGTGCGGGCTGCCCGCCGAACGGGTCGCCGGCCTGGTGACCGGGCTGGTGGCCGCCGGCAACCGGCGCGCCGGGTCCGCCCGCGCCGGCCATGCCGGGGCGATCATCGAACCGCCTCCCGGCAACCAGGTGGTGGACGTGGTCAGCTGCCTGCCGCGCAGCGATGACTGGCCGGCGGCGGCGCTCGCGCGGCAGCAGCTCGGCGCGGACCAGCCGCTCCTGGACGACGACCAGCTGGCCTGGGTCATCGCCCGCGGGGGTGCCGGGCAGGCGGTTCGCGAGCTGGCCGGGCTGCTGGAGGAGCCCCGTCCCGTCGCGGAGCGGCTGCGCATCCTGGGGCTGCTGGGCCGCGCCGGCGACCACCTTGCGGGCCGCGGCGGGTCGCCTTATCGCGGCGCCGGCGCGGGATCCGCCGGGGCGCCGGCCATCGGCCGCGGGCCGCTCATCGACGACCGGCCCCTGGCCGCGGCCAGGGCGCCGTCCGCGCCCGGCCGCCCGGGCGACGAAGAGGCGCCGCTGACGGCCGATGAACCGGCCACGGGCGCCGCCGACGAGCTGGACGTCCACACCACCGCCGCACCCGCCGCACCCGCCGCGGCCGCGCCGGCCGCGCCGACCGCGCCGACCGCCGCGGGCCCGGGGCCGGACGATACCGGGCCGCCGGTGCCGGGGCCCGAGGACCGGCGCCGCGTCCATGCCCAGCTCCGCCACGAGGGGCGGCGCCGGAACACCTTCGTGGCCGGGGCCGAGACCGTGATCCGCTGCTGGATCGGTCTGCCGGAGCGGGAGCGGGCGGCGGTGGCCGACCGGCATATCCCCCACGTGGCCATCCCGGCCGGCGGCCTGCCCCTGGAGGTGGAGCTCTGCTGGGGCGACCAGCACGACCGCCAGCCGCTGCGGCTGCCCGAGGAGCGCACGGCGCGCACCGCCGACTGCGACCTGAGAATCCACGTCCCCGAAGGCGAACGCCAGGTCAGCGCGCTGGTCCTGTTCCGCTACCGCGGCCGGGCCTTCGAGGTGGTGCAGGTGAGCGCCGGGGTCCGGGCGCCCGGCGAGCCGGAGCAGCCCGGCGACGAGGTGCGGGTGCGGGTCCAGGCCAGCCTGCGGGAGGTGATCGAGCTGCCCGACCGCATTCCCTACGACACCTGCGCTGTCGCCGGGCGCGAGGATGCCGCGCCACCGGACGCCCGGCCGGGGCCGACGGCCACCCTGTGGATGTTCGGCGGCACGGGGGCCGGCCGCTGCGATCTGGAGGGCACCGAGGCCGCGCTGGAGTGGCTCAACCAGGACCTGTTCACCACCCAGAAATCGCTGGTGCGCCGCCGCGCCGCGCAGGGCGCCGGGGCGGACGGGGCCCTGCTGGATGCCGCCGACCCGGAGGTGCTCCGGCTGCTGCGGGACATGGCCCGCCACGGCAGCGCCATCCACAAGCAGCTGCGCGCCGGTCCCTGCCGGGACCCCGGCGAGCGCATCCAGCTGCTGAACCTGGAGCCCGGCGGCTACGTGCCGCTGGAGTTCGTCTACGATCGCGGCTACCCCGCCGACGACGCCACCCTCTGCGACGGCTGGCTGGAGGCACTGCAGTCCGACGCCCCCGCATGCCCCGCCTGCAGCCGGACGGCGCCCAGCCCGCGACAGCTGCGCTGGATGCCGACCATCTGCCCGCTCGGCTTCTGGTCGCTGCAGAAGATCATCGAGCGCCGCGACCCGGCGGCGGGCGCGGAGGCCGGGAGCGCGGCGCACCCCTCGGCGCCCACGGCGGCGCGCCGCCGGCTGCCCGTCATCGACGATGTGGCGTTCGCCAGCAGCCACTACGTGCCGGCGGAGGAGCGCCAGTCGACCCTGGAGGCGCTGCGGGCGCAGTTCGCGGCGCCCGGCCTCGCGGACGACTGGGACCAGTGGCTGGACGCCCTGGAGGCCCGTTACCGCCCGCTGCTGGTGATGCTCCCGCACCACGATGCCGAGGCGGGGCTGGACTTCCTCGAGATCGGCGACGCGCAGCTGCCGCCCGCCAGGGGCCACCTGAGCCGCGGCCAGCTGGACGCCTACTACGTCAACCCGCGGGGGATGGAGCCGGGCCCCATCGTGCTGCTGCTCGGCTGCCGCACCGGCGCCCGGACCGAGGTGGGCTACGTGCAGCTGGCGCGGAGCTTCCAGCAGCTGCACTCCTCCATCGTCGTCGGCACCCTGGCCCAGGTGCTCGGCCGCCACGCGGCGCCGGTGGCCCGGGAGCTGGTGGCGCAGCTGCTGGCGGTGGCGGACGAGACGGTCGATTTCGGCGCCATCATGCGCCGGGTGCGCCGCCGGATGCTGGCCAGGGGCTACCTGATGGCGCTCTGCCTGGTGGCGCTGGGGGACGCGGAATGGCGGCTGACCCCGCGCCCCGCGCCCGGGCCGGCGCCGGGCAACGGCCCCTGAGGGGCCGATCGGGAGGCCCGCCGGGAGCGGGGGAGTGGGGGTCGCCCCGCGAAGCGCGGTGAATTCATTACTGCAAACACTCAGGGAGTCGTGCTGATGTTCCGTATCGAGATGCTGCCCGCAGCCCACGGCGATTGCCTCTGGATCGAGTATGGCGCCGGCGACCACGTGCACCGCATCCTGGTCGACGGCGGTCCGGCGCACACCTACCCGGCGCTGCGCGAGCGCATCCTGCACCTGCCGGCCGACCGGCGGCACTTCGACCTGCTGGTGATCACCCACATCGACGCCGATCATATCGAGGGCATCGTGCGGCTGTTGCAGGATGCGCCGGCCCTGGGTTGCCGCTTCGACCGCATCTGGTTCAACGGCCGCGACCAGCTCAACCAGGTGCCGGACTCCGCCGGGCAGCCGCTCGGCGCATTGCAGGGCGAGATGCTGGGGGTGCTGATCGCCGACTACGAGGCGGCCGCCGGCCGGCCGGTCTGGAACGTCGGCCTGCCGGACCGCATCGCCGTCATCGATCGCGGCGCCGGCACACTGCCGTCCTGCGACCTGCCGGGCGATTGCCGGCTGACCCTGCTGTCCCCCGACGTCGACCGGCTGCTCGATCTGAAGGACCACTGGGCCGATGAGTTGCGCCAGGCCGGAATCAGCTCGGGCGATGCCCGGGCGCTGCGCCGCAAGCTCGAGGAGAGCCGCAATCTGCGCCCGCTGGGCGACGTGCTCGGCGTGGAGGATGAGCCCATGGCCGGCCGCTTCGAGCTGCCGGCACCCAATGACGCCGATCTGGCCGGCGACAGCGCCGATACCCTGGGCGGTGGCGGCGGGGAGGCGGGCGCGGACGCGCCCTTCGGCGGCGATGCCAGCAGGGCCAACGGCAGCAGCATCGCCGTGCTGCTCGACTACCCCGGGGACGATCCCCGGGTGCGCATGGTGCTGGCCGGCGACGCCTGGCCCGCGGTGCTGGAGGCCTCCGTGGCCCGGCTGCTGCCGCGGGCGGATGCCAGGCTGTCGGTGACCGGCTTCAAGATTCCCCATCACGGCAGCGTCGCCAACCTGAGCGCCGCGCTGCTCGATCGGCTCAGCTGCAAACACTACCTGGTGTCCACCAGCGGCGCCGTGTTCCGGCACCCCCATGGGCGCGCCGTGGAGTTGTTGCTGAGCAGCCATAACGGCCGCGGGAAACCTCGTCTGCACTTCAACTATCTGACGCAAACAACGGAAAAATGGTCTGATTCGGAAGACCAGGAAGCCCGCGGCTACGAGGCGTTCCATCCCAAGGGGCTGTCCCTGGAGCTCTGAGAACGCCCGCGCCGCGAGTCGCCGGCCTCCCGCCGCACGGCTCCCGGCCGGCCGCGGGCCGGCTGCCGCCGCCTCAGTCCGCCGCGCCGAATCCACCCCGCAGTCCGGCCAGCTCCCGCTGCAGTGCCGCGACGGTCTCCTCCAGCGCCGCCACCCGGGCCTCGAGCGACTCCTTCTCCACGGCGATGACGGCCGGGGCGGCCGCGGCGGCGAATTCACTGCCGGCGAGCAGGTGCATGAAGCGCCGCTCCCGCTGTCCGGGCTGGCGGGGCAGCTCCTGCACGTAGGGGCCGTCCGTGCGGTCGGCGAGGCCCTGCAGGGTCCGCTCCACCGCCTCCAGGCTGTCGAAGGCGGCCAGGCGCGTGGTGCGGGTGCGCAGCTCGCCCAGGGTCTGGGCCTGGCGCAGCATGAGGACGGAGAGAAGCGCGAGCTCCTCGCGGGAGAAGTCGTAGGTCCGGGTGAGGGTGTCGGAGAGCCGGTGGGCGTACTTCTGCACCCGGCTGCCGGAGCCGCCCCGTTCCACCACCAGGTGCTTCTTCATCAGGCCATTCAACGCCTCCAGCACGGTGGCCTCGTCCAGGTCCATGACCGGCTCGCGGTTGGACTTCTGGTTGCAGGCGCCGGTCAGGCCGCTCAGGGAGAGGGGGTAGTAGTCGGGGGTGGTGAGGGCCTTTTCCACCAGGGCGCCGAGCACGCGCACCTCGACGGGGTCGAGCACGAAATCCATGGGTCATCTCCTGGGGTCTGTCGAACCCAAGTATCGCACGGGGAAGGGTGGGCCGTTTTCCCCCATTCGCAGGAGCGCCATCCCGGCGCGATGGGGCGATGCGGGCGCCGTGCGGGTCCGTGGCTGGAAGCCGCTCCTGCGGAGGGGGGGGCAACGGGCGGGTGGCGTCAATCCGCCCCGCGGGCGGCGAGCGGCGGCGGGGCGGTCGGACCGGCCAGCACCGCGGCGCAGGCCTCGGGCAGGGCCGGCGGGGGTCGCTCCGGGCGCGCCTCGGGAGGATTGGCGGCGGCCCGCTGGAGGGTGCGGACCCAGCCGTCCAGGTCCTCGTCGCAGCCGTCCCCGGGCGGCGGAGGCGCCTGTGCCCGGCAGCGCGGGCTGTCGGGCGGGCAGGCGAGGCGCACGTGGAAATGGGCGTCATGGCCCCACCAGGGACGCAGCCGGCGCAGCCAGCCCCGGTCCGTCTCGACGGCGCACAGGCTCCGCTTGATGACCGGGTTGACGAAGATGCGCTCCACTCCCGGCCGGGTGGCCGCCAGCCGGAGGAGATCCCGCTCGCGGGCGGTCCAGTAGCGCGGGTCGAGCCGCCCCTCGTCGAGCAGCACCACGGAGCGCATCTCCAGCCCGTCCCCGGCCCGGTTCTCCGTCCCGGCGGGGGCCGGGCGCAGCCAGATGTCCACGTCCAGGCCGCTCTGGTGGCTGGCGTGGCCGGAGGGCATGGGCCCGCCGCGGGGTTGGGCCAGGTCGCCCACCAGCACCGGGCCGAGGCCCCGGCGCTGCGCCTCCCCGGCGAGGGTGCGCACGAAGCGGATGAGCTCGGGGTGGCCGAAGTAGCGGTGGCGGTAGGTGCGCATCACCCGGTAGCCGGCGCCGTCGGTCGGCAGCGCCTCGGCGCCGGCCAGGCAGCCGGCCGCGTAGCCGCCGACCACCTCGGGGGCGCCGCCCCGGGGTGCGTCCACCCGGCTCCAGGGATTGTCCTCCGGCTCCGCCGCCGGCGTGGTGCCGATGAGGAGACAGAGACCCAGGGCGAGGGCGGTTCCGGTGTGCAGGGACATGGTCGATCCCCGAAGGACGGGCGATGTTGGGATCACTATAGCCCAGGAACATCCCGGGGACTGCAGCATAACCGGCGGGGACCGGGATGACGCGGAGCAGCCGCCCCGCCTTCAGTCCCTCGAATATCCCAGTAATGCGCTATGCTTCTCTGCATCGGGACAGAGCAGGCCTGAAATCCGGAACGGGAGGCGGCAGCCATGGCTGATTCTCACTGGAAGTGGACCGACCGGCAGGAGTCGCAGACCTTCGAGCAGCGCTACCAGGATGGCGATGCGCCCAGGGACGGCATGCGCGAGGAGGGCGACGAGACCCGCATCATCCCGCCCGGCACGCCGGCCGACGAACCCCATATCCGCATCGAGATGACGACCTGGTCGAATGTCGCCTGCACCCCGCCGCCGGACCTGGTCCTCGAGGAGTGCGACAAGTGCGACGGACATCGGCACCAGGTGAAGATCCTGTTCGGAGCCGTCGTGGGAACCCCGCCCGGCGGGATCCAGGGTCCGGGGGTGGGCGACCAGCAGCACGTGGGCGAGGCCCATTACGGAAGGCATCTCGGCGAGCGGTATGTCAATGCACGCTGCCGCGGCGAGGAGATCAGCCGCAGCCACCTGACCTGGACGGAAAGCGGTCGCACGGACGTCGTGTGGAAGCAGCGCACGGTGGACCACGTGAAGAACGGCTTTGTCTGGATCGGCGATATCGGCAACAACCCGTGCGCCGGGCGCAAGGAGGTCGAAGAGCATCTCGATCCGGATTGGTTCGAAGGCGAGGGCGCCGGGCAGCGCAAGGTCTGATCGTATCGGGTGCACCGGAAAGGGAGGCCATGGCTTGGCGACGTGGCGCACGGACCTTCAGCGCTGGAGCTGGGCGGAGGGCGACACCGCCCCGATCCGCTACTGCTTCGTCGACCCGCCCACGGGCGGCGATCATCCCCGTCGCGCCTGGTCGGCCGCCGAGAAGGGTGCGGCCCGGCACGCCATCGGCGAGTGGAACGAGGCCCTGAAGGCATTTGCCCGGCGCAACGGACGTACCGGGACGGACCGCGTCACCGAGGCCGCCGCCGGCCAGCGCTGCGATGTCACCCTGCGCTGGGAGGATTCCCGCTTTTTCCGGGACTACCGGGTGCGTGATACGGCGACCGGCAAGGCCACCCATGGCATCGACCTCACCGGTACGCCGGCGTATGCCGATCGTGCTGGCGGCGGGTCACTGGAACCGGTACGCGGCAACCCGCTGACGCCTTTCACACCCGGCCGCGATACGGCGCGCTATCCGCGGGGTGAAATCTACTTCAACACCGAGCCCTACGCGTCCATCTCCGATTTCAAGGGCTGGTTCGTCGACCCGACGCCGGATCGCGACGAGGAGTTCGAGGCGGTGGAGTCGGACACCCTGCCGCCCTATCGCAAGCTGCAGGCACGGCGCGGCGGACCGGCCGACGACCGCATCGACTTCTACACGGCGGCCAAGCACGAGTTCGGGCACATGCTGGGTCTCGGCCACCGCGGCAAGGCGGGCGCCAACGGCGACCGCGGGCAGGTGATGGCCTCCGGCGCCGGGGCCCAGGAGCGGCGCCACCAGCTCCCCATCCTGAAATGGATGGAAAACGAGCGGCGTCACCTCACGGCCGGGGACATCGCCCTGCTGGAAAAGCACTACCGCCGCGAGCTCGGGCCGCGAAGACCGCCGGTGTGGCGGATCGTGCTGGGCGTGGCGGCGGCCGTCGTGTTGATTGCCCTGCTCGTCCTTGCCGTACGCGGGGGGAATTGACAACGCACTGCCAGCAGGAGGCCCAGCCATGGAAAAGACCGGGAAGCCCATCAGTGAACATTCCATCTGCACCGACACGAAGTATTCCGCCCGCTGGCGTAACGCCGCCATCGACGGCAGTGTCTGCGCCCGTGACGCCGCCGGGGCGCGCGCCGCCATCTCCGACGCGCAGGTGAGCCGTGACGCGCGCCGCGCCGCGGGCCGTGCCGCCGCGGCGCAACTCGCCTGCGACGAGCTTCCCTGCCCGGTGGGCCCCTGTTCGCAACAGGGTGCGCGGGTCGACAACCTGTCGCGCCGGGAGCAGCCCTACAACATCCGCGATACCGGTGAGCGGGGCGATTGCGCCGCGAACGAAACGCGCTGGACCTACCGCGTCCGCATCGACGCGGACATCGAGGTCCAGTGCGATTGTCCGCAACCGGCATAATCTCCGGCCGCGTGTCCCCGCACCGCCCAACCGCCCGGCGCCATGGTGTCGCCGTGTCGGGAAAGGGTCCGGCCCCTCAGGCGGGAATGAAGCGCAGCGCCAGGCCGTTGTTGCACCAGCGCTGGCCGGTGGGCTGCGGGCCGTCGTCGAACACGTGGCCCTGGTGCCCGCCGCAGCGGATGCAGTGGTACTCGGTGCGCGGGATGATCATGCGCCAGTCGCGCTTGGTGCCGACGTGATCCGGGATGTGGGTGAAGAAGCTCGGCCAGCCGGTCCCGCTGTCGTACTTCATCTGCGAGCTGAACAGCGGCAGGCCGCAGCCGGCGCAGACGAAGAGGCCGGGGCGCTTCTCGCGGTCGAGCGGGCTCGAGCCGGCCCGTTCGGTTCCCTCCTCGCGCAGGATCCCGTAGCGCTCGGGCGGCAGGATCTCCTTCCACTCCGCCTCGGTGCGCTTCAGCGGGGCGGTGGAGGTGGCTACCTCGGCACCCTCGGCGAGCAGCGCGCGCCAGTTGTTCCGGATCTCCTCGAGCGGAATCCCGTGGGTCGCATCACCCATCCGCGCCGCGCGTCCGGCGCCCGGCAGTAGGGCCAGCAGCGACGTGCCCGCCAGCGTGTACAGGAATTTCCGTCGCTTCATGATCGTGTCCTCGGTCTTGTCCGGGCAGGGGGCCCCACGCGCACACTGCCCACGAGGCGCCCTGCAATAGTCGATTAACCCATGAGACCGGGGAACGGCGCGAATGTTTTCAGCCGCCTGCGGTCGGGCGGCGGATGGGGCCGCTGCTGATCCTGTCCTCCGGCGCCTCCCTCGAGGGCGCGGGGAGATCGCGGCGGAGCGCTGCCCCGGGGAGGATTTCACGGCCATTGGCCGGGGCCTGTGGGAGGCCCGCCCTCGGGGCGATTTGTTTTCACCCGTGCCGGGGGAATCCGGCCGGCCGTGCCCCGCCCTGTGTCAAGGCGGCCTGACCGCTGACCGCTGTAAATCATTTCCCTTGCCCGTTCTCTCTCCGTTCTATATTCTCCAACGGAGAACCGAAGGAGAACGCGCCCATGTCCGCCCCTGCCGATGAGCTCCCGTCCCCGGCGGAACCGCCCGCCCGCCCGCGCCTCGATGCCGGCCAGCTCGCCGCTGTTCTGAAGCGGGAGGGCGCCGGCCGGATTACCGGGGAGCTGGTGATTCCCGCCCGCCCGGCCCGCCACGCGCCGCTGCCCCCGGAGCTCGACCCGCGCCTGGCCCGGGCGCTGGCGGCGCGGGGCATCGAGCGGCTCTACAGCCACCAGGCGGAGAGCTGGGGCCACGTGCGCGCCGGGCGCCACACGGTGGTGGTGACCCCCACCGCCTCGGGCAAGACCCTGTGCTACAACCTGCCGGTCCTGCAGGCGGCCCTGGAGGCGCGGGCCAAGGCGCTCTACCTGTTTCCCACCAAGGCCCTGTCCCAGGACCAGGTGGCCGAGCTCAACGAGCTGAACGCCGCGGGCGCGCTCGGCATCCGCGCCTTCACCTTCGACGGCGACACCCCGGGCGACGCCCGCAAGGCGGTGCGCACCCGCGGCGACATCGTGGTCACCAACCCGGACATGCTCCACCAGGGCATCCTGCCCCACCACACCAAGTGGGCCCAGTTCTTCGAGAACCTGCGCTTCGTGGTCATCGACGAGCTGCACACCTACCGCGGCGTGTTCGGCTCCCACGTGGCCAACGTGCTGCGGCGGCTGCGCCGGGTGTGCCGCTTCTACGGCGTGGACCCGGTGTTCATCGCCAGCTCCGCCACCATCGCCAACCCCGGCGAGCTGGCCACGGGGCTCGTGGGCGCGCGGGTGGCGGCGGTGACCGAGAGCGGCGCGCCCCAGGGCGCCCGCCACCTGCTGTTCTGGAACCCGCCGGTGGTGAACCCGGATCTCGGCATCCGCGCCTCCAGCACCTCCCAGACCACGCGCCTGGCCCGGCAGACGGTGGAGGCGGGCCTGAAGACCATCGTCTTCGCCCGCTCGCGCCTGACCGTGGAGGTGATCACCAAGTACCTCAAGGACACCTTCGACGCCGACCCGCGCCGGCCGCCGCGGGTGCGCGCCTACCGGGGCGGCTACCTGCCCACCGCCCGCCGCGACACCGAGCGTCGCCTGCGCGCCGGCGGGGTGGATTGCGTGGTCTCCACCTCGGCGCTGGAGCTGGGGGTGGACATCGGCAGCCTCGACGTCTGCCTGCTCAACGGCTACCCCGGCACCGTCGCCGGCACCTGGCAGCGGCTCGGCCGGGCCGGGCGGCGCAACCGCGCCAGCCTCGGCGTCCTGGTGGCGGGCAGCGATCCCCTGGACCAGTACGTGATCCGCAACCCGGAGTTCTTCCTCGGCGCCGACCCGGAGCACGCCCGCATCGACCCCGACCAGCTCCTGATCCTGCTCGACCACGTGCGCTGCGCCGCCTTCGAGCTGCCCTTCGGCGAGGGCGAGCGCTTCGGCGCCGGGCCGCCCGGGGAGCTGCTCGCCTACCTGGAGGAGGAGGGGGTGCTGCACCGCGAGGGGGGAAGCTGGCACTGGATGGCCGACAGCTACCCCGCCAACGCCGTCTCCCTGCGCTCGGTGGCGGAGGGGAACTTCACCGTCATCGACACCACCGGGGGCGGCCAGGAGGTCATCGCCGAGGTGGACTTCTCCAGCGCCCCCATGACCCTCTACGAGGGCGCCATCTACCTGGTGCAGGCCCGGCCCTGGCAGGTGGAGCGCCTCGACTGGGAGGGGCGCAAGGCGTTCGTGACCCGCACCCGCGCCGACTACTACACCGACTCCATCGACTACACCCGGCTCAAGGTCCTGGACCGGTTCGCCGGCAGCGGCGCGGGGGGCTCCGCCTGCGCCCACGGCGAGGCGCACCTGGTGCGGCGCATGGCCGGCTACAAGAAGATCCGCTACTACACCCACGAGAACGTGGGCTACGGCCCCATCAACCTCCCCGACCAGGAGCTGCACACCACCGCAGTGTGGTGGCAGCTCGACGCCGGTGCCCTGGAGGCGGCCTTCCCGAGCCGCGAGCAGGCGCTGGACGGCTTCCTCGGCGCGGCCTACGCGCTGCACCACGTGGCCGCCCTGCAGAGCATGGCCGAGCTCCACGATCTGGGGCGCGCGGTGGGCGACGGCCAGGGCACCTGGTTCGCCGCCGTGGACGCCCAGGGCCGGGGCGGCGCGCGCACCCTGAGCGGCGAGGCGGTGGACCTGCAGGCGCCGGACCGCCGCTTCCAGCCGGCGGTGTTCCTCTACGACAACTACCCGGGCGGCATCGGCCTTTCCGCGCCGCTCTACGACCGCCGCCGGGAGGTGGTGGAGGGGGCCCGCGCCCTGGTGCGGGGCTGCGACTGCCGCCACGGCTGTCCCGCCTGCGTGGGGCCGATCCTGGCCTCCGACCAGGTGCGCGGCTTCTCGCCGCGGCAGGCGGCGCTGCGGCTGCTGGACCTGCTGGCGGCGGCGCCGGCGTGAGCACGGTGCCGGCGGATGTCCGTTAGGAACCGCCTCGACCGGCTGCGCCGGCAGGGCGGGGCGGCCGCCCCGTCCCCGCTCCCGCTGGCGGAGCGGCTGGCGCGCCTGGGGCCGGCGCGCCGGGAGACCGGCGTGCGGGATAGTGCCCGGCCCGGCGACGCCGAGCTCGCCGGGCGCTGCGGCGGCGAGTGCATCGCGCCGGGGGTCATCCGCCTGGTCGAGACCGTCGCGCCGGCCGCGTTGCACGGCCGCCTGGCCCTGTCCGAGACCATCCGCTGGCGGCCGGCGGACGAGGGCCCCGCGGCGGGATACGGGGGTGCGCCGCTGACCCTGGTGGACACCGAGACCACGGGCCTGGCCGGGGGCACCGGCACCCTGGTGTTCCTGCTCGGCCTGCTGCGGATCGAGGCCGGGACGCTCCGCCTGACCCAGTTGCTGCTGACCGGCTTCCACGGCGAGAGGGCCTTCGTCGAGGCCGCGGAGGGGGAGCTGAAGGGCACCGCGAGCCTGGTGAGCTACAACGGCAAGGCCTTCGATATCCCCCTGCTCAGCGCCCGCTGCCGCCTCACCCGGCGCCCGGATCCCTGGAGCGGGCTGCCCCACCTGGACCTGCTGCACCCGGTCCGCCGGCTGTTCGCGGACCGCTGGCCCGACTGCCGCCTGGCGACCGCGGAGCGCCGCCTGCTCGGGTTCGAGCGGGTGGGCGACCTGCCCGGGTCCGAGGCCCCGGCCGCCTGGTTCGACTGGGTCCGGCGGGGCGATTGGCGGCGGCTGCCCGACGTGGCGCGCCACAACCGCTGGGACCTGCTCTCCCTGGCGGGCCTGCTGCCGGTCCTGGAGCGGGCCTGGAGGGCGCCGGGGGAGTGGGGCGGCAGTCCGCTCGCCGTGGCCCGCGCCCATCTCGCCGGGGGGCGGGAGTCGGCGGCCCTCGCGCTGCTGGGGCAGGCGCGGGCGACGCTGGACGCGGAGGGACTCCTGCTGCTGGCCCGGATCCATCGCCGCCGCGGGCAGTGGCGGGAGGCGCTGGCCATCTGGCAGCCCCTCGCCGAGGCCGGCCACCCCGAGGCCGTGGAGCGGCTGGCCAAGTATCACGAGCACGTGGCCCGGGATTTCACGGCGGCGCTGCGCTGGACGCGCCGGCTGCTGGAACTGCAGGGAGGCACGCCCGAACACCGGCGCCGGGCGGAGCGGCTGTGCGGCCGCCTCGCCGGCGCCGCCGCCACAGTCCCGGTTCCGTAGGGAACGGACTCCGGCGGCGAGCGGCCCGGCCCCGCTGCCCCCCGTCCTCCCATGGCAGCGGCCTCCAGCCGCGAACCGGCATGGCGCACCTGCGGGGGAGCAGGCCCTCATGGGCGGTTCCCGCCGGAAAAGTTGTCCACAGAATCTGTGGATAACTTTGTGGATGATTTATGGAAACCGGACCGCAGCCCACGCCAGCGCGTACCGGGTAACAGAATGTTCAAAATTTAACCGTCAAGCCCGAATACGAAAAATCAAGTAGTTACGCTACTGTTGTCGATACTTTCTCATGAGTTCCCTCTATTTGCCCGTTCCGGCGCGATGTCATAAAACCCGTTGTGCATAAGCACATGCGCCCGGCGCCGGAGTGACGCACTGCAGTAGTCGGGCAAGCGCGGTGCGGTTATAGTTGCCCTGTCAATATTTCCGGCATCGACCGCCCCCCTGCAACCGGCTGGAGCCCACATGTCAACTGCCCATCCGCCGCCGCTGCGACTCGCCTGGACCGTCTGGGGTCTGGGTGCCGCGCTCTACCTGATCGGCTTCTACCAGAGGGTGGCGCCGGGGGTCATCACCGGCGAGCTGATGACCGACTTCGGCCTCGGCGCGGCGGCGCTCGGCAACCTGTCCGCGTTCTACTTCTACAGCTACGTGGCCATGCAGGTGCCCACCGGGCTGCTGGCCGACCACTGGGGTCCCCGCCGCCTGCTGACCCTCGGCGCCATCGTGGCGGGCGCGGGGACGCTGGTCTTCGCCCTGGCGCCGAACCTGTTCTGGGCCGGGGCCGGACGCCTGCTGGTGGGCGGCTCCGTGGCGGTGGCCTTCGTGGGCATGCTCAAGCTCGCCGGCCACTGGCTGCCGCCGCGCCAGTTCGCCCTGGCCTCCGGCATGGCGCTGTTCTGCGGCATCATCGGCGCGGTTTTCGCCGGGGTGCCGCTGCGGCTGCTGGTGGACGCCTTCGGCTGGCGGCCGGTGATGGGGGTCTCCGCCGCCGTCACCCTGGCGGTGGCCGCCGGCATCTGGTGGGTGGTGCGCGACGACCCCTCGGAGCGCGGCTTCGCCAGCCATGCTCCCACCGCCCGCGCCGCCGATGCCGCCACCCGCGTGGGCAACGGTGTGCTGGCGGGCATCCGCGAGGTGCTGGGCTATCGCAACACCTGGCTGCTCTACCTGGTGCCGGGCGGCATCGTGGGCAGCGTGCTGGCCTTCGCCGGCCTCTGGGGCGTGCCCTACCTGACCACCCATTACGCCCTCGACCGGACCACGGCGGCAGCGGTGTGCTCGGCGCTGCTGGTGGCCTGGGCGGTCGGCGGCCCGGCCTTCGGCTGGCTCTCCGATCACCTCGGGCACCGCAAGCCGCTGTATGTCATCGGCTGCGCGGGGATGCTGGCGGCCTGGGCCGTGGCGCTGCTGGTGCCCGGACTGCCGGTGTGGGGCCTGGTCAGCCTGCTGGTGGTGGCGGGCTTTCTCTCCGGCAACATGATCATCGGCTTCGCCTTCGCCAAGGAGTCGGTGCCCGCCCGGCTGTCGGGGACCGTGTCGGGGGTGGTCAACATGGGGGTGATGATGGGCCCCATGCTCCTGCAGCCGGGGGTGGGCTGGATGCTCGACCGGGCCTGGGGGGGCGAGCTGCGGGAGGGCGTCCGGATCTACGACCTCGCGGCCTACCGCGGCGGCTTCGCCCTGATGCTCGGCTGGCTCGCCCTGTCCCTGGTCCTGGTGCTGTTCACCCGCGAGAGCCACTGCAGGCAGACCCCGTGAGCGCCACCGGCATCGCGCCCGCCGCCCGGCCCTGGTCCACCTACGGCCTGCTGACCCTGGCGGCGGTCTTCTGGGGCGGAACCTTCGTCGCCGGGCGGCTGGTGTCCGCGGAGATCGGGCCCTTCTCCGCCGCCTTCGTCCGCTTCCTGCTGGCCAGCCTGCTGCTCGCCGGGCTGCTGCTGCGGCAGGGCAACGGCCTCGGCCGGCTGCGCCCGCGGCAGTGGGGCGCGGTGGTGCTGCTGGGGGCCACCGGGGTGTTCGCCTACAACGTGCTGTTCTTCACCGGGCTGCGCACGGTGGAGGCGGGGCGGGCGGCGGTGATCATCGCCGGCAACCCCATCTTCATCGCCCTGTTCTCGGCGCTCCTGTTCGGCGAACGGCTCAACCTCGCCAAGGGGATCGGCATCGTCCTCTCCGTGGCCGGGGCGGTGACCGTCATCTCCCGCGGCGATCCCCTCGCCCTGGTGCAGGGCGAGGTGGGCTACGGCGAGCTCGCGATTCTCGGCTGCGTCGCCAGTTGGGTCACCTACACCCTGCTCGGCAAGCGGGTCATGTCGGGCCTGAGCGCCCTGGAGGCGGTCTCCTACTCCTGCATGGCCGGGACCGCGCTGCTGCTGCTGCCGGCCTGGCACGAGGGCCTGGGCGCGGCGCTGGCGCGCCTCAGCACCACGGGCTGGGGCGCGCTGTTCTACCTGGCCTTCTTCGGCACCGTGCTCGGCTTCGTCTGGTTCTACCAGGGGGTGCGCACCATCGGCCCCGCCCGGGCCGGCCTGTTCATCAACTTTGTACCGGTCAGTGCCGTGATCGCCGGGGGGCTGCTGCTCGACGAACCCGTCACCCTGTCGCTGCTGGTGGGCGGCGGGCTGGTCCTGGGCGGGCTGATCCTGGCCAACCGCTTCGGCTGATTCCATCACCGGGAGACGCGACATGGCAGACAACGACGAGGGCTACCGCCACACCTGGCTCGACGGCAGCGCGTGCCCCTGGCCCGCGGGCAAGGTGGTCTGCGTGGGCCGCAACTATCTGGACCACATCCGGGAGCTGGGCAATCCGATCCCCGAGCGGCCGGTGCTGTTCATGAAGCCGAGCACCGCCCTGGCGCCCCTGGAGCGTCCCCTGGCGCTGCCGGCCGGGGAGGGGGCCTGCCACCACGAGGTGGAGCTGGCGATCCTCATCGGCGCGCGCCTCAGCGCGGCCGACGTGGCGGCCGCGCGGGCGGCGGCGGCCGGCTACGCCATCGCGCTGGACCTGACCCTCCGGGACGTGCAGCAGTACCTGAAGGAGCGCGGCCAGCCCTGGGAGCTGGCCAAGGCCTTTGACGCCAGCTGCCCCATCTCGCCGTTCGTGGGCGCCGATGCGCTGGAGCCCGACGCCGCCACGCTGGAGCTGCGCATCAACGGCGAGGTGCGCCAGCGGGGCTCCACCCGCCAGATGATGCGCCCGGTGTTCGAGCTGGTGGCGACCATCAGCCGCCATTTCACCCTGCTGCCCGGCGATGTGGTCCTGACGGGCACGCCCGCCGGAGTCGGTCCCCTCGCTCCCGGCGACCGGCTGGAGCTGGTGCTGGACGGACGCTACCGCTTCGCCACGGCGGTGGCATCCCGGGCAGGGGGGGATGGACCGGAAGCGGGTGCGGGTTGACGGGGATCGGCAATGGGGTCTAATAATTTAGTAATCCACTCGGATAAACGGACCCCGAACCCATGATCGACCCGACCCGTCGCGACCACACCCCGGCTGCCCTGGCCACGGACGCCTCCTGGCTGGCCCGCCGGCTCGAACCCCTGGAGGGCATCGGCCTGCTCCTCCTGCAGTGGCTGATCGCCATGGCCCTGTTCGGCGGCATCACGCTGCTCATCCTGGGGCTGTCGGTCTGGAGCCCCTGGCCCTTCCTCGCCGGCCTGATGGCCCTGCGGGGCTACTTCTACCTCCACCGGGTGGCCGGCGAGCTGCTGGAGGAGTGAGATTGTTTTCAACGCAAAGGCGCAAAGACGCGAAGACACGAAGGGATAAGGGGTAAAGGTGAAGGGATAAAGGTCTACGTCTACCCCCTCCGATTCGCCGTACACATTTGTTTCCTGATGTTCTTGGCGCCATTGCGTTGAATCCCCCTCACGGCCTCATCACACCCCGGGCGATCAGGGCGTGCAGGGCCAGTCCGGCGACGAACGCCGCGCCCACGTTCCACAGGGCGAGGGCGGTGGTGACCAGGGCCACGAAGCGGGGGCCCCGTTCCTCGCCCAGGCGACCGGCGCCCAGCGCCAGCTGGGTGCCGGCGAGGAACAGGATGACGCCGAGGACCGCCGCCGGAAAGGCGGCCATGAAGGACACCACCGCGTCGCCGAGAAACAGCGCCAGCAGCAGCAGGAGGCTCCCGAGAATGATGGGGGCGCCCCCGGTGTGGGCGCCGAAGCGCACGTGGCCGGCCATGCCGCCCGCGCCGTGGCACATGGGCACGCCGCCCACCAGCGGGGCGGCCAGGTTCATCGCCGCCGTGGACAGCGCCACCCCGCGGTGTCGGACGGGGCGGTCGGGAAACAGGCGGTTGTTCTCGTCGGTCACGGCGATGAGGGCATTGCCCAGGGTCAGCGGCAGCTGCGGCAGGGCGAGGAACAGCGCGCCGACGGCCAGGTCGTCGAGGGTGATGGACCCCAGCTCCGGGCTCGGCAGATGGAGCCCGGGGCGCAGGGCGAGCAATTGCCCCATGAGCCCCGGTTCGAGCAGGAGGGCGGCGATGCCGCCGATCAGCAGCAGGGCGAACATGGCCGGCAGGCGCCGGCTGTCAAGCAGCGGCAGGCTGGCGGCCAGGGCCGCCAGCGCCAGCCACCAGGTGTCGAGCATGAGCTCGATCCCCCGGCCCATGAAGCCCAGTCCGAGCCCCAGCACGATCCCGGCCACCACCGGCCGCGGCGTGAGCCGGGCGAGGCGTTCGGCGATGCCGGTGAGGGCCAGCAGCAGCCACACCAGCCCGGTGACGAAGCCGGCGGCGTAGACCGCCCCCGGCGTGAAGATCACGCCGCCGGCGGCCTGGGCGGTGGCGGCCGCCCCGATGGCCTTCATGGGCTGGACCGGGAACGGCGTCCGGCGCAGCAATCCATTGGCCACCAGGGCGATCCCGAACCCGATCAGGATGCCCACCGGGTCCATCCCGAGCAGGGTGACGTAGGCCACCACGAAGGGAATCAGGGTGCCGAGGTCGCCGAAGGCGCCGGCCCATTCGCGGCTGTCGAAACGGTTGTTCCCCACCAGTCGGCGCCAGGTCCTTCGCCACTCCCCGGTATCCATGTTTTTCCCATCCGGCCTGTTATGATTCACTACTCGCGGCAGGGTATCGCACCCCGTCGTCGGGGTGGCGAACCGTGCGCCCTCACAGACTACAACGACAGCGAGGAGGAGCCATGCAGAAAGAGAAGAAACCGGGGTTCACCACCATCGATCACGTGCTCATCGCCATCGGCACCCTGCTGGTGGGCCTGGGTGCGGTACTGGTCTACGGCGCTGCGCCCATGGGATGGGTGATGATGGTCGCCGGCTTCGCGCTGTCCGCGGGCGTGTCCGCCAGCGTCATCCTGCGCGCCCGGCGCGGAGGCTGAGTCCGCGCCGGGGCCTGCCGCTCCTCAGTGATCGAGGATCTGGCTCAGGAACAGCTTGGTGCGGTCCGACTGCGGATTGTTGAAGAACTCCTCGGGCGCGTTCTGTTCGATGATCTCGCCCCCGTCCATGAAGATGACCCGGTTGGCGACGGTCTTGGCGAAACCCATCTCGTGGGTGACGCAGATCATCGTCATGCCGCTCTCCGCCAGCTCGATCATGACGTCCAGCACCTCCTTGATCATCTCCGGGTCGAGCGCCGAGGTGGGCTCGTCGAAGAGCATGATCTTGGGGTTCATGCACAGGCTGCGGGCGATGGCCACGCGCTGCTGCTGACCGCCGGAGAGCTGGCCCGGGTACTTGAGGGCCTGCTCCGGGATCTTCACCCGCTCCAGGTACTGCATGGCGATGTGCTCGGCGTCCCGGCGCGGCATCTTGCGCACCCACAGCGGCGCCAGGGCGCAGTTCTCCAGCACCGTCAGGTGGGGGAAGAGGTTGAACTGCTGGAAGACCATGCCCACCTCGCGGCGGATCTTCTCGATGTGCTTGATGTCCCCGGTCAGCTCCACGCCGTCGACGACGATCTGGCCGGTCTGGTGCTCCTCCAGCCGGTTGATGCAGCGGATGAGGGTCGACTTGCCGGAGCCCGACGGGCCGCAGATGACGATGCGCTCGCCCTTGTTGACGGTCAGGTTGATGTCCTTGAGGACGTGGAACTGGCCGTACCACTTGTGCACCTGGCGCATCTCGATCATGACCTCGTCGGAGATCATCATGCCGGGGGTGCCGTGGGCCGTTTCCTGGTTCATGGGTGATTCCTCCACAGGCGATCAGCGGGCGTGGCCCGTATGCAGGCGGCGCTCGAGCGCCTGGCTGTAGCGAGACATGCTGAAGCAGAAGATCCAGAACACCGCGGCGGTGAAGACGTAACCCTCCACCGAGAAGCCGAGCCACTTGGGATCGGCCAGGGCCAGCTGGATGATGGCCAGCAGGTCGAACAGCCCGATGATGAGCACCAGCGTGGTGTCCTTGAACAGGGCGATGAAGGTGTTGACGATGCCGGGAATCACCAGCTTCAGCGCCTGGGGCAGGACGACCAGGGCCATCGTGCGCCAGTAGCCCAGCCCCAGGGCCGCGGCCGCTTCGTACTGTCCCTTGGGGATGGCCTGCAGCCCGCCGCGCACCACCTCCGCCATGTAGGCGGACTGGAACATGATGATGCCGATCAGCGCCCGCAGGAGCTTGTCGAAGTTCACCCCCTCGGGGAGGAACAGGGGCAGCATCACCGAGGACATGAACAGCACGGTGATGAGCGGCACGCCGCGCCAGAACTCGATGAAGGCGATGGAGAGCGCCTTGACGATGGGCATCTGGGAGCGCCGTCCCAGCGCCAGCACTACGCCGATGGGCAGGGCGGCGACGATGCCCACGCCGGCCAGGACCAGGGTCAGCAGCAGCCCGCCCCACTGGTCCGTCTCCACCAGCTCCAGCCCGAAGCTGCCGCCGAGGAACAGGTAGTAGGCGATCACCGGGTAGCCCAGCAGCAGGAAGGCGCTGAGCCACCCCTTCCAGCGGAAGGCGCGGATGAACAGCGGGATCGTCAGGACGATCAGCAGTCCGAAGGCGAGGTTCACCCGCCAGGATTCGGCCTCGGGGTAGAAGCCGTACATGAACTGGTAGAAGCGCACCTGGACGAAGACCCAGCAGGCGCCGCCGCCGGTGCAGTCCTCGCGGCCGGTGCCGGACCAGTCGGCATCGATGAACGCCCACTGGATGGCCGGCGGCAGCAGCAGCCAGAGCAGGTAGAGGGCGAACAGGGTGAGCGCCGTATTCGGCAGCGACGAGAAGAGGTTGCGGCGCATCCAGCCGATCACGCCCACGCTGATGATGGGCGGCGGCAGGTCGGGTTGGGGGACGTGGGTCGCGGGCATGATCTATCGCTCCACCAGTGTCTTGCGCTTGTTGTACCAGTTCATCAGCAGGGAGATGACCAGGCTGATGGTGAGGTAGACCCCCATGGTCATGGCGATGACCTCCACCGCCTGGCCGGTCTGGTTCAGGGTCGTGCCGGCGAACACCGAGACCAGGTCCGGGTAGCCGATGGCCGTGGCCAGCGACGAGTTCTTGGTCAGGTTCAGGTACTGGCTGGTGAGCGGCGGGATGATGACCCGCATGGCCTGGGGGATGATGACCAGGCGCAGGGTGAGTCCGGGACGCAGCCCGAGGGCATGGGCCGCTTCGGTCTGGCCCTGGCTCACGGCGAGAATGCCGGCGCGGACGATTTCGGCGATGAACGCGGCGGTATAGATGGACAGCGCCACCAGCAGGGCCGAGAGCTCGGGAATGACGGGGATCCCGCCCTGGAAGTTGAACCCGCGCAGCTCCGGCAGCTCCCAGGCCAGCGGCGCGCCCGTGGCGAGGAAGGCCAGCAGGGGCAGTCCCAGGATGAGGCCGATGGAGGTGTAGATGGTGTGGAACTGCTGCCCGGTGGCCTCCTGCCGCCGGCGGGCCCAGCGGGCGATGAACATGCTCCCCGCGATGGCCGCGACCAGGGCCGCGAACACGTACCCGAAGCCCGGCTCGAACAGGGGGCGCGGCAGGTAGAGCCCGCGCAGGTTCAGGAATACCGCGCCACCGAGATCATAGCTCTGGCGCGGCGAAGGCAGGGCCCGCAGCACCGCGAAGTACCAGAAGAAGATCTGCAGCAGCAGGGGAATGTTGCGGAACAGCTCGACGTAGGCGGCCGCCAGCTTGGCGATGAGCCAGTTGCTGGAGAGCCGGGCGATGCCGATGACGAATCCCAGCAGGGTGGCCAGGGCGATGCCGAGCCCCGACACCAGCAGGGTGTTGAGCAGGCCGACGATGAAGGTACGGCCGTAGGTGGAGGTTTCGCTGTACTCCACCAGGGTCTGGATGATGCCGAAGCTGGCCTGGGAATCGAGGAATCCGAAGCCGGTGGTGATGCCACGCTTTTGCAGGTTGGTCAGGGTGTTGTCGAACAGGTAGTAGCCGAAGGCCGACACCGCGACCACGATAACGATCTGGAACACCAGCGCGCGGATGCGCGGATCGTTCCAGACCGGGGGTTTCGACGGAAGGTCGTCCTCGCGCGGGTCTGCCGCCATGGGTCAGGCTCCTGCGATTGCCGGAAAGGGGGAAGGGCGGCACACCCGGCAAGGGGTGCGCCGCCGCTTCAGCTGCATGTCGACGAGGTCAGCGGATGGGCGGCGCGTACTGCAGGCCGCCGTTCGTCCACAGGGCGTTCAGGCCGCGCTCGATGCCCAGCGGCGAGCCCTTGCCCACGTTGCGCTCGAACATCTCGCCGTAGTTGCCCACCTGCTTGACGATGTTGTAGGCCCAGTCGTTGGTCAGACCCATGCCCACGCCGATGTCGCCCTCGGTGCCGAGCAGGCGCTTGACGTTGGGATCGGTGCCGGTCCTCATCCCGTCCACGTTGGCGGAGGTGATGCCCAGCTCCTCGGCGTTGACCAGGGCGAACAGGGTCCACTTCACCACGTTGAACCACTGGTCGTCGCCCTGGCGGACCACCGGGCCGAGGGGCTCCTTGGAGATGACCTCGGGCAGCACCATGGCGCTGTTGGGGTCGGCCAGCTTGATGCGCAGGGCGTAGAGCTGGGACTGGTCGGAGGTGAGCACGTCGCAGCGGCCCGCCTCGAAGCCCTTGATGGTCTGGTCGGAGGTGTCGAACACCACCGGCTGGAACTCCATCTTCTTGGCGCGGAAATAGTCGGACAGGTTCAGCTCGGTGGTGGTGCCGGACTGGATGCAGACCGAGGCGCCGTTGAGCTCCAGCGCGCTCTTCACGCCGAGGTTCTTGCTCACCAGGAAGCCCTGGCCGTCATAGTAGTTGACGCCGGTGAAGTTGATGCCCAGCGAGGTGTCGCGGGTGGCGGTCCAGGTGGTGTTGCGGGAGAGCATGTCGATCTCGCCGGACTGCAGGGCGGTGAGTCGCTCCTTGGCGGTCAGCGGGGTGTACTTCACGGCATTGGCGTCGCCGAGCACGGCGGCGGCCACGGCGCGGCAGACATCCACGTCGATGCCGGTCCAGTTGCCCTTGTCATCGGCGGAGGAGAAGCCGGGGATGCCGGTGCTGACCCCGCACTGCACGTGACCTTTCTGCTTGACGGAATCCAGGGTGGCGCCGGCCTGGGCGGTGGTGCCTGCGGCCAGCAGGGCGAGAGCCGTACCAGCGGCAAGAAAACGCAGCTTGCTCATGTGTTTGAATCTCCGATCTGGACTGAATGAATGGTCGACCGTCAAGGTCGCGTGGAATCCCGATCCCACGGCGACGTTGCGGCAGGCCTGCTCATGCATCCGAACAGCAATTGTTATATATGGAAGTGGCCGATTGCGCGGCCGTTGTGCTGCTGGGCACTAAACTATTACGCGTTTGCCACGCACTGCAAGCAAATCGTAATGAAAGGCGGGCAAGACAATGGACGCGCGGAGGCGATTGTTCACAATGGTTCACAATGCAGCCGTGGCTTGCACCGGAATGGCTCACGGCCTGTGCGCCGCGGGACCCCCATGCTCCCGAATCGAGCAGGGCCGGGCAATCGGGTAATATGCCGTCCTCCATGCCGCTCCGTGCAGGCATGACGGCGCACGGTCCCGATTCAGGAAACACCAGGAGAGTTGAAGCCGATGCAGCATACGTTCTTGTTCGAGGAAGCGGTCTGGAGCGCCGAGGGCAACTACCACAGCGGCAGCGGCGCCGAGGTGGCGCTGGAGGGCGAGAGTCGCGTCGAGCATGAACCGGGGCTGTGGATCGTGAACACGGTCATGCAGGTGCGCGATCAGCCCTCCCAGTCCGTGTCCAGCCGCTACGAGATCGTGCCCATGCGCCCCGGCGGCAGCTCCACCCGCTGGCGCATGGAAAATCCCACCGTCGGCCGCGTGGAGGGAAAGTACGTGGTGGTGGAGGACACCCTCCTGTCCCTGTACCGCTCACCGGACGGGCGCCACAGCGGCACCGAGTGCCTGGTGCGGCTGGACGAGCGGCGCTATCTCAACCGCGGCACCCTGCTGCGGGCCGGCCAACTGGTCTCGTCCTGGGCAGTGGAGCTGATCCGCCGCTGAGGGCGGGGACGGCATCCCGGTTCGGCGGCGGCCGTCTCACTCCGGCAGCACCTTGCCCGGATTCATGATTCCGCGCGGGTCGATGGCCCGTTTCACCCGCTGCATCAGGTCCAGTTCCACCGGGCTCTTGTAGCGGGCCATCTCGCCCACCTTGAGCCGGCCCACCCCGTGCTCGGCGCTGAACGCCCCCCCCAGGGCGGCGACGATGTCGTGCACTTCGTGGTTGAGCCGCTCCCACAGGGCCAGGAACTCCTCCCGGTCCATGGACACCGGCTGGGAGAGGTTGTAGTGGATGTTGCCGTCACCCACGTGGCCGAAGGCGCAGGGGCGGATGCCGGGCACCAGTTCCGTTACCCGCGCGTCGGCCCGGCGGATGAGCTCCGGCACCCGCGACACCGGCACCGACACGTCGTGCTTGATGGACCCCCCCTCCAGGGGCTGGGCTTCCACCACCCCCTCGCGCAGGCGGCGGAAATCCTGCGCCTGCCCCTCGCTGGCGGCCAGGGCGGCGTCGGCCGCCAGCCCCCGTTCCCAGGCGCTCTCCAGCAGCCGCTGGAGACGGGCGGACATGCCGGCGTCCGGCTCGGTGCCGGCCAGCACCAGCAGCACGTACCACTCGTGGGCGGTGTCGAAGGGGTCGCGGCAGCCGGGCACGTGGCGGACGGCGAACTCCAGCGCCCGGCGGGACATCAACTCGAAGGTGGTCACCGCGTCACCGCTCATGCCCCGCGCCAGCGCCAGCAGCTCCAGCGCGGCGTCGAGATCGCGCAGGGCGACGAAGGCGGTCTGGATGTCCGCCGGCTCGGGGTAGAGTTTCATCACCGCCGCGGTGATCACCCCCAGGGTGCCTTCCGCGCCGATGAAGAGATCCCGCAGGTCGTAGCCGGTGTTGTTCTTACGCAGGGCGTTGAGGCCGTTCCACACCCGTCCGTCCGGCAGCACCACCTCCAGCCCCAGGGTGAGCTCGCGGGCGTTGCCGTAGCGCAGCACGTTGGTGCCGCCGGCATTGGTGGCCAGGCAGCCCCCCAGTTGGCAGCTCCCCTCCGCGCCGAGGCTCAGGGGGAAGAAGCGACCGGCCCCGCGCGCGGCCGCCTGCACGTCGGCGAGGATGCAGCCGGCATCGGCGGTCAGGGTGTAGTCGAGGGGATCGACGGTGCGGATACGGTTGAGTCGCTTCAGGTTGAGCAGGATCTCCCGGCCGTCGGGAGCCGGGGCGGCGCCGCCGCAACGGCCCGTGTTGCCGCCCTGGGGCACCACCCCGACCCGCTGCTCATGGCACAGCGCGAGTACCGCGGCCACCTCCCCGGTGGAGGCGGGCAGCACCACGGCGCGCGCCCGGCCGTGGTAGAGTCCCCGGCTCTCCTCGAGGTAGGGGGCCATGTCCGTCTCGGCGGTCACCAGCCCCCGGGGGCCCAGCGCCGCGGCGATGTTCTGCAGAATCTCGTTCACCGTCGTCCGTCCGGCAGCCAATGCACGCTGCTATTCTAGTGTACTGCGCCTTGTCCTGGCGTTTTCGGGGGACTCTGAATATACCTCCTGGCGTGCCGCGCTACACTAACGGGCATTTCCAGGTAATCGAACGCGGATTGCATCGGGTCCGTAATCACCGGGGACAGGGCCGTGCCGGGAGCGGGGGGAGGTCCGGAAGTCCCGCCGCGCCGCGCCTGGTGCAGGATGTGCCTGCCGGCCCGCCCCGGCGGGAACCGGCCCCACCCGGGTCCGATCCCGTGAATCCGCCGCCCGGACGGCAGCGAGCCCACAGGCTTCCTGGGGTTGAACTCGGCCCTTCTCTATCGCACCCTTGCACGTTTTTCGGAGTGTCACGGTATCCCATGCAGGCTCTCGTTCTGGACAACCTGACCAAGACCTACCCCAACGGCTTCACCGCCCTGCACGGCATCAGCCTGGCGGTGGAGGAGGGGGATTTCTTCGCCCTGCTCGGACCCAACGGCGCCGGCAAGTCCACGGCCATCGGCATCGTCACCTCCCTGGTGAACAAGTCCGGGGGCACGGTGAGCGTGTTCGGCCACGACCTGGACCGCGACCTCAACGCGGTGAAGAGCTGCATCGGGCTGGTGCCGCAGGAGTTCAACTTCAACGTCTTCGAACCGGTGGTGGAGATCGTGGTCAACCAGGCCGGCTATTACGGCATCGATCGGGAGACCGCCTTCGAGCGGGCCGAGGAGTATCTCAAGCGCCTGGGGCTGTGGGAGAAGCGCCGGGAGATGGCGCGCAACCTCTCGGGCGGCATGAAGCGCCGGCTGATGATCGCCCGGGCGCTGGTGCACCGTCCGCGGCTGCTGATCCTCGACGAGCCCACCGCCGGGGTGGACATCGAGATCCGCCGATCCATGTGGGCGTTCCTGCGCGACATCAACCGCCAGGGCACCACCATCATCCTGACCACCCACTACCTGGAGGAGGCCGAGAGCCTGTGCCGGAACGTGGCCATCATCGACCACGGGCGCATCATCGAGAACACCTCGGTGAAGTCCCTGCTGGCCACCCTGCAGATGGAGACCTTCGTGCTGGATCTCGCCAACCCGCTGCACGAGACGCCCGATCTGCCCTGCTACGCCAGCCGGCTGGCGGACCCCTATACCCTGGAAGTGGACGTGGACAAGCACCAGGGGCTCAGCGCGCTGTTCGTGGCGCTGGATCGCCTGGGCATCCACGTCGCCTCCATGCGCAACAAGACCAACCGCCTGGAGGCCCTGTTCATGGGCCTGCTCGAGAACAGCGCCGCCCAGCGATGAGCGCCTTCGCTCCCGAGCGGGGACACAATCACACGCCTGAGTAGACCCCTATGGATCTCCGTCAGCAGTACCACGCCTTCAAGACCATCGTTCTCAAGGAGTTCCTGCGCTTCATCCGCATCTGGCCGCAGACCGTCGTGCCGCCGGCGGTGACCATGGGGCTCTACTTCATCATCTTCGGCAACCTCATCGGCCGCCGCATCGGCGAGATGGGCGGGCAGCCCTATATCGACTTCATCGTGCCCGGGCTGATCCTGATGTCGGTGATCAACAACGCCTACTCGAACGTGGTCTCCTCCTTCTTCAGCTCCAAGTTCCACCGCCACATCGAGGAGATGGTCGTCTCGCCGACCCCCAACTACGTCATCCTCACCGGTTTCATCGCCGGCGGGGTGGCCCGCGGCCTGGTGGTGGGCGTGGTGGTCACCGGCGTGTCGATGTTCTTCACCGAGCTGCGGATCCACCATTTCGGGGTCATGCTGGTGGTCGTGCTGCTCACCGCCACGCTGTTCGCCCTCGGCGGGTTCATCAACGGCATCTACGCCCGCACCTTCGACGCCATCTCCATCGTCCCCACCTTCATCCTGACCCCGCTCACCTATCTCGGCGGCGTCTTCTACTCCATCGACATGCTGCCCGGGTTCTGGCAGCAGGCCTCGCTGGCCAATCCCATCCTCTACATGATCAACGCCTTCCGCTACGGACTGGTGGGCGTCTCCGACATCCCCATCGGCACCGCGCTCGGCATCATCATCGCCTTCGTCGTGGTGCTCTATCTCTTCGCCCTGCGCCTGCTCAACCGCGGCGTGGGCATCCGGCACTGACGGGAAAGAACCGGAATCGACAGGATTCACAGGATTAACAGGATTGAAGGGCAAAAAAGGACAAGAGGATATTCATCCGCAGATTGCACAGGTTACGCAGATTGGTTGGTTCAGACCGTTGTATGGCTGCGCGGGTGTGGTGGCACAGGGCGTGCCGCTTGCCAGCAGCATGAAACAGTCTTAATCCTGTTCATCCCGTAAATCCTGTCTATTCATCCTTTTCCTTCTCTCTCCGTCTAGCGGTCATCCAGGCAGCGACGACGAGGACGGGGCGCCGTTCCGCGTAGGCGCGCCCGCCCCCGGGCCGCTTTGGAAGCGTCAGCAGAAATCCGGGACCGTTCCGGGAGTCCCCGCCGGGCCCGGGATCACCGGGCAGTGCCTGCGCTCGGTCGCCGGCGGCGTGCCGCGGGGGCCGGGCCAGTTGGGGGAAACCCTGGCGCGCATGCGGATCAGGAGCGGCGATTCGAAGGCACCGGTCTCGCGGTCGATGCGCTGCTGCTCGGCCGGCGCCGCTGTCTGTCCGGCATCCGGCGAGTCACCCTCCGCGGCGGTCGCGACGGAGGCCGAGGCCAGCAGGAGGCCGCAGCAGAGAACCCGGAGGAACCGGGTGGGAAGGGCGGACGGGGTGGGGCTGGCGGCGGTCATGTGGGTGATTCCCT
Organism: Thioalbus denitrificans; assembly: GCF_003337735.1. Taxonomy (NCBI): domain Bacteria; kingdom Pseudomonadati; phylum Pseudomonadota; class Gammaproteobacteria; order Chromatiales; family Ectothiorhodospiraceae; genus Thioalbus; species Thioalbus denitrificans. The sequence continues at coordinate 127,947 of NZ_QPJY01000008.1, read as the reverse complement.
AGAAGCTGTATCCGAGGACGAAGGTCACGATGTTCCTGTCGTAATCCAGGATCGTGTAGTTCGAATCCTCTCTTCGATGGCTGTAGGAGAGGCTGGCACTGAGCCGGTCGCTGATCGGCCGCGAGAGCGCGATCGAGCCGCCACGAATGTCGGTCTCGCGCTCGCCCTGGTTGCCCTGGAAGTCCGGATATTCGTCCCGGCCCACATAGCCGGAGAACTCCAGGGTGAATGCCTCCGGCAACGCGAGCGAGAGGCCGGCGCTGACCGTGTGGGTGCGCGAGTCATGGTTCATACCGTCCGCATCGCGATGCTTGTACCGGTAGCCCAGGGAGAGCCTGGATTCGCGGCCAAAGGTCTCGAACAGGAAGTACTGGGTGACACCCGCTTCGTGGGTCACACCGTCCCGCGAGGTCACCACGGGCTGGAAGCCCTCGTCCTCGTAGTCGTCGATGGCGGCGCGATAGAACAGGTCCGTTTTCAGGCTGCTGGTCCAGCCGATGTCGGCGGCAACGGCGAGCCGGTGCCCGATAACGAGTTCATCACCTTCGAGGTAGGTGCCGGTCAGGCCGTAGCGCAGCGACGGCACCACCGAAACCCCGCCCAGCGCGGCCGCGTGGTCGAGGGATGCCGCAGCCTCGATGAACTGGACGTCCTGGCTGTCGAAACCGTGCTGCCAATGCTGCGAGAAGTAGCCGCTGGCTTCCGCGCGCAGCACCCATTCGTCGTCGTTGACCAGGTTGTAGCCGAAGCTCAGGTACTCGAAACTGCCGAGGCTGTCGCGGTCGTCGGTGCCGTCGGGTGCCGCCCCCACGTTGTCGTCATACTGCAGGCCGAACTGCGCGTAGGCGTCCCAGGGCTTCCGCGCCGCCGGCGCGGTCCGGGAGGCCGTGTTGGCCGTGAGGGCGGCGAGAAACTCGCGGGCGCGCGCGCCGTAGTCCGTGTCGGGCGCCTCGGCGGCAACCGCGGCGAAGGCTTCTTCCGCGGCCCCGAAGCCAGCCCGGTTGTACTCGCTGACTCCGAGGAAGAAGAGGATGGCGGGATCCCCGGGCGCCACGCGCAGGGCCTCGCCGAAGGCCGCGACCGCTTCGTCGTAACGCTTCAACCGGTCGAGCGTGATGCCGATGTAGCGCAGCACCAGGGGGTCGTCGGGATAGGTGGACAACAGGTTCCGGAAACCGTCGAGCGCCGCCGTGAAATCCTGTGCCTTGAAGGCGCTGGCGGCCGGTGAGGCGAGAAAATCCTCGAGCTTGATGCGCTGCTGCGCGAAGCCAGGCGACGCGGCACCCGCCAGCATCACGAGGCCGGCGGCCACCGCCGCGACACGCCGTGTTCCAGCCGCTCCCCCCATACCGTCTCCTCCGGCTGATCCGGCGCCCGCCGCCGGATTCGGGTGCCCGGCGGGTTGACGCTGAATGCGGTTGTCCCGGTCCCCACCGTGGATCCGTACGAAGGCCGGCGTTGCATGGGGACCGGCATGAAACTCGTGCCGGATCCATGGCGTGGTCACAGGAACACTTCCCGGATGACTTTTTCCAGACTCGGTTTGATGTTAGACGAACCGGCCGATATGGAAAAGCACCGATCGCCGTCCGGCAGGGAAGGCGCAGGATTGGTCCCCGAAGGCGGGGTCGCGGTCGAACGGAAAGAGCGCCACGGCCATGTCCGGAACAGGGCCATCCGGGACTGCCCCAAATCAATGAAAATTCACCGGATCGGGGCTATAGATCACTCATTGAAAGAGAGCCTTGCAAACCGTACTCGACCTGAGAACGGGAACCACAGGAGGGGGCCATGAACACGTTCCCGAAAATGCGACCAATCCTCTGCCTGGCAGCATGCCTGATGCTCACGCTGGGTCCCCAGGTCACCCAGGCCCAGGACCCTGAAGACGACGAGCCGGTCCAGGGCCGGGACGTCGGCGCCGATGCGCTCCTCATGCAGCCGGGCGACGTCGGGCGACCCATATCGATGGAGCCGCTCGACGAGCACTCTATCGATCCGGGCGATGACGGGAAGGGTGGGCCCGCCATCGGTACGAAGGCGATAGATCCGGGCGATGACGGAAGGATGCGGCCCGGCGCCGACTTCCGCCAGCCCGCCATGCAACCCGCGGCGCCGGCCACCCGGATGGCGCCGGCGCAGCAGGCGCCCATGCAGCCAGCCTCGCCCGGATCGCTGAGGGGGTTCAATCCCCAGCCCGAACCGCCCGCGGTGGGACGCTGAGAGATCAGGCGTGACCGGTTAGTCTGACTAAGGCTGTTTGGTGAACCGGCAACTGGTATCTGGTCCGTGCGGCATCATTTTTCCCGCACGGGCCTTCGGCGGGCGTCAATGACCACCGGCACTACCCGAGCAGCCCTCGGTTGGCAGCTCCCGTCCGGGAATCCTGTTGATCCTGTAAATCCTGTCTATTCATCCTTTTCCTTTTCAACCCGCGTCCCGGTCAACGCCCCGGGATCGAGCAGGCGGGCGAGCTCGTCGCGGGGAATGTCTGTCATCTCGGCGGCCACGTCCAGGACGGGGCGTTTTTCCGCGTAGGCGCGCCTGGCGATGGCGGCGCCCTGTTCGTAGCCGAGGCGCTCGTTCAGGGCGGTGACCAGGATGGGGTTGCGGGCCAGCGCCGCCTCCAGGCGCTCCCGGTCGACGGTGAAGCCGGCGATGGCCTTCTCCGCCAGCAGGCGGGCGGCGCCGGCGAGCAGCTCGATGCTCCGCAGCAGGTTGTCGGCGATGAGCGGCAGCATGGTGTTGAGCTGGAAGTTGCCCGAGCGGCCGGCCAGGGCCACGGCGTGGTCGCGGCCCGCCACCTGGATGCAGGCCATCAGCACCGCCTCCGGGATCACGGGGTTCACCTTGCCGGGCATGATGCTGCTGCCGGGTTGCAGGGCCGGCAGCCGGATCTCCCCCAGTCCGGCCAGCGGCCCGCTGTTCATCCAGCGCAGGTCCTCGGCGATCTTGCCCAGGGTGGTGGAGGCCACCCGCAGCAGGCCGCTGAGCTCCACGGCCGTGTCCTGGCTGGAGATGGCCGCAAAGGCGTCGGCGGCGGGCTGGAAGGGCAGCCCGGTGGCGCGGGCCAGCTCCCCGGCGAATTGCCGCGCGAAGCCGGGGTGGGCGTTGAGCCCGGTGCCCACGGCCGTGCCGCCCTGGGCGATCAGCAGGAGCCGCGGCATGATGCCCTCGAACCGCGCCATGTCGGCACGCACCAGCTGGGCCCAGGCGCCAAGCTCCTGGCCCAGGGAGAGGGGCAGCGCGTCCATCAGGTGGGTGCGCCCGGTCTTCACCACCCCGGCCAGCTCCCCGGCGCGCCGCTCCACGCCCGCCGCCAGCTCCGCCAGGGCCGGCAGCAGCAGCTGCCGGAGCGCGAGGGCCGCGCCGAGGTGGATGGCGGTGGGAATGACGTCGTTGCTGCTCTGGCCCCGGTTCACCTCGTCGTTGGGGTGCACCGGGCCACCCAGGCGCCGCCCGGCGAGGCTGGCAATCACCTCGTTGGCGTTCATGTTGCTGCTGGTGCCGGATCCGGTCTGGAACACGCTCACGGGAAAGTGGTGATCGTGCTCGCCCCGCGCCACCGCCTCGGCCGCCTCCGCGATGGCCGCCGCCCGCTCCGGTTCGAGCCGGCCGAGGGCGGCGTTGGCCCGTGCCGCGGCGGCCTTGATGAGCCCCAGGGCATGGATGAAGCGGGGCGGCAGGGCCCGATCGCCGAGGGGAAAGTTCTCCACGGCGCGCTGGGTCTGCGCGCCGTAGAGGGCCTCTTCCGGCACCCGGACCTCGCCGAGGCTGTCCCGCTCTATCCGATAGCGTTCCCGTTCCCGCATCTGTGTCCCCCCTGGCGGCAGGCTCCCGGTTTTTCCTCCCTGAGTATAGAAAGGCGGGGGGCCGCGCCGGCGGGGCGGAGGGCAAGGGGGGGGGCATTGCAGACGTTGATCCACATCAATTGTTGTTGGGCTGGAAAAGGGATTAAATGTGAACTCCGTCACATATTTTGACATTTGACGCGCCAGGTCCCGGCATTTGGCAGGCTGGGGGCTTCCGGAAATTCGGCGCGGATGCAACGGCGGATGTCCAGTCCGGAATGTGCGCAGCGGGCGAGGTGTACCAGGGGGCTGCGTGAGCAGGCCCGCAGCGCCGTACCGGGGGGCGTCCACTGTCCTCGGGCCGGGTGTGCGCGCGGGCGAGGCAATCCAGACCGAAGAACCGGAAGCCCCCACATCGGCCGCCGAACCGCCCTGACCGGCGCCCCAACCAGGGAACCCGGATCATGCGTCTTCGAAATCCAGTCATCGTCACCACGTTCGTTCTCTCGCTGAGCGCCTGCGCGGTCCTCCAGCCCGCGGCCGACAAGACCGCGCAGGCCCCCGCGGAAGCCACCCAGGCGACCGCGGCCGACACCTCGGGCCTGGATGCCTCCCAGCATCTCGACCGCGCCCTGAAGCAGCTCCAGGCCGGCCAGTACGAGGCTGCGCGTCCCGATCTCGAGGCCGTTCTGGCGCTGGAGCCCGGCCACTGGGGGGCGGCCAGCCTGCTGGCGCAGCTGGATGCCGATCCCGAGCAGGACCTGGGCAGCGAGCACTTCAGCTACACGATTCAGCCGGGCGACTCGCTGTCCCGGCTCGCCAGGCGGCATCTCGGCGACCGCTACAAGTTCGTCATCCTGGCCCGCTACAACCAGCTCGACAATCCGGGGCGGCTCATGGCCGGGCAGACGCTCCGCATCCCCGGCAAGGCGCCGGCCGCGCCGGCGGCTGCGAAGAAGGCGGCGGCACCGGCGGCGGTGACGGCTCCGAAAGCGGCCGCAGCCGCTACGCCGGGCAAGGGTTGCGCGGCCGGGATTCCGGAACTCGAGCAGCGCATGGCGCAGTCACCGACCGCCTCCGACCGCGAGCGGCTGGTGGGCTGCTACAGCGAACAGGCCGATGCCCTGGCCGCCTCCGGTGACGTCCAGGGCGCCCAGGCGCTGCTGCAGAAGGCGCTGGTCCTGGATCGGACCAATGCCGAGGTGGCGCAGCGCTACATGGCGCTGAGCGGCGCGGCGCGGGCCGGGCAGCTCTACCAGCAGGGCCTGGCCCAGCTGCAGGACGGCAAGCTCGATGATGCCGCCGCCACCTTCGAGCAGGTGCTCGCCCAGCAGCCGGACCATGCCGCCGCCAGGACCCAGCTGGCCAACGTCAACGCTCAGCTCGCCGATCGCTACCACCGGATGGCCCTGTCCCTGTACGAGCGGGAGCTGATGGACAGCGCCCTGACCCTGTGGAACAAGACGCTGGAGCTCAAGCCGGACCACAAGGAGGCCCTGGCCTACGTGGACAAGGTCAAGGCCCGGCAGTAGGCCCGCCCGGGAAGCGGCGGGCCGGGGGCCCGCCGCTTCCCCAACCCGGGCCGTGGGTTGACACCGATCGGGTCCCGCTCCCGGGATGAAAGATGCCGGTTGCCCTCTCCCGCGGTCCCGACACTCCACGCCAGGCCGCCCAATCCCCGGTCATCAGCCCGCGCCGGCTTCTGCGGCCACCGCCGCTGGCGGCGCAGCGCACGCGCACGATTCCGGTGGCGGCTCCGCAACGCAATTCCCCCTCCCTCCCGGCGGCACGCAGGCGGCCGCCCCGATGCATCGGCGGCTGCCTGCGCGCGGTCGTCTGTGATACACATAGGCGCGGAGGCCCGCACGCCGGGGACGGCAACGGCGGGCGCGTGAATCGGTGCACGATCGCCGGGGCGATTGCCGCCCCCTGCCCGGGAGGGGTCCCATGAATGCCCACAGCGTACCCATGACGGCCAGCGCCGTCATGAATACCCAGCCGGTGGTGCTCAAGGAAACGGATACCGTCGCGGTGGCGGCATCCCACATCATGCAGCGGCGCTACCGCAACCTGCAGGTGGTGGACGAGGATGGGCGCCACCTGGGGGCGTTCGGCATCGGCTGCCTGCTGCGCCTCTCGCTGCCCCGGGCCGTGACCCTGGAGCACGGGCTGGAGAGCGCGCCCTACGTCTCCGACACCCTGGAGCAGATGTCCGCCCGGCTGCGGGCGGTGGCCGCCGATCCGGTCAGCAAGTACATGGACACCACGGTCCGGGTGGTGCACCCGGACACGCTGCTGATGGAGACCCTGCTGATACTCTACCAGACCCGCAGCAGCCTCGCGGTGGTGGATCGCGGGAGCAGGCAGCTGCTGGGTGTGATCTCCTACTGGGAGGTATTGCGGAAGGTGGCCGGAGGGCTCTGCTAGTGTACTGCACCACTCTTGGAGGCCCATTCAGCGAGTCGCTGGCCGGTCAGATGCAAGGCGCGCTTGCGCAGGAATGGCAGGCCCCCTTTCAAGCAAGCGCAACGCCGCAGATGGCCGGCCAGCGGCTCGCCCGCAGGGAGCCCCCCGAAAGCGCCATGACGGCGTTGCAGCGCTTGACAAGGGAACAACCATTGCCTGTGCACTGCGCCTTGTCCTGGTGCTTTCGGGGGGCTCTGAACGTACCTCCAAGAGAGACGGAGTACACAAGATGACGCCCGGCAGTGACATGGCGACGACGGTCGTCTTCGGTCTCGACCCGCAGTGGTTCGCGGCGGTGGTGTTCTTCCTCACCTACGTGGTGATCATGACCGAGCGCATCAACCGGGCCATCGTGGCGCTGACCGCGGCGGGCCTGATGATCTTCGGCGGCGTCCTCACCCAGGAGGCGGCACTGCGCGGGGTGGACTTCAACACCCTCGGGCTGCTCACGGGGATGATGGTGATCGTGGCCATCACCAGCAAGTCGGGGATCTTCCAGTACCTGGCCATCTGGTCGGCGAAACGGGTGAACGGCCGCCCCTGGGGCATCCTGGTGATGCTGACCGTGGTGACCGCGATCCTGTCCGCGCTGCTGGACAACGTGACCACCGTGCTGCTCATCGCCCCGGTCACCCTGCTCATCACCGAGGAGCTGGAGGTTCCGGCCTATCCCTTCCTGTTCAGCGAGATTCTCGCCTCCAACATCGGCGGCACCGCCACCCTCATCGGCGATCCGCCGAACATCATGATCGGCTCGGCGGTGCGGCTCACCTTCAACGACTTCCTGTGGAACCTGGCGCCCGTCGTGCCCATCATCCTGGTGGCGTCGATGGTACCCATCTACCTCATCTGGGGGCGCCGGCTGCACACCTCCGAGGCGAACCGCCAGCGGGTGATGGACTTCGACGAGGGCAAGGCCATCACCGACCCGCGGCTGCTGCGCCAGGCGCTGGCGGTGCTGGCGCTGGTGATCATCGGGTTCGTGCTGTCCCACTCCATCGGCCAGGAGCCTGCGAGCATCGCCATGTTCGGGGCGGCGGTGCTGCTGCTGGTCACCAACATCGGCGTGAAGGCCGAGGAGCAGACCCACCGGGTCCACTCCGCCTTCTCCCAGGTGGAGTGGGTGACCCTGTTCTTTTTCATGGGGCTGTTCGTGGTGGTCCACGCGGTGGACTCCACCGGGCTGCTCAGGCTGCTGGCGGAGCAGGTGGTGGCGCTGACCGGGGGGGTGCCCCAGACCACCGCCATGGCGATCCTGTGGGTTTCCGCCCTGGCCTCGGCGGTGGTGGACAACATCCCCTTCGTGGCCACCATGATCCCGATCATCAAGTCCATGGCGGCGACCTTCGGCGGCCACGAGGAGCTGCTGCCGCTGTGGTGGTCCCTGGCGCTGGGCGCCTGTCTCGGCGGCAACGGCACCCTGGTGGGGGCGAGCGCGAACCTGGTGGTGGCCGGCTTCGCCGAGCGGGCGGGGCACCCCATCCGCTTCGTGCCCTTCATGCTGATGGCCTTTCCGCTGATGCTCTTCTCCATCCTCATCAGCACGGCCTACCTCTATCTGCGCTACTTCTGAGGCACTGCGGGCCGGCGGCCGCGCGGCCCCAGCGGCTCAACGCGGCCGCTGATCCGGTCCAGCCGGCCGGGGTGGCGCCTGCGCCGCGGAACCGCCGCGGCGCCAGCGGTGGTAGCGTTCCAGCCAGCGCAGGGCGCGCTCCGGGGCGTGGGCCCGCTTCCAGGCGCCGGCGGCGTACTTGTTGGCCTCCATCAGGGTCGGGTAGACGTGGATGGTGCCGAGGATTTTGCCGAGTCCCAGGTTGTGCTTCATGGCCAGCACGAACTCGGCAATCAGCTCGCCGGCATGGGCGCCGACGATGGTGGCGCCGAGAATACGGTCCGAACCGGGCTTGGTGAGCACCTTCACGAAGCCCTGCGCCTCCGAATCCACGATGGCCCGATCCAGGTCGTCCAGGTGGAAGGTGGTCACCTCCACCGGGATGCCCCGCTCGCGGGCCTCCTGCTCGTTGAGCCCCACGCGCCCCACCTCCGGGTCGGTGTAGGTGGCCCAGGGAATCACCCGGTCGTCCAGGCGGAAGCGTTTGAGTCCGCCGAACAGGGCGTTCACCGCGGCGTACCACGCCTGGTGGGCGGCGGTGTGGGTGAACTGCCAGCGCCCGGCCACGTCGCCCGCGCAGTAGAGGGTGGGCAGGCTGCTCTGCATGAAGGCGTCCGGGCGCAGGGCGCCGTTCGGCGCCAACTCCACTCCCAGGGCCTCCAGCCCCAGCCCGGCGGTGTTGGGCGTGCGCCCCAGGGCGACCAGCAGGCGGTCGAAGGGAACCTCCACCTCGGCCTCGCCCCGGCGGCAGAGGAGCACTTTCCGCACCGCGTCCACCCGCTGGGCGGCGTGACCGGTGAGCACGGTGACGCCCTCGCGCTCGAAGCGTCCGGCCACCGCTGCGGCGGCGTCCGCATCCTCCTTCGGCAGCAGGCGCGGGCCGCGCTGCACCAGGGTCACGTGGCTCCCCAGCCGCGCGAAGGCCTGGGCCAGCTCGCAGCCGATGGGGCCGCCGCCCAGGACCACCAGTCGCCGGGGGCGTTCGCGCAGGTCCCAGACGGAGTCGGAGGTGAGGAAATCGGTGTCCCTCAGGCCCGGCAGGTTCGGCACGGCGGGGCGGGCGCCGGTGGCGATGATGATCCGGCGGGCGGTCAGGGGACGGCCGTCCACCTCCACGCTCCAGGGTCCGGTCAGGCGCGCATCGCCGCGGATGCACTCCACGCCCAGCGCCGTGTAGCGCTCCGCCGAGTCGTGGGGCGCCACCTGGCGTATCTTGCTCCGGACCCGCTCCATCACCTCGGCGAAGTCGAATTCCGCCCGGGTCTCGCGCAGCCCGAACTCGGGAGCGCGGCGGATCTCGTCGAGCACGCGCGCGGTGCGGATGAGGGTCTTGCTGGGCACGCAGCCGGTGTTGAGGCAGTCGCCGCCCATGCGGTGCCGTTCCACCAGCGCCACCCGGGCCTTCACCGTCGCGGCGATATAGGCGCTCACCAGGCCCGCCGAGCCGCCGCCGATGACCAGCAGGTTGTAATCGAAGCGGGACGGCCGGGGCCAGCCGGCCAGGGCGCGGCGGCGCTTGAAGGCCCCGAGCAGCCACTTGGCGATGAGCGGGAACAGGCCGAGGAGGGTGAAGGAGAGCAGCAGGCCCGGCGAGAGGATGTCGCCGGCCGACTCCACCCTGCCGAGCGCCGTGCCGGCGTTGACGTAGACGATGGTGCCCGGGAGCATCCCCAGCTGGCTGACCCAGTAGAAGGTGCGGGTGCGGATGGGGGTCAGCCCCATCACCAGGTTGATGACGAAGAAGGGAAAGACGGGCACCAGGCGCAGACCGAAGAGATAGAAGGCGCCGTCATGGCGGATCCCCTCGTTGATGGCCTTCAGCTTGTCGCCGAAGCGCGACTGGACCGCGTCGTGCAGCAGGAAGCGCGCCACGATGAAGGCGAGTGTCGCGCCGATGGTGCTGGCGATGGAGACCACCACCAGGGCGGTCCAGAAGCCGAGCAGGGCGGCGCCGGCGAGGGTCATCACCGCCGCGCCGGGAAGGGAGAGCGCCGTGACCAGGATGTAGATGCCGGCGAACAGGGCCACGCTGGCCGCCGGGTGCCGGGAGCGGAACGCCTCGAACGCCTCCTGCTGCTGCTTGAGGTAGTCCAGGCTCAGGTAGTGCTGGAGATCCAGGATCAGGAAGGCGGCAATGAGCGCCGCGACCACCAGCAGGACCAGGGCTCTGGACAGATTCTTGGGCATGTGTCGCTCCAACGGGCCGTGCGGTTAGTTATACCGCAACCTTCATCCGGAAGCCCGGCCCGCCGGGCTGGTCCGGCCGGGGTTGTCCGGCGTGTAGCGGCCATCCAGGATGCGGGTCATCAACGCGGCGAGTTGCGCGGTCCACACCGGCTTGCGCAGGACTCCCCGCACGCCGGCGTCCATGGTCTCCACGGCCGGCTCCACACTGCGGTCGCCGGTCATCAGCACACCCTCGAGCCCGGGCTGCAGCCCGCGCAGGCGCCGGAACAGGTCCAGACCGTTGCCGTCGGGCAGATGGTAGTCGAACAGCACCAGGCGATAGGGTCCGCGCTGCATGGCCGCCAGTGCCTCGCGGCAGTCGTGGGCGATGCGGACGATCCATCCCTGGGCCTCCAGCTGCCAGCCGAGCATCACGCCCAGGGCGGGGTTGTCTTCGACGATGAGGAGATTGCGGGTCATGGGAGTGCGCCTCCGGGGGATGTCGTCGCCGGTGCTCAGGCTTCACCGAGCAGTTCGAGCAGCTTGCGCCGGGCCCGGTGCAGGCGGGTGGTCACGGCCGCCTCGCTCAATTCCATCCGCGTGGCGATCTCGGCATAGCTCAAACCCTCCAGAACCTGCATCAGCAGCGGCTCCCGGTACTCCGGCGCCAGACGGGCGAGGGCATTGCGCAGCACCAGCGCCTCGATGCGGGTATCGCAATCGACGCTGGGAGCGGAGGCCTGGATGTCCGGGTCGGAGATTTCCAGGCAGGGCCGCTCGAAGCGGCGCGCGTTTTCGCGGCGCAGGATGGTGAGCAGCCAGGGACGGGCGGAGTCGATGTCGCGCAGGTTGTCCAGGGCGCGCCAGGCGCGCAGGAGGGTATCCTGCACCAGGTCCTGGGCGGTGTCGGGGCAGTGGCAGAGCCACAGGGCGTAGCGATGCAGGTCGCGGGCGTGGGCCTGGACCAGCGCCTCGAACAGGCACTGCCGGTTTTGCGTCAGCGGACCGGTACGGCTCCAGTCGGGCAGGTTCAGGGCGGCTGCGGTCATGGTTGGCTCCTTGGTTCTCCAGCGGGTCTGGATTGAGACCTGCAATGCCTATGCCATGACATAACATATTGAAATACAATATAAAAAATGCCCTGTTTCGGAGCTTCGGAAACGCTTCGTTAAACCCGAGCCCGGTTATGGTTTAACGAAGCGTTAAACATTTCGTGTCCTGTCATTGCTACACTGGGCACCGGTCACCACCCCCTGTCCCCGCGCCGGTTCCGCGGAACGTAGCCGGACCGGGTACCCGCGGGATGGGCGCGGATACGGGGAGACGGTTCCACTCGCGAGGGCGGGAGTCCGCCCGGCAACCCTGACGCGGAGTCGCGCCATGTCCGAACCTCTCCTGTTGTGCAGCGATCTGGATCGCACCCTCCTTCCCAACGGCAGCCAGCCCGAGTCACCCCTGGCCCGACCTTTGTTGCGGGCCCTGGCGCGGCGGCCGGAAGTGCGCATCGCCTATGTCAGCGGCCGCGACCTGGGGCTGCTCCGGGAAGCGATCCGGGACTACGACCTGCCGGCGCCCGATTTCGCCATCGGCGATGTGGGAACCACCCTCTATACCGTGGAGGGAGAGAGCTGGCGGCCATCGGCGGCCTGGGCGGAGGAGATTGCGCCGGATTGGAGCGGCCTGGGTCGGGAGGCGCTGGCGGAGTGCCTGGCCGAACTGGAGACCCTGACGCCGCAGGAGCCGGAGAAGCAGAACACCTTCAAGCTCAGCTACTACGCACCGGAGGATGAGGATCGGGACCTGCTCCTGGCGGAGATGCGCGAGCGACTGGAACCCCTCGGAATCCGCGCCAGCCTGATCTGGAGCATCGACGAGGAGGGCCGCACCGCACTGGTGGACGTGCTGCCGGCGGGGGCCACCAAGCTGCACGCGGTGCGGTTCCTGCACCGGCGACTCGGTATTCCCGAACGGCGGCTGGTCTTTGCCGGGGACAGCGGCAACGATCTCCCGGTGGTCACCAGCGGGGTACAGTCGGTGCTGGTGCGCAACGCCTTCCCGGATGTGGTGGCGGAGGCGCGCGGGAGCCTGGCGGCGCAGGGGCTGGAGGCGCGTCTGTATGTCGCGGAGGGCGGTTTTCTGGGACTCAACGGCAACTACAGCGCCGGTGTTCTGGAGGGGCTGGCCCACTTCCTGCCGGAAACGCGGGCCTGGCTGGCGGTTGCGCACGCCGGCCTGAAGTGAGCGCCCGGCGGCTGCGCAGGCAGCCGCCGGGGACGTCCGCCCGCGGTCAGTCGGGCAGGATGTCCTTGCCGTTGCCGGCTGTGCGCACCCGGGACGGCGGCACCTGCGCCAGTTCCACCAGGTCCGCGAGCACCCGGGCGGATTCCTGCAGCACCACGTCCAGGCGCGGATCCTCCTTCTTCTCCTCCTCCACCACCGCGTTCTCCTCGGTCCACTCCTCCGGCTCGGAGTCCCGGGGCGGGAGGCCGACGACGGCGCGCAGGCGGTTCTCACGGGCCAGGCGCTCCTGCTTGCGGGCTTCCTGCTCCGCGCGCCGGTGTTTCTCGTTCAGGGTGACGGTCTTGACGGCTTCCAGCTCACGCTGCCGGTCCCGGGCCTCGGCCAGCAGGCGGAACGCCTCGCTGGACTCCACGCGCGACTGGTGGCGCAGTCGCACGGCCTCGGTGAGCTGCGGACCGATCGTCTCGGCGTGGTAGCGGACCGGGCGGACCTCCGCCCAGGGCAGGGCGTTGTCGTTGCCGCTCTCCCGCTCGTCATCGTCCACGGCGATGACGGGCATGGGGATGTCCGGCATGACGCCCCGGTGCTGGGTGCTGCTGCCGCTGACGCGGAAGAACTGCGCCACGGTCACCTTCAGCTGGCCGAGTCCCTCGCCGGGAGGATCCATCATGCGATCCAGGTCGATGATGCTCTGCACCGTGCCCTTGCCGTAGGTGGGCTCGCCGATGACCAGCCCCCGCCGGTAGTCCTGGATGGCGCCGGCGAAGATCTCCGAGGCCGAGGCGCTGTGGCCGTCCACCAGTACCGCCAGCGGTCCCGAGTAGGCCACTCCGGGGTCGGGATCCTTCTCCACCTCGATCCGGCCGCCGGCGTCGCGGACCTGGACCACCGGCCCCTCGGGTATGAACAGCCCGGTGAGCTCGGTGGCCTCCACCAGCGATCCCCCGCCGTTGCCGCGCAGGTCCATGATGATGCCGTCCACCCCTTCGGCCTGCAGCTCCCCGATCAGTCGGCGCACGTCGCGGCTGGTGCTGCGGTAGTCCTGGTCGCCCCGGGCGCGGGCCTCGAAATCGAGATAGAAGGCGGGCAGGTCGATGACACCCACTTTCAGGGCCTCCGCGCCGGTGTTGACCTCGATGACCGATTTCTGCGCCGCCTGCTCCTCCAGGACGATGCGGTTGCGGACCAGGCCGATGGTGCGGGCCGGGCCGTCGGGGCCGGTATCCTTGGGCAGCACCTGCAGGCGCACCTGGGTGTTCTTGGGGCCGCGGATCAGGTCCACGACGTCGTCCAGGCGCCAGCCCACCACGTCCACCATCTCCTCGGCGGCGCCCTGGCCCACGCCGGTGATGCGATCGCCCGGGTGCAGCTGTCCGCACTTGTCCGCCGGTCCGCCGGGGACGATGCGACGGACCAGGGTGTATTCGTTCTCGTTCTGCAGCACCGCGCCGATGCCCTCCAGGGACAGGCTCATGTTGATGCGGAAATTCTCCGAGGTGCGCGGTGAGAAATAGCTGGTATGGGGCTCCACCGCCGCGGTATAGGCGTTCATGAAGCGCTGGAAGACGTCCCCGGCGTTGATCTGGGCGGTACGGGTCTCGAGCCGGCGGTAGCGCTTGCGCAGGGTTTCACGGATCTCCGCGTCGGCCTTGCCGGCCAGGCGCAGGCCGAGGAAGTCGTTCTTCACCCGCTGGCGCCAGAGGGCATCGAGCTCCGCGCGGTCGCGGGCCCACGGGGCGTCGCTGCGGTCGAAGCGGTAGCTCTCCTCCATATCGAAGTCGAACTCCTCCTGCAGCAGCGCGCAGGCCTGGTCCACGCGCTGCCTGAGCCGTTCACGGAAGATTTCGAACATGATGTAGGCCGGATAGAGGTCGGCCCGCAGCAGGCTGTCGTCCAGTTCGGTGCGGTACTTCTCGAACGCCGCGATGTCCTCCGCCAGGAAGTAGCTGCGGTTGGGATCGAGGCTCTCCAGGTAGCGATCCAGCATCGCCGCCGAGATCCGGTCGTCCAGCGGTGTTCGCCGGTAGTGGTACTTGGACATCAGGTGAGTGATGAGGACCGCCGCCTGCTGCTGGGTCTGCGTGGGAGCGAGATAGGCGTCCGCCGCCACCGAGGCCCGGGGCGGGGTGGCGGTGATCAGCAGCAGGGCGGTCAGGAGCGCCCGGAAGATGAAGTTGGTCATGTACCGCATAGGCTGGCAGGCGTCTGGCATGGCGGCCGGGCGCCGGTGGCGTCGGCCGGGTGGAAACGGTGGTGCTCCTATCGCACGGGCGGCCGCAGGGTAGCGGCCGTCGCGCTGGCAGGTTCCGGTCGGCGCCCGGCGAGCGGGCGCCGACCGCAACACTGCCAATACTATCACCATGCAACGGCCTGGGGTCAGGACCGTTACACATTTTCAAATCAACGATTTGACCGGTGCGGGCGGGATTGGTTCAGTGCCGGTCGGCATCCCCGGCGCCCACGTCCGGCTCCAGCTGCTCCAGGAAGGTGGCCAGGTCCGGGGCGAGGGTGCGCCCGGAGGGGCGCGCGGGACGCTCCAGCACCACGCTGCCGTCGTCGTTGCGCAGGCTGAGGATCAGTTCCGGGTCCTCGGTGCAGGCGAAGAACAGGGTCAGCGGGAGACGGGCGCGGCGCCTGGCCAGGGCATGTCCCAGCAGGTTCTCCACCAGGCGCTCGAAGTCGGCGGGGTTCCAGAGCTGGATGAGATCCAGTCCCCCTTCGGCATGGCGGGCGGGGAGATGACCGGACCAGAAGCGGCCGTAGTAGGCCTTGAGCGCCGGGTGGACGGGGGTTTCCAGGGCCGTCTCCAGGCCGCTCCAGTCCAGTGCCGAGGACTGGGCCACCGGCCGCCAGTAGACGAAGCCGTGCCAGTCGGGCTCCCCCTGCTCGCAGGGAGAGGGCCAGTCGGGATCGTGCTCCGCCTCGGGCAGGCTGCCGTGGCGGGCCAGCCAGGCGCTGATGAAACGCTCGGCGTAGGCTTCGAGCAGCGTCCCGGTGTCGCGGCTCACGGGTTCGCCTCCGGTGCGCCGTAACCGCCGCCGCCCGGCGTTTCGATGACCAGGGTGTCGCCGGGCTCCATCTCCAGCCGGACGCAGCCGGGAAGCTCCTCCCGCCGGCCGTCGGCACGCTCCACGGCGTTGCGCCCGCAGGCGCCCGGGGCACCGCCCGCCAGGCCGTAGGGCGGCACCCGCCGGCGGCCGGTGAGGAGGGCGGCGGTCATCGGCTCGCGGAAGCGCAGCCGCCGCACCACTCCGTCGCCGCCCGGGTGCCGCCCCCGGCCGCCGGAACCCGCGCGCAGGGCGAAGGCGTCCAGCAGCACCGGGAAGCGCCACTCCAGCACCTCCGGGTCGGTGAGCCGGGAGTTGGTCATGTGGGTATGGACAGCGGCGGCGCCGGCGAAACCGGGCCCCGCGCCGGCCCCGCCGCAGAGGGTCTCGTAGTACTGGTGGCTGGCGTTGCCGAAGGTGAGGTTGTTCATGGTGCCCTGGCTGGCCGCCATCACCCCCAGCGCCCCGAACAGGGCGTCCACCACGCACTGGGAGGTCTCCACGTTGCCCGCCACCACCGCCGCCGGGTAGGCGGGGTTGAGCAGGCAGGCCTCGGGGATCAGCACCTCCAGCGGCTTCAGGCAGCCGGCATTGAGCGGGATGGCGTCCTGCACCAGGCAGCGGAAGACGTAGAGCACCGCGGCCTTGGTGACCGCCACCGGGGCGTTGAAGTTGCCCGGATGCTGGGGGCTGGTGCCGGTGAAATCCACCCGCGCCGTGCGCCCGGCGCGGTCGACGGTGATCGCCACCCGGATGGTGCTGCCGTCGTCCATGGCGCAGCTGAACCGGCCGTCATGGAGCACGTCCAGCACCCGGCGCACGCTTTCCTCGGCATTGTCCTGCACGTGGCCCATGTAGGCCTGCACCGCCTCGAGCCCGAAGTGGCCGACCATGCGCGCCAGCTCCTGCGCCCCCTTCTCGCAGGCGGCCAGCTGGGCCTTCAGGTCGGCGAGATTCTGGTCCGGGCTGCGGGCCGGCCAGGGGCCCGAGGCCAGCAACTCCCGCATCTCCGCCTCGAGGAGGCGGCCGCGGGAGACCAGCAGGCTCGGGTCGATGAGGATGCCCTCCTCGAGCACGCTGCGGCTCTCCGGCGGCATGGAGCCGGGGGTGATGCCGCCGATGTCGGCGTGATGGCCGCGGGCGGCGACGTAGAACAGCGGCGGGCCGCCCGCTGCGGCGCCGAATACCGGCCGCACCACGGTGACATCGGGCAGGTGGGTGCCGCCGTTGTAGGGCGCGTTGAGCACGTAGGCGTCGCCCGGGCCCATGCGCCCGCCGAAGGTGCGGATGACGCTCTTGATGCTCTCGCTCATGGAACCCAGGTGCACCGGCACGTGGGGGGCGTTGGCGATGAGCTCGCCCGCACCGTCGAAGAGCGCGCAGGAGAAGTCGCGCCGCTCCTTGATATTCACCGAGTGGGCGGTCTTCTCCAGCACCGCGCCCATCTGCTCGGCGATGGACATGAACAGGTTGTTGAAGATCTCCAGCAGCACCGGGTCCACCCGGGTGCCGATGGCCACCCGCGCGGGCAGCGGCACCACCCGGGTCAGCAGCAGGTCGCCGCGGGGGGTCAGCTCGCCCTCCCAGCCGGGCTCCACCACGGTGGTGGCGGTGGGCTCCACCACGATGGCCGGGCCCGCCAGCCGGTCCCCGGGCCGGAGCCGCCCGCGGTCGTGGACCGGGGTCTGCAGCGTCTCGCCGTCGAAGACCGCGGCGACCGTTTCCAGGGGCGCCAGCGCCTCCGGCCCGCGTCCGCCCGCGGCCGGAGTCGCCGGTCCGGTGACCGCCTCGCCGCCGCCGGCCGCCTCCACCTGGAGCGCTTCCACCACGACGGCCTTCTCGGGGCTCGCGAAGCCGTACTGGCGCCGGTGGGCGCGCTCGAACCCGGCCTGGATCGCGGGCAGGTCGGCGAACTCCACCAGCAGTGAGCTGTCGGAGCCGGCGTAGCGCAGGTGCAGCCGGCGCACCGCCCGGATCGCCTCCGGCGCCACCCCCTGCCCGGCCAGCTCCGCCTCCGCGGCGGCGGCCAGCCGGTCCAGCTCCGCCGCCAGCACGGGCAGCAGGTTCCGGGTGAGCTCCGCCTCCACCGCCTGCTCCTTCAGCACCCGCAGGTCCGCCAGCCCCATGCCGTAGGCGGAGAGCACCCCGGCGAAGGGGTGCAGCAGCACCCGCTTCATGCCCAGGGCGTCGGCCACCCGGCAGGCGTGCTGGCCGCCGGCGCCGCCGAAGCAGTTGAGCAGGTAGCCGCTGACGTCGTGGCCGCGGGCCACGGAGATCTGCTTGATGGCCAGCGCCATGTTCTCCACGGCGATGGCCAGGAATCCCTCTGCCACCTCCTCGGGGGTGCGCGCCTCGCCGGTGGCCGCGCCGATCTCCGCGGCCAGGGCGGTGAAGCGCTCGCGCACCACCGCTCCGTCCAGGGGCTGGTCGGCCGCCGGACCGAAGACCCGCGGGAAGTGGGCCGGCTGCAGGCGCCCCAGCATCACGTTGCAGTCGGTCACCGTGAGCGGGCCGCCGCGGCGGTAGCAGGCGGGCCCGGGCGCGGCGCCGGCGGAGTCGGGTCCCACCCGGAAGCGGCTGCCGTCGAAGTGGAGGATGGAGCCGCCGCCGGCGGCCACGGTATGGATCTGCATCATCGGCGCCCGCAGCCGCACGCCCGCCACCTCGGTCTCGAAGGCGCGCTCGTACTCACCGTCGTAGTGGCTGACATCGGTGGAGGTGCCGCCCATGTCGAAGCCGATGACCCGGCGCTGGCCGGCCAGCCCGGCGGTGCGCGCCATCCCCACCACGCCGCCGGCGGGGCCGGAGAGGATGGCGTCCTTGCCCTGGAAGCGGTGGGCGTCGGTGAGCCCGCCGTGGGACTGCATGAACAGCAGCCGGGCATCGCCCAGCTCGGCCGCCACCCGCTCCACGTAGCGGCGCAGGATGGGGGAGAGGTAGGCGTCCACCACGGTGGTGTCGCCGCGGCTCACCAGCTTCATCAGCGGGCTCACCTCGTGGCTGACCGAGACCTGGGGAAAGCCGATTTCGCGCGCCATGCCCGCCACCGCCGCCTCGTGGGCGGGGTAGCGGTAGCCGTGCATGAAGACGATGGCGAGAGCGCGGAAACCCCGGGCGAAGAGGTCCTCCAGCGCCGCGCGGGTGCCGCCGGCGTCCAGCTCCAGCAGGATCTCGCCCTCGGCGCTCACGCGCTCGTCCACCTCCACCACCTCCCGATAGAGCATCTCCGGCAGGCGGATGGCCAGGGCGAAGAGATCCGGGCGGTTCTGGTAGCCGATGCGGAGCGCATCGCGGAAGCCGCGGGTGGTCACCAGCGCCGTGGGCTCGCCCTTGCGCTCCAGCAGCGCGTTGGTGGCCACCGTGGTGCCCATCTTCACCGCCGCGATGCGCGCGGACGGAATGGGCGCATCATCGGCCACACCCAGCAGCTCGCGGATTCCCTGGAGCGCCGCGTCCCGGTAGCGCTCCGGGTTCTCGGACAGCAGCTTGCGGGTGTGCAGCCGGCCCTCGGGGTCGCGGGCCACCACGTCGGTGAAGGTGCCGCCGCGGTCGATCCAGAACTGCCAGCGGCCCGCGGGCGGGGCGGCGGGGTCGTGTGCCGTCATGAGGGATGAGAGTCCGGACTCGGGTTGTGTGTCAGGCGGGTATCAGGACTGTCATAATAACAACTCGAGCCCCGCATCCGAACCCGCCCATGTCCGCCCTGACCGACTTCCTCCATCGGCTCCTGCGCGATGCCGTGCGCATCAGCTGGACCCTGTTCCGGATCATGGTGCCGGTGATCGTGGCGGTGAAGGTGCTGGAGGAGCTGGGGGCCGTGGTCCTGCTCTCGCGGCTGCTGGAGCCGGTGATGGCCTGGGTGGGCCTGCCGGGCGGCATGGGTCTGGTCTGGGCCACGGCCATGGCCACCAATCTCTACGGCGGCATCGTGGTGTTCGCCGCCCTGGCCGACACCACGCCGCTGAGCGTGGCCCAGGTGACCGTCCTCACGGGGATGATGCTCATCGCCCACAGCCTGCCGGTGGAGCTGCGGGTGGCGCAGCAGGCGGGCGCCCGGCTGCGGGCGATGCTCCTGCTGCGGGTGGGCGGGGCGCTGCTGTTCGGCATGGTCATGAACCTGCTCTATACCCGCGGCGGCTGGCTGCAGGCGCCCGCCGTCCTGCCGTGGCGGCCGGAACCCGCGGCGGCGGGCTGGGTGGCCTGGGCGCTCGGCGAGCTGCAGGGGCTCGCCCTCATCTTCGTGGTGGTGGTGGGGCTGCTCTTGACCCTGCGGGTGCTCGAGCGCATCGGCGTCATCCGTCTCGTCAACCGCCTGCTGCGGCCGCTGCTGCGGCTGCTCGGCATCGGCGAACAGGCCATGACCCTGACCCTGGTGGGCATGACCCTGGGCATCTCCTACGGCGGCGGGCTGCTCATCGCCGAGAGCCGCGCCGGGCACGTGAGCCGCTTCGACGTGCTCTACGCCATGAGCCTGCTGGGGCTGTGCCACAGTCTCATCGAGGACACCCTGCTGATGCTGCTGTTGGGCGGGCACCTGTCGGGCATTCTCTGGGCCCGGCTCGCCTTCGCCCTGGTGGCGGTGTTTCTGCTGGTGCGGCTGGTGGGCCGGCTGCCGCTGGGCTTCGTGGACCGCCACCTGGTCCGCAACCCGGCGGCGGGACGCCCCCTGGCGGCGGAGGAGGGACGTTGAAACCGGATCTGGATCGGCTCTACGACTACGTGACCGGCGACGAGGACGCCCGGGTCTGCCGGGACATCCCGGAGGCGGCCTGCCGGCACCAGCCGCGCAACTTCTTCGCTTACCTGCTGGCCAACCTGCTCAACAAGGTGGCCGACGAGATCACTTCCGCCAAGCTGGTGCTGCCCTGGATGCTGGGGGCGCTGGGGGCGCCCGTGGCCCTGACCGGCTTCCTGGTGCCCATCCGCGAGGCCGGGGTCCTGCTGCCGCAGCTGGCGGTGGCCGCCGCGGTGCGCCACCGCCCCCGGCGCAGGGGTGTGTGGCTGCTGGGCGGGGCCCTGTCGGGCCTCGCGCTCGCGGGCATGGCGTTCGTGGCGGGGACGCTCGAGGGGGCCGCGGCGGGCTGGGCGGTGCTCGCGCTGCTGGTGATCTTCAGCCTGGCGCGGGGACTGTGCTCGGTGGCGGCCAAGGATGTGCTCGGCAAGACCGTCTCCAAGAGCCGCCGCGGTGCGCTGATGGGCACCAGCGCGGGCCTGGGCGGGGTGGCGGTGCTGCTCGTGGGCCTGGCGCTGGGGGCCACCGACCTTGCCGCGGCGGGCGGCGGCGTGTTCGTGGCGCTGCTGCTGGGGGCGGCGCTGCTGTGGGGGCTGGCGCTGGCCTCCTTCGCCGCCATCGTCGAGGAGCCGGGCGCCACGGAGGGCGGGGGCAACGCCTTCGGAGTGGCGCTGCAGCACCTGGCCCTGCTGCGCACGGACGCGGGATTCCGCGGCTTCGTCTGGACCCGCATTCTCCTGCTCAGCGTGGCGCTGGCGCCGCCCTACTACATCCTGCTCGCCCAGGCCCACACCGGCGGCGGGGTGCAGGGGCTGGGCTGGCTGGTGGTGGCCGCCGGACTGGGCGCCAGCATCAGCTCCCCGTTCTGGGGCCGGATGGGGGACCGCTCCAGCCGCACGGTGATGGCCCTGGCCGCCGGCGGCGCCGGGGTGCTGGGCCTGGTCACGGTGGCGGCCAGCTGGCTGGAGCTGCCGGGCATCGACTCCCCCTGGCCCTGGGCGGCGGCCATCCTGCTGCTCACCGTGCTGCATTCCGGCGTGCGGCTGGGGCGCAAGGTCTACCTGGTGGACATGGCCACGGCGGAGAACCGCGCCGCCCTGGTGGCGGTTTCCAACACCGTCATCGGCGTGGCCATGCTGCTGGCGGGCGCCATCGGCGTGGCGGGCAATCGCATCGGGGCGGTCGGCCTGCTGCTGCTCCTGTCGCTGCTGGCCTTCCTGGCCGCCTGGCGCGCCCGGTACCTGCCCGAGGTCTCGGGCTGAGCCACCCTTCACCGCGCGGGCGTTGCCGCAACCCGCGCTTTCGGCTCTACAAGCAGCCACGCATTCACGCTGACGGGTGATGCGTTGGGAGTGATGGGACGATCGGCATCACGCACTCACGCACTCACGCACTCACGCATTCACGCACTCACGCACTCACGCCCACAACAGCGGCAGTCCCAGCACCAGTCCCCATACCAGCGCCACGTTGAGCAGGGCGGTCAGGACCGCCGCCGAGCCGATGTCCTTGGCCCGCGCCGAGAGGGGATGGCGATCCAGCCCCACCCGGTCGATGGCCGCCTCCACGGCGGTGTTCAGCAGCTCCACGATGAGCACCAGCACCAGGCAACCCACCAGCAGCGCCTTTTCCAGCGGGGTGGCGCCGAGCCAGAGCCCGAGCGGGGCGAGCAGGGCGCACAGGACGACTTCCTGGCGGAAGGCCGCCTCGTGGCGCCAGGTGGTGCGGAAGCCGGCGAGCGAGTAGCCCAGCGCCCGCGCCACCCGGCCCAGGTCGGAGATGCGATCGTTGTTCATGCCGCCCGGCCGGTCCGGTCCGGGCCGAGGCCGTGGTGGGCGAGGAAGGACGCCGCCGCCTCCCGGCCCATGTAGCGGGCCAGCACCCTGGGATCGGCCCGGCGCAGATCCATCATGATGAGTCCGTCGAGGGCGTCGTTGAAGGCCGGGTCCACGTTGAAGGCGAGCAGCTGGCCGCCCATCTTCAGGTACTGGCGCAGCAGGACCGGCACCCCCTTGCGATCCGGCTCCAGGCTCGCGACCAGCTCGCCCACCGCCTCCAGGTCTCCCGGTGCCTGGGATCCTGCGGCCGTCAGGCTGTCGCGGCCGGCGCGGAAGGGCCGGCGCGGGCGGACCAGGCGGGCGTGGTCGGGCAGCAGGGTGTTGGCGCTGAGGAAGTCCACCAGCAGCCGCTGGGAGACGCTCTGGTAGGCGTTGCTGATGGAGACCGGCCCGAACAGGGTGGTGTAGCGGGGGTTGCGGGCAATCAGCGCGCCGATGCCCTTCCACAGCAGCATCAGCGCCGAGTAGCTCTTCTGGTACTCGGCGCGGACGAAGGAGCGGCCCAGCTCGATGGCCGGGTTGATCCGCTCCAGCAGCGTGCGGCGGTAGCGGAACAGCGTGTGGGAATAGAGCCCCTGCCGGCCATGCCGCGCCAGGATGGTGTCGGCGAACCCCAGCCGGTAGGCACCCACCACTTCCCCCGCCGCCGCGTTCCAGATGAACAGGTGGGTGTAGTAGCGGTCGTGGACATCGAGATCCTCGGGGCGGCCGGTCCCCTCTCCGGTGGCGCGGAAGGTGAGCTCCCGCAGCCGCCCGAGCTCGTGCAGCAGGTTGGGTATCTGGTGGGCCAGGGCGGCATAGACGTGGAACTCTCCGCTGCGCAACAGCAGGCACTCCGCCGGCAGGGCCGCGACGTCGCCGGCCAGGCGGGCCGGATCGACCGGCCTGGCGAGCGGTGCGGGGGCGGAGCCGCGCACTGGATGCAGGCGCCGCCGGTCCCGGTCCGCCGTTGCGCCGAGCAGGTAGGTGCGCAGCCGCAGCTGGGCGGTACAGGCCGTGTCGTCGCCGAAGGCCGCCAGCCGCGCCGGCTCGACGGGCTGGCCCACGCTGATGGTGATGGTCTTGCGGCACTTGTTCACCAGCTCGCGGGGCAGCAGGGCGGTGCGCAGGTGCGGATGCACGAGCCCCAGGGCCTGGAACAGCCAGCTGTTGGCCCCGTGGAAGTAGACAGGCAGCACCGGCGCGCCGGTGCGGCGGGCCAGCTTGGCGGCATGGTCGCTCCATGCCGGATCAGTGATGACCCGTCGGCGCAGGTGCACATGGGAGACTTCCCCGGCCGGAAAGATCACGAGGCAGCCGCCGGCCTGCAGGGTCTTCAGCCCTTCCCGCAGGGGCGACAGGTTGCGTTGCCGCGCGGCGGGGCCGCCGAAGGGATCCACGCCGAGGAACAGATCACGCAGCTCGGGGATGCGCCGCAGCAGCCCGTTGGCCATGATGCGGACATCCTTCCGGACGCCGCGCAGCAGCAGCGCCAGGAGCATGCCTTCGATGCCGCCGAAGGGGTGGTTGGCCACCACCACCAGCGGGCCGCTGCGGGGCACGGCGTCCAGCCCCCCGCCGGTGACCCGGTAGTCCACCTGGAACCGCTCCAGGGCGCGGGCCAGGAACTCCGTGTCGCTGCGGGTGGAGGGCAGCTCCGCGTACCAGCGATCCAGCCTCTGCAACGCCAGCAGCCGCTCCAGCGGCGGCTGGATCAGGCGGGTGAGGGAATGGGGCAGGTGCCGATCGATGAGCCCGTCCAGGGAGAAGGGGCGGGGCGCGCTGTAGCGGGTGCGGGGCGCGGGAGTGCCTGACTGCCATTGCATGCCATCCACCTCGTGTGTGATCGCGGTCTGGATGGACACGGACTCTATGAGCCGGCTGTTACAGCGCGGTGAAGCGGATATTGCCGGGATGCGACACAAACCGGGTCTGGCGCGGACGGTGGCGATTTCCTCAAAGTTTCATGGAACGTTCACCCTGGTTTCACGCCGGTCCGGCACATTGGGCCCGGGAACCAGCCGCCATGAGGCCTCCGGCATGAACCGAGAGAGATACCGCGCCATCTTCATCTCCGACCTCCACCTCGGGGCACGGGATGCACAGTCCCGCTTCCTGCTCGATTTTCTCAACCAGACCGATTCCGACCATCTCTACCTGGTGGGGGACATCATCGACCTGTGGAAACTCAGGCGTGGCTGGTACTGGCCGCAGATCAACAACGACATCGTGCGTTGCGTGCTGGACAAGGCCAGGCAGGGGACGAGCGTCGTGTACGTGCCCGGCAACCACGACGAGCTGCTCCGCGACTACGTGGGCATGGAGTTCAACGGTGTGCGGCTGGCGGCCGACTGGGTGCACGAGACGGCGGACGGCAGGCGGCTGCTGGTGCTGCACGGAGACGAGTTCGACAGCGTGGTGAAGCACAACCGCTGGCTGGCCCACATCGGCAGCTGGGCCTACGACCTGCTGCTGGTGGCGAACCGCTGGTACAACCACCTGCGCCGGCGTCTCGGTTTCGACTACTGGTCGCTGTCGGCCTTTCTCAAGCACTCGGTCAAGGAGGCGGTCAACTACATCGGCAGCTTCGAGGACGCGGTGGCCCGCGAGGCCGCCCGCCGGAATGTGGATGGACTGGTCTGCGGCCACATCCACAAGGCGGCCATCGACGACAGTCATGGCGTCCTCTATCTCAACAGCGGCGACTGGGTGGAGAGCTGCACGGCCCTGGTGGAGGACGCCGAGGGCGGTTTCCGCATCCTGCAGTGGGCCAACGCCGGGGCCCTGGATCGGCTGGCCAGCGAGCGGGCGCGGCCCGTGGATGCCGGCGCCAGCGAGGAGGAAGGCGTCCTGGCCGCCGACTGAAGCTGCACACTACGGCACCGGCCGCAGGCCGGGGGAGCGGGTCAACAGGTGCCGGTAGAAGGCGGCGCCATGGCCGGGTTGCCGGAAGTGACGCCACGCCTTGACCGCGAACACTTCGGGGCCGAGGGCGTGGAGCAGGGCGGTGATCTCCGCCTCGCGGGCGAAGGGGGGCTGGTCGAAGCGGGAGAGAACGCGCTCGAGCAGCGGCGGCGGCAGCGTCCCCAGCTGGACGGTGAAGGCGATGTACTCCTGGCCCGCCACGTCGTGCAGGGCGTCCTCCCCGTTGAACCGCGCCACCAGGTGCGCCACCTCGTGCACGATGATGCTGCGGTAGAGCGCCGGGTCCAGCTCCAGGCCGAACAGGCGCCCGCCGCCCCGGCGGCGGCAGGCGGCGGGACTCAGCACCTCGATGCGGATGCCGCGCCGGTCGTAGGAGCCAAATGTCCGGGGCACGCCCGGTTCCTCGACCACCTCGACGAGGAACGCCAGGTCGGTCTCGAATCCGTGCGCCGCCATGAACCCCAGGGCATCCCCCACCGCGGCACAGACCGCTTCGGCAACGGGCGGCCCGGCGTGGATTACGCTGACCCTCGAGTCGGCGCAGTGGCTGACAGCGGCTTCGGCAAACCAGGGTGCCAGGCCGGCCGAGAGGAAGAGCTGCACCAGCACCAGCAGCAGCCGGAAACGGGTCATGGGGGTGCACTCCGTTCCGCATTCCCCCGTGCGGGGGCGTTCTGTCATTCCCTATAGCCCAGCCGCAGCGTCCTGTACATGCGCAGACGGTGTTTTCCGCCTCCTCCTGGTGCGGGGCCGCCCCCTCCTGGTGCGCGTTCAGCGCCGGGGGCGTGGTTCGCGGAATTGAAACACCAGGTAAAACAGGCGGATGAATCGAAATCATGGGGGTGGTGCGTTGCTTGCAGGACTTCCAGCGTCCCGCGACGGGATTTTTCACCGGGGAAGAGGCGGATGGAACGCTATCTCAAGCGGATGTTCTGGGTTCTGACGATCGGCGCCGGCGTGCTGCTGCTGAACGGCATCGCGATCCTGTCCGGCATCATTCCAGCCGGCGGCTGACGCCCGGGCCGGGCCCGGGGGATCCGCTCCCCGCCACTCTGCTATGATCCGGCCAGTCCTCCTGCTCCCGGCCGGTCATGAAACGAACCCTCGCCGCCCTGCTCATCGTCCTCTCCCTGAGCCCTGCCGCGCGGGCCCAGGACTTCGACATGGGCGGCAGTTTCGCCTGGATGCTCGAGGCCATGATGGAAGCCATGGTGACCTTCATGGACCGCATGCGCGATCCCGTGGGCGGTTACGGCGGCAGCCCCTGGGGTGGCGCTCCCGGCTTCTCCAACCCCTGGAGCAGTCCCTGGTCGTCCGTCTCTCCCTGGGCACCGGGAGCCGGAGGTTTCCCCGGCTATGGTGGCGGGCCCTGGGGCGGAGGGGGCAATCCCTGGGCCGGTCCCGGCGGCGCGGCCAACTACATGCCCAAGCTCAACGGCGCCTGGTACGGCGCCGACGGCAGCCTGCTGTACATCCAGGCGGACCGGTTCCAGCTCGGCGCCAGCGGCGGTGGCGTGGTGCGCGGCGCCATCAGCTACCTGCCCAACGGCTTCATCGACCTGCGCCCCGCGGGCGGGCGCGTCATGCGCTACGAATACGCCGTCATCGACGACTTCCTCCTCCTGCGCGACGCCGGCGGCCAGCCGGTCCTGTTCCACCGCATCCCGGAGGCCTATCTCCGCGGCTGGTGATTGCCGGGATTTTATCCGCAGATTACGCGGATGACGCAGATTGGTTATGGAAACCGGGGGCCCGTCGACAATCCTGCGTTTCTGGCGTCTGAAATATTCAGGATATAAACCGTAGATTTACGTTTATTGACGTTGATTTCACCAAGGGGCTCCCTCTCCGGTTGGCGTGAACAGCGGATACGGACGCCATCTCACCACCCATGGAATCAGTCCATGCCCTCATTTTTTAATCAACGAAAATAAGCGTAAATCTGCGGTTGAAGATCGACGGCCTTGCAAAAAGTAAGGCGGGGGACTGTCGACGGGCTTCTCAACCGGGAGAGAAACCATCTGCGTAATCCGCGTAATCTGCGGATAACCAAAACAACCCATCCGTGTGAACCACGGCGGGTCCGGGCTACTCCAGGCCGTCGAGCATGCGGCCGCGCCAGGCCTTGACGCGGGGATCGTCGTTGCCGAGCAGGCGGAAGATGGCGGACAGGCCGCGGACGACGGCGCCGTCGCGGTAGGTGCGGTCGCGGCGCAGGATCTCCAGCAGCTGATCCACCGCCGCGTCGTAGTCATCGGCAGCCAGGCGGACGGCGGCGAGGCGGTAGCGGTGCTCGCAGTCCCCGGGTTCGGCCGCCACCCGCTCCAGCAGCGTCTCCAGCGGCGGCGCGTCCTGGGCGGCGAGGAGGAAGCCGAGGTGGGCCAGCAGCTGGCTCGCCTCGCCGCCCCAGGCGCTGCGGGGCAGGGCGTTCAGGCGCGCCTCGGCCTCGGCGTACTGTCCCTCGCGGATGCGCAGCTTGGCATGGGTGAGGGGAATGCGGGGATTGTCCGGGTCGGCGGCCGCGGCGCGGTCCATGAGCTCGAACGCGGCGGCGCTGTCGCCGGCCTGGTAGAGCTTCAGCGCCTCCACCAGCAATTGGTCGGAGTCCCGCGGCACATAGCGGTCGATGAGGCGGCGGAAGGCCTTGGCATGATCGAAGCCGTGCACCGTCTCCACCACCTCGCCGCGGTGGTATAT
The DNA here is from genome assembly GCF_003337735.1 of Thioalbus denitrificans. Classification (NCBI taxonomy): domain Bacteria; kingdom Pseudomonadati; phylum Pseudomonadota; class Gammaproteobacteria; order Chromatiales; family Ectothiorhodospiraceae; genus Thioalbus; species Thioalbus denitrificans. Next base: position 100,453 of record NZ_QPJY01000008.1, on the reverse strand, counting down.
CTTCACCGTCGGCACACTCCCCACGCCCACGTCCCGCGCCACCCGCTGCTCCCGGTCCACGTTCACGTTCACCAGCAGGAAGCGGCCCTGGTAGGCGCGCGCCAGCTCCTCCAGCACGGGCCAGAGGCGCAGGCAGGGGCCGGCGCCGGGGGACCAGAAGTTCACCACCACCGGTCCCTTGTGGGAGTTGCGGATGACCGCGTCGCCGAAGTTGGCGGCGGTGCCGTCGAGGATGTAGGCGGGTGAGCTGCTCATGGAGGTGAACCTTAGCGCAAACCCGCGCCGGTTACAGCAGACGGGCGGTGGTGTTTTTTCGTTCCCGCGGGGCCGCGGGCGAAGGTGACGCCGGCGGGTTCAATCAGCCAGGGCCCGGGGGCGCTGGCGGCGTTGCGGGGAGCTCTCCCCGCCGGTTCTCGAACAGGCTTGCCATCAGCGGCCGACGACGGTCCCCGCCCGCTCCGCTCCCGGGCGCCCTCCCGCTCGAGTTGCCGCACCATCCGCGGATCGCCCGACCGAGCCTCTTGGGTCCGGTTTCGCCGTAGCCGTGGCCGCCCGCCGGATGTCGATTCCATGCCGGGCCCGCCTCCCGGCGTCAGTGGCATGGCGCACCGTCCGGCGGCTACTTGCCGGCCTTGGCGAACGCTTCGGCGAATGCCCCGGCCATGGCTCCGGCCGGCGCCTGGGGCGCCTCCCGCCGGCCGCCGCCGCGGTCCTGCTTCTTCCCGCCGCGGCCCCGGGCGGGACTGTCGCTCCGCTCCGGCCGGCTACGCTCAGGCGCATCGTCGAGGCGCATGGTCAGGCCGATGCGCTTGCGCTTCAGGTCCACCTCCATCACCTTGACCTTCACCAGGTCGCCGGCCTTCACCACCTCGTGGGGATCCTTGACGAAGCGGTTGGCCAGGTTGGAGATGTGCACCAGCCCGTCCTGGTGGACACCCACGTCCACGAAGGCGCCGAAGTTGGTGACGTTGGTCACCACGCCCTCCAGCACCATGCCCGCCTCCAGGTCCTTCATCGCCTCCACACCCTCGCGGAAGGCGGCGGTGCGGAACTCGGGGCGTGGGTCGCGGCCCGGCTTCTCCAGCTCCCCCAGGATGTCGGTGACGGTGGGCAGGCCGAAGCGCTCGTCGGTGAAGCGGCGGGGATCGAGCTGCTGCAGAAACGCCGAGTCGCCGATGATGGCGCGGATTTCGCGCCCGGTCTGTTCCTGGATCCGGCGCACCACCGGATAGGCCTCGGGGTGGACGGCGGAGGCGTCGAGAGGGTCCTCTCCACCCATGATGCGCAGGAAGCCCGCGGCCTGCTCGAAGGTCTTCTCGCCCAGGCGCGGCACCCGCTTCAGCGCGGCGCGGCCGGGGAAGGGGCCGTGCTCGTTGCGGAAGGCGACGATATTCTCCGCCAGTCCGGCGGACAGGCCTGAGACCCGCGCCAGCAGGGCGGGGGACGCGGTGTTCACGTCCACGCCGACGGCGTTCACGCAGTCCTCCACCACCGCGTCCAGGGCCCGGGCCAGCTTCACCTGGCTGACGTCGTGCTGGTACTGGCCCACGCCGATGGACTTGGGGTCGATCTTCACCAGCTCCGCCAGGGGATCCTGCAGGCGACGGCCGATGGAGACGGCGCCGCGCAGGGAGACGTCGAGCCCGGGCAGCTCGCGGGAGGCCAGCTCCGAGGCGGAGTAGACCGAGGCGCCGGCCTCGCTCACCACCAGCTTCAGCAAGCGCAGCTCCGGGTGGCGTTGCATCAGGTCGAGCACCAGGCGGTCGGTTTCCCGCGAGGCGGTACCGTTGCCGATGGAGACCAGTTCCACCCCGTGCGCCGCGCAGTGGCGGGCCAGGGTATTGATGGTGGCGTCCCACTGGTTCCTGGGCGCGTGGGGGTAGACCGTATCGGTGGCCACCACCTTGCCGGTGGTGTCCACCACCGCCACCTTCACCCCCGTGCGCAGGCCCGGGTCCAGGGCGAGTGTGGGGCGCGGGCCCGCCGGCGCGGCCAGCAGCAGGTCGTGGAGATTGCGGGCGAAGACCTTGATGGCCTCTTCCTCGGCGTGCTCGCGCAGCTGTCCCATCAGCTCCAGCTCAAGGCTGAGGGAGATCTTCACCTTCCAGGCCCAGCGCACCGTGTCCCGCAGCCAGCCGTCGGCGGGGCGGCCGCGATCGCTCACCCCCGCGTGGGAGGCGATCAGCGCCTCGCAGGGGTGCGTGCCGTCGGGGTTCTCCGCCACCGCCAGCTCCAGCAGCAGCACGCCCTCGTTGCGGCCGCGGAACAGCGCCAGGGCGCGGTGGGAGGGCAGGGTACGGATCGGTTCGGCGGCGTCGAAGTAATCGGCGAACTTGGCGCCTTCCTCGCGCTTGCCCTCGGCCACGCGGGAGCGCACCTCGCCCCGCTCCCACAGGTATTCGCGCAGGGTGCCCAGCAGGTCGGCGTTCTCGGCGAAGCGCTCCATCAGGATCTGGCGGGCCCCGTCCAGGGCGGCCTTGGTGTCGGCGACCCCCTTCTCCGCATCCACGTAGCCGGCCGCGGCGCGCTCCGGGTCCAGCGAGGGGTCCTCCAGCAGCGCCAGCGCCAGCGGCTCCAGGCCGGCCTCGCGGGCTATCTGGGCCTTGGTGCGGCGCTTGGGCCGGTAGGGGAGGTAGAGGTCCTCCAGGCGGGTCTTGGTGTCGGCTTCCAGGAGCGAGCGCTGCAGCTCGTCGGTGAGGTGGCCCTGCTCCTCCACGCTTTTCAGGATGACCGCACGGCGGTCCTCCAGTTCGCGCAGGTAGGCCAGCCGTTCCTCCAGCAGGCGCAGCTGGATGTCGTCGAGCCCGCCGGTGGCCTCCTTGCGGTAGCGGGCGATGAAGGGCACGGTGGCGCCCTCGTCCAGAAGACCGACGGCGGCGGTGACCTGGTTTTCCCGGGCCGAGAGCTCCTCGGCCAGTCTGCGGATGATGCTGGGCAGGGATGACATCTCTGGTTCTCGATTCCTGTTCTGCGACCGGGGGCGTTTGGGAAGGGGTCAACCATAACCGTCTCCGGGGGTGGCTGGGAAGCTTGCGCGGCGGTGGAAAATGTGCCGCTGCTCTCCCTTGCCTTGCCCCTGCAAAAAAGGTACGTTTGCCGGCCGTCAAACACCGAGAACCGGCGCCCTGTGTCCGGCGAGGAAATCCCATGGAAATCGCATGTCTCGACCTGGAAGGGGTCCTGGTACCCGAGATCTGGATCAACTTCGCCGAGCGCACCGGTATCGACGCCCTGCGCGCCACCACCCGGGACATCCCCGACTACGATGTGCTCATGCGCCAGCGGCTGCGCCTGCTCGATGAGCACGGCCTGAAGCTGGCCGACATCCAGGCGGTGATCGACGAGATGGGTCCCCTGCCCGGTGCGCGCGGGTTCCTGGACTGGCTGCGCGAGCATTTCCAGGTGGTGATACTGTCCGACACCTTCTACGAGTTCGCCGCGCCGCTGATGCGCCAGCTCGGTTGGCCGACACTGCTCTGCCACCGCCTGGAGGTGGACGGGGAGGGCCGGGTGAGCGACTACGTCCTGCGCCAGCCGGACCAGAAACGGCAGGCGGTGGAGGCCTTCCAGGGGTTGAACTACCGCGTCATCGCGGCCGGCGACTCCTACAACGACACCGCCATGCTGGGCGCCGCCGAGGCCGGAATCCTGTTCTGCCCGCCCCCCAACGTCATCGAGGAGTTTCCCCAGTTCCCCGTGACCACCGACTACGACGGGCTGCGCGCCGCCTTCTGCGCGGCGAGCAACCGCGAACTGGCCTGATGCGGACCCTACCCCGGCCTGAAGGCCGGAGATCCGACCCGGGTTTTTCTCGCCAAGATCGCCAAGAGCGCCAAGGTTCGAAATGATCAGGACCTTATGAATGGAGCATCGAGCATCGTCTTGGACGAGGACCGCTGCGGTACTGAAACCGTCAGTCCCTTGTTTTCCTGGCGTTCTTCGCGTCTTGGCGAGAGCCATATGAAATATCGGGGCTGCTAGGAGCCTGTCGGACTTGAGCGATCGTAGCGAGCCGAGTGGGAGAGCGAGGACAGATGGGGCCGATTTTGAGGCGCATAGTGGGTCTATGTAACGAAAAATCGGCCCCATATGGGCCGCTGTCCCGCCGGCGCAGTAGATCAGTCTCAAGTCCGACAGGCTCCTAGGGTCCCGCCGCGGACTCCTTCGCTCCATCCTCCGCCGCGGCGGCCGAGCGCAGCATGCGCCGGTCCTGCCCATCATCCTCGTTCCCGTTCCCGTTCCCGTTGGCGCGGGCGTCGTTGCTCTCCCTGATCGCGGCCAGATTGCGGGTGGCCTCCACGTAGGCGTCGTAGCGGTTGCGGATCTCCCGCACGTAGTGCACCGTCTGGTTGCAGCGGCAGTAGCCGTGCTCGGCCTCGCGGGCGTAGCGATCGAGGGTGAGCAGGCCCATGGCCTTTTCCACGTTGCCGCTCCAGCGATCCGGGTCCAGGTCCAGCTTTCGGGCCAGGCGGCGGGCATCGGCCACGTGGCCGTAGCCGGCGTTGTAGGCCGCCAGGGCCAGCCAGGTCCGCTCGGCGAGGGGGATGCCCGGATCGAAGCGCTGGCGCAGCAGGGCCAGGTAGCGGACCCCGGCGCGAATGGAGCTGGCCGGATCGGTGGGCTCGTCGTGGCCGAGTTCGGTCGCGGTGCGTGGCATCAGCTGCATCAATCCCTGCGCCCCCATCCAGGACTCGGCTTCCGGGTCGAAACGGCTCTCCTGGTACATCTGCGCCACGATGAGACGCCAGTCGAAGCCATAGTCCTCGGCGTGCTGGCGGATGACATCGTCCCAGGGTGACAGCACCCCGCTGCGGGCCGTGCGGAACTCCACGTGGCGGCGCACCTTGTGGGGATCGCGGAAGTACTTCCGGTAGAGGATGTTGTAGTCCCGCCCGCGGTAGGTCCTGGCGATGAAGTCGTTGACCGCGGCCAGGAGCTTCGGCGCCTGCCGGTGCACCACCCAGCCGTGGGGAACCGGCTCGCCGAGGACCAGGTCGGCCTTCACGTCGTCACGCCAGGTGAGTTCGATGTCGAGGATGTCGCTGTCGGCCACGGTCAGGTCGTAGACCGTCTCCGCCACCTGGCCGATGATCCATTCCGTCTCCTGCTCCTCCGGAGCGGGCCGCAGGCGCACCGGCACCCCCTGCTCCTGGATCCTCTTGATCGTCTCCCAGTAGGAGCTGCTGGGGCGCACCACCACGTCCCGGCCGGCGAGATCGTCGACAGAGCGCAGCGGCAGCTCCGCGGCCCGCGACACCAGGGTTTCGGACACCTCGTTGTAGGGGCGGGAGAAGGCGATGTCGGGGATGTTCCGCCGCTCGTCGGTGATGGTCAGCGAGGCGGCGATGAGATCGCCGCGGCCCTGCTGCAGCCAGGGGATGAGATCCTCGCGGCTGGGTGGGATCACCATTTCCACCCGCAGTCCGCGGCTCTTGGCGAATGCGCTGACCAGCTCGTATTCGAACCCGAGACGTTCGCCGCGCAGGATGAAGTAGGTGGCGGGATTGTTGCGCGTCAGTACGCGCAGGACCCCCCGCTTCTTCAGCCCGTCCAGGTCCTCGGTGTAGGTCTCCGGCTGTTCGGCCAGGCGGTTGGCATAGATGAACTGGTCCAGGGCTTCGCGCAGCGCCGGGGCATCGGGACGTACCGCCCAGGCCGTGGGGCGCTCGTCGCCGAGGAAAAAGGCGGCGGCGAGCTGCGGGCGGGTGGGCAGCACCTCCCGGCCCAGGCGTGCGGGGATGACGGTGGCGTCGTAGAAGCCGTCGGCCACCTGGTCGAGCGTCTTCACCAGGGTCTGGCTTTCGGGAAGCGCGGCCAGGGTGAGCCCGGGTATCTCCTCCTGCAGCAGCTCAAGCCGCTGCCAGGCCGCGGTGCCGGGGTGCAGGGCGACGGTCCGGTTGTGCAGGTCGGGGGTGCCGGCGATGTCCGCCCGATCAGCGCCCCGGACCACCACCTGTTCGCGTACCACGCCCAGCGGCACGGTGAACGCCACCTTCCGCTTGCGCTCGGGGGTGATGATCAGGCTGGTGCCGATGAGATCGCCGGCCCCGGCCAGGAGTTGCGGAATCAGGTCGTCGCGGGTCTCGGTGTAGACCCAGCGGATGTCGACCCCGAGCCCGATCGCGAACTCGGTGATGAAGGACTGTCCGGGGCGCGGCGTGTCCGCGGGCAGGACCTGGTCCAGGTAGTGGCGCGGCAGGAGGACCCGCAGTTCGCCGCGCTTCAGGATGGCGGCGAGATCGCCTCCGGGAACGAGATCGATGGCACGCCCGGTGTCCGCCTCGTCGGAGCACGCCGACAGGAGGAGAGCCAGCAGCCACAGCAGTGCCAGCCAGCCTTGCCCGGAGCCTCGGGCTGTCGCGCGACGGGGGGTTGTGGCGGTCGTGACGGGCAAGCGTGGCGTTCTCCGGCAGCAGACGACGCACTGCCGGGGAAACTTAGCACGAACCGGACGGGATAGGCACGATCAGGGTAGGGAATTGGGACGGCTGCGCCGGTGGCGCCGGACCCGCCGCAGGATGCGTGCGGTGGGGCGGGATCGCACCCGCCCGCGGTGCGGCCGGGACGCGATCGGCTGGCTGCGGGGAAAACCGCGGCTTTCCCCCGGGGCACGGCCGTCAGTCGTCGCCCATGGGGATGTACTCCCGCTCCGTGGTGAGCAGCCGCTCGGCCTCCTCGGTGTCCTTGGCGAAGATGACCTTCACCACGTAGTCGGCATCGGTGGGCTTCTGCGCGCGCAGATCGCGGGCCCGCTGCCGGGCCTCCCGGTAGCCGCTGAAAGTCTCCACCAGGGTGCATCTCTTGTCGGTGGTCACGTTGTAGACGAAGTAGGGCATGATCTTCCGCTCTCCGGTTGGCGGGAGCCGGCAGGTCAGCCGCCGGCGTGTGGGACGCAGGCCATTATAGGAAGCCCTGGCGGTCATTCAACCCGCCGCCTTTCCCGGCTTTTCCCGTCCTCGGCCGCCGGGCGCGGGGCTCGTGCCCGGCGGCGCGTGGCTGTCCCGTTCAATCCTCCTGCGGCTGGAACTCGGCCATCAGCCGCTGCTGGATGTCGAAGGGCACGGGATCGTAGTGGCTCAGCTCCATGGTGTAGCTGCCCTGCCCACCGGTCACCGATTTCAGCTCGGTCTGGTAATCGCCCAGCTCCGCCAGCGGGGCCATGCCGTGGATGACCGCCTGGCCGTCGCTGATGGTGTCGGTGCTGTTGACCCGCCCGCGCTTGGAGGAGAGCCCGCCGGCGATGGCGCCGATGGCCGAGTCCGGCGTGGTGATGTGGATGTTCACCATCGGCTCCAGCACCACCGGCCGGGCCTGCTTCACCGCCTCCTGGAAGGCCTTCTTGCCGGCGGTGACGAAGGCCACCTCCTTGGAGTCGACGGGGTGGTACTTGCCGTCGTAGACCGTCACTTCCAGGTCGTGCAGCGCGTAGCCGGCGATGATGCCGGTTTCCAGGGCCTGGCGGATGCCCTTTTCCACGGCGGGGATCAGGTTGGTGGGGATGGCGCCGCCCACCACCGCATTGACGAAGCGGAAACCCTCGCCACGCTCCAGCGGCCGGACCCGCAGGAAGACCTCGCCGAACTGTCCCGCGCCGCCGGTCTGCTTCTTGTGCCGGTAGTGGCCCTCGGAGGCGGCGGTGATGGTTTCGCGGTAGGCGATGCGCGGCGTGCGGGTGTCCACCTCCACGTTGAAGCGATCCCGCATCCGTTCCAGGGCGATGCGCAGGTGCAGCTCGCCGAGGCCGCGGATCACCGTTTCGTTGGTGACGCTGTTGTGCTCGACCCGGAAGCAGGGATCCTCCTCCGAGAGCTTGTGCAGGGCGTCGGAGAGCTTCTGCTCGTCGCCGCGCCGGGTCGGCTCGATGGCCAGGCCGTACATGGGCTCCGGGAACTCCAGCGGCTTGAGATGGATGAGATCCTCGTCGTGGGAGTCATGCAGCACCGCATCGAAGTGGATGTCGTCCACCTTCGTCACCGCGCAGATGTCGCCGGGGATGCCGCGCTCCATCTCCCGCAGCTCCTTGCCGAAGGGGCGATACAGGTGTCCCGCCTTGAACGGCTTGCGCCCGTCGCCGATGAACATCTGGCTGTTGGGGGTGATGGTGCCCTGGTGGATGCGGAAGGTCGCCACCTTGCCCATGAACGGGTCCATGGTGACCTTGAACACGTGGGCCACCACGTGCCGGTCGGGGTCGGGTACGGTGGTGAAGGGCGCGGCCGCCTCGTCCCAGCCCTTGACGAACGGACGGGGATTGCCCTCCAGGGGGTTGGGCATCAGTTCCACGAACAGCTGCTGCAGGGCGTCCAGCCCGGCGCCGGTCGTGGCCGATACGAATGCGACCGGAACCAGGTGCCCCTCCCGTAGCGCCTTCTCGAACGGCTCGTGGAGCTGGTCCGGGGAGAGATCCTGGCCCTGTTCCAGGTAGAGCGCCATGAGGTCCTCGTCCACCTCCACCACCTGGTCGATGATGGCGGTGTGGGCCTCGGCCACGGAGGAGAAGGCGCTCTCGCCGTCGGGATTGAAGAAACAGTCCACCACGCTGCCATGACCGGGCGCGGGCAGGTTGATGGGCAGGCACTCGGCGCCGAATGAATCGCGCAGGTGATCCATCAGGCCCGCCAGGTCGACGCCGGGGGCGTCGATCTGGTTCACGATGATCATGCGGCAGAGCCTGCGCTCGGCGGCGTAGTTCATCACCCGCCGGGTCATGGGCTCGATGCCGACCTGGGCGTTCACCACCACCGCGATGGTCTCGACGGCCGGCAGGACGCTCTTGGTCCGGCCGAGGAAGTCGAGGAAGCCGGGCGTGTCGATGATGTTGATGTGGTAGCCGCCGGAATCGAAGCTGGCGACCGCCGAATCGATGGAGTGGCCGAGCGTCTTCTCCTGGGGCGAGCTGTCGGAGACGGTGGTGCCCTTGCTCACGTTCCCCGGGGCTTCAATGGCCCCGAAACGGTGCAGCAGGGCTTCGGCGAGGGTGGTTTTTCCGCTGCCGCTGTGGCCCAGCAGGGCGATGTTGCGGATGTTTTCAGTGGTGTAGCCGGGCATGGTTCCCTCCCAAGTAGGGTCCGGATCATTCTCCGAAACTGACAGGAGTATAACTCGACGGCCACCGCCTTCGGCTTTGACGTGGATCAGACGCGCGGCAAAGGATGACGGCCGCCCGGCGCGGGGGCCGCCGGTCCCGGAACGGGGGCGTGGCCGGCCTACAGGAACAGGGTGAGCACGCCCGTGTAGCCGTAGAGCCGGTTGTGGAAAATCTCCCCGTTGGCGTAGAAGCCCGCCAGGGGACAATCGCCCAGCCGCTCCCGGACCAGCTTCAGCTCGGCGGAATCCTCGCCGAACAGGTGGCGCCCCCGCCCCAGGCAGGAGATGTAGACGGCGCCGCGCGGCGGGCGGGGGAGGCGCCGCTCCAGATCATCGAGCATGCGCAGCATGTCCTCGCGGGCCGTATTGCCGTCCCGGCGGCAGAACATGATCTCCTGGCCGCTGTGGAGCAGGTCGCCGATGGCCAGCAGCTGGTGGTCGGGGTCCACCCCCACCAGGTTGCGCACCAGGTAGTCGCCGGTGTCGGAACCGTGGATCGGGAACCCGGCGAAGATATAGCCGGCGGCGCGGCGGAGATCGCGGGCCAGTACCTCGCCGATATCCTCATGGAACACCTCCAGCGCCGGCCGGCCGTCGATGGTCACGGCCACGTTGCGCTGCGCCTCGGTGATCACCCGCCTCGGCCCGATGGGGGTGCAGCCCTGGGTGTGGGCGGTGAGCAGTTGCACCTCCGGACCGAACATGACTCCCGAGAGCCCGCCCTGCACCACGTTGTCGGCCAGCTGGGGGAGGGGGCCGCGGGAGGAGCTCAGGCCGCCGGCGAGGAACCCGCCGGGCAGCTCGTCGGCCAGCCGGGTGATGAGCTGGGGCGTGGCGGGGTTCTCCGGGTCGGCATGGACCAGGGCGAAGCTGCCGGGGGTGTCATGCATCCAGCGGCCGTCACGGGCCAGGAACTCGTCGAAGCCGCTGCGGATGCCGTGAAACACCCGGAAGCTGGCCTCCGGCAGCCGCGCCACCATCATCACCATGGCCGGCTCCTCGTAGAACTCCCGCCCGCTGGCGCAGATGCCGAGCCCCACGGTTCCGATCCAGTGGGTGACCGGACTGTCGCGCCGCGCCCGGTGCAGAACCGCCTCGAGGTGCGCGGCGTGGGCGTCGGTGACATAGAGGAACCCGAGGTTGCCCGGCTCCGGGCCCAGCTGCGCCAGGCACTCCCGGCAGGCGGCGAGGGGGTCGCTGTGGGTGGAGGTGGCGAGCGGAAAGGTCTCCATCGGGTTCCCCGGGTATGAAGGGCATGGTTCCGGTCCCGGGCGGGACATAGGCACCGGCACGGCATTGAAGCCACAGGATACGGAAAAGACCGGGCCGGTAAACAGCCCCGCGGGGGAGGGTTTCTCGGCAGCCGGGTGGATTGCCGCTACAATGGCCTCCGTAGCAGGACGCGCCGTGAGCGGTTGAGCGAGGTCCGGCGCGACCCGCGGCCGGTGCCCCCGGCCATTCCTGAGCCTACCGATGCCGTTTCACCAGCCGACGATTGCATGGAAGAGAGACGCCCGCTCGCAGAACTGCTCGGTCCCGACGGCCCCTTCGCCGAGCGGATCGACGGCTACGCCCCGCGTTCCGCCCAGCTGGCCATGGCCGAGGCGGTTGAGCGCACCCTGGACGATTGCGGCCGGCTCATCGTGGAGGCGGGAACCGGAACCGGCAAGACCTTCGCCTACCTGGTGCCGGCGCTGCGTTCCGGGGGCAAGGTCATCATCTCCACCGGCACCAAGGCCCTGCAGGATCAGCTCTACCACCGCGACCTGCCGCTGGTGGCGGAAACCCTGGGGATACCGGCCCGGACCGCGCTGCTGAAAGGGCGCTCCAACTACCTGTGCCGGCATCGCCTGGAGGTCAACGCCGAGAGCGGGCGCTTCCGCAGCCGCGAGATGGCGTTCCGGTTCCAGCGGGTGCGGGAGTGGTCCGCCGCCACCCGCAGCGGGGACATCGCCGAGATCGGCGACATCCCGGAGGACTCCCCGGTCTGGCCCTACGTGACCAGCACCGGCGACAACTGCCTCGGCCAGGAGTGCGCCCACGTGGGGGACTGCTTCCTGATCAGGGCGCGCCGGTCGGCCCAGGAGGCGGACCTGCTGGTCATCAACCACCACCTGTTCTTCGCCGACATGGCCCTGCGCGGCGAGGGCTTCGGCGAGCTGCTGCCCGGCGCCAACGCCGTCATCCTCGACGAGGCCCACCAGCTGCCCGAGGCGGCCTCGGCCTTCTTCGGCCTGGCGGTGAGCGGCCGGCAGCTGCTGGAGCTGGCCCAGGACGCCCTCACCGAGCAGGTGCGCGAGGCCCCGGACATGGCTTCCCTCGCCCGGGCCGCGGAGGGGCTGGAGAAGGCGGCCCGGGATCTGCGCCTGGCCTTCGGGCCGGGAGACCGGCGCGCGGCCTGGAGCGAGGTGGAACGTGACGCGGGGGTCGGTTCCGCCCTCGACGAGCTGCGCAGCCGCCTGGCGGCACTGAACGCGGTGCTGGAGCCCGTCGCCGCGCGCGGCAAGGGGCTGGAGAGCTGCCAGCGCCGGACCCGGGAGCTGGGCGAGGCCATCGACCAGCTGACCGGCGACACCCCGCCCGGGCAGGTGCACTGGTTCGAGACCCGCGGGCGGGGCTTCACCCTGCACCTGACGCCCCTCAACGTGGCCGCCCCCCTGCGCGCCCACATGGATGCGCAGAAATGCGCCTGGGTCTTCACCTCCGCCACCCTGGCGGTCGGCGATTCGTTCCGGCATTTCTCCGCCCGCCTGGGGCTGGAGGATGCGGAGACCCTCCAGCTGCCGAGCCCCTTCGACTACCCCAGCCAGGCGCTCTGGTACGTCCCCCGGGGTCTGCCCCAACCCAACACCCCCGGCTATACCCGGGCGGTGGTGGATGCCGCGCTGCCGGTGCTCGTGGCCAGCCGCGGCCGGGCGTTCCTGCTCTTCACCAGCCATCGCGCCCTGCGGGAGGCGGCGGATCTGCTCGAGGGACGCCTGGACTACCCGTTGCTGGTGCAGGGCACCGCCCCGCGCAGTGAGCTGCTGCGCCGGTTCCGGGAACTGGGCAACGCTGTCCTCCTGGGCACCAGCAGCTTCTGGGAGGGGGTGGATGTGCGCGGGGAGGCGCTCTCCTGCGTCATCATCGACAAGCTGCCCTTTGCCGCACCCAACGACCCGGTGGTGAAGGCGCGCATCGACACCCTGCGCGAGGAGGGGCGCGAACCCTTCATCGAGTTCCAGGTGCCCTCGGCGGTGATCACCCTCAAACAGGGCACCGGCCGGCTCATCCGCGATGTGAGCGATCGCGGGGTGCTGGTGATCTGCGACCCGCGGCTGCTGCGGCGCGGCTACGGCCACGCCTTCCTGGACAGCCTCCCGCCCATGGCCCGCACCCGCGACGTGGCGGACGTGGAGCGGTTCTTCGCGGTGGAGTGACAAGAGAGGACAGGGGACAAGGGTAAATGGATAAGGGATAAGGCGATATATCCTGATCACGCACTCACGCACTCACGCACTCACGCACTCACGCACTCACGCAAATGAAACTGCTTGCCATCGAAACCGCCACCGAAGCCTGTTCCGCCGCCCTCTTTGTCGACGGGGAGGTGGAGGAGCGGTTCCAGGTCGTCCCCCGGGAACACGCCCGGCTGATTCTCACCATGGTCGATGATCTCCTCCTCGATGCGGGCATTGCCGTCGGGGAGCTGGACGGCCTGGCCTTCGGCCGGGGACCGGGCAGCTTCACCGGGGTGCGCATCGCCACGGGGGTGGCGCAGGGCATCGCCTTCGGGGCCGACCTGCCGGTGGTGCCGGTCTCGACCCTCGCCGCCCTGGCCCAGGGCGCGCTGATGGACCTGGGCGCCCCCCGCGTGGCGGTGGCCCTGGATGCCCGGATGGGCGAGGTCTACTGGGGCGCCTACATGACCCGGGGCGACGGCATCATGGTCACGGCCGAAGAGGAGCGGGTGTGCGCACCGGAGGCGGTGCCGCCCCTGCGGGACGGCGTCTGGCTGGGCGTGGGCAGCGGCTGGGGATCCTACGGCGACATTCTGCACCACTGCTGCCGCGAACGTCTGGACGGCATGGTGCCCGATCGTTACCCGGCCGCACGCGACGTGGCCTGGCTGGGGGTGCACGGCCTGCGCAACGGCCGCGCGGTGGCGCCGGAGCGGGCGTTGCCGGTCTACCTGCGCGACAACGTGGCCAAGAAACCCTCGTTATGAGTTGCCAGTAGCCGGTTTCCAGCTGTCAGCAGCCGGCAACCGGCAATCGGCTACCGGCTACCGGCTACTGAATCAGTGTTCCCGGGTGGCCAGGAACTCGATCCCGGGCCAGCGCTCCTCGGTGAGGCTCAGGTTCACCCGCGTCGGCGCCAGGTAGGTGAGGTTGCCGGCGCCGTCCATGGCGAGGTTGTTGTAGGCCTTCTTGCGGAAGTCCTCGAGCATCTTCGCATCGGTGCAGCGGATCCAGCGGGCGGTGTGGACCTCCACGTTCTGGTACACCGCCTCCACCTTGTATTCGCTCTTCAGCCGGCTGGCCACCACATCGAACTGCAGGATGCCCACCGCGCCCAGGATCAGGTCGTTGCTGTTGAGCGGCATGAACAGCTGGGTGGCGCCCTCCTCGGAGAGCTGCTGCAGGCCCTTCTGCAGCTGCTTGCTCTTCAGCGGGTCCCGCAGGCGCACCAGCCGGAACAGCTCCGGCGCGAAGTTGGGGATGCCGGTGAACTGCAGGGACTCGCCCTGGGTGAAGGTATCGCCGATCTGGATGGTGCCGTGGTTGTGCAGGCCGATGATGTCGCCTGGCCAGGCCTCCTCGGTGTGGGTGCGATCCCCCGCCAGGAAGGTGAGCGCGTTGGCGATGGTCACATCCTTGCCGATGCGCACGTGATGAATCTTCATGCCGCGCTCGTAGTGGCCCGAGCAGACCCGCAGGAAGGCGATGCGATCCCGATGGTTGGGATCCATGTTCGCCTGGATCTTGAACACGAAGCCGCTGAAAGTCTCCTCCGCCGGTGCGATGGTGCGCGAAGTGGTCTCCCGCGGCTGGGGTGAGGGGGCCCACTCCACGAAGCCGTCGAGCATCTCGCGCACGCCGAAGTTGCCGAGCGCGGTGCCGCAGAAGACCGGCGTCAGCTCACCGGCGCGGAACGCCTCCAGGTCGAATTCGTGGCTAGCGCCCAGCACCAGCTCCAGCTGCTCGCGCAGTTCCTGGGCGAGGCTGCCCACCGCCTCGTCCAGCGCCGGGTTGTCGAGCCCGTCGATGGTGCGCACGGCCTGGATGGTGTGGCCCTGGCCCGACTGGTAGAGATAGGTGCGATCCTGGTGCAGGTGGTAGATGCCCTTGAACTGCTTGCCCATGCCGATGGGCCAGGTCACCGGGGCGCACTTGATGTTGAGGATCGCCTCGATCTCGTCCAGCAGCTCGATGGGGTCGCGGATGTCGCGGTCGAGCTTGTTGATGAAGCTGACGATGGGCGTGGTGCGCAGCCGGCACACCTCCATCAGCTTGATGGTGCGCGGCTCCACGCCCTTGCTGCCGTCGATGACCATGAGCGCCGCATCCACCGCGGTCAGGGTGCGGTAGGTGTCCTCGGAGAAATCCTCGTGGCCCGGGGTGTCGAGCAGGTTGACCGTGCGCCCGCCATAGGGGAACTGCATCACCGAGGTGGTGATGGAAATCCCGCGCTCCTTCTCCATCTCCATCCAGTCCGAGGCCGCGTGGCGGCCGGACTTGCGGGCCTTGACGGTGCCGGCCATCTGCAGCGCGCCCCCGAACAGGAGCAGCTTCTCGGTGATGGTGGTCTTGCCCGCGTCGGGGTGGGAGATGATGGCGAAGGTGCGCCGTTTGGCAATCTCGTCGGCGAGGTGTGTCATGGTCTGCAGGGGGAGCCCGGTAAAACCGCCAATTATACCCGTAGCGGGCCGGCTTTGGCGAACCGGGCATATCAGGCCGGTGGCGGGGCGGCGGCAGGTACAGCGGCTCCCGGCCGGGACGGCGCCCCGGCCGGGAGCGCCGGATCAATCGCCGAGGACGGTGGCCTTGAGGATCTTCGGCGGGTTGGCCGGGCGGCCGCTGCGCATGTCGGCCAGCTCGGTGGCGGCGATGCGGTCGACCGCCTCGATGCCGGAGACCACCTTGCCGAAGGCCGTGTACTGCCCGTCCAGGTGCCGGCAGTGGTCGCGGGAGAGGCAGACGAAGAACTGGGAGCCGGCGGAGTCGGGGTCCATGGAACGGGCCATGGAGAGCACCCCCTTCTCATGCTGCCGGTCGTTGAACTCGGCCTTCACGTTCCAGCCGGGTCCGCCGGTGCCGTTGCCGATGGGGCAGCCGCCCTGGATCACAAAGCCGGGCAGGATCCGGTGGAAGGTCAGGCCGTCGTAGAAGCCGTCGCGGCTGAGCTTGAGGAAGTTCTCGGCGTGCCCCGGGGCGACGTCGGACCACAGCTCCACCACGATCTCGCCTTCGGAAGTCTCCAGCTTCACCTGCGGATAGCTGTCGCTCATGTCGAAAATACCTATCTGGCTGAATGGATTGTCGCGGGCGCCCCGGACCGCCGGCGGAATGCGTCGACGGAGCCGAACCGGGCACCCGGGAGCGCGGCAGTCTAACACCCCCCTCCGGCATGACCAACCGGATCGGTCAACGGCCGGCCTCCCCGGCCAGGGCGCAGGCCAGCTCGCCGAGGGTGCGCAGGGCGTCCTCCGCCCGGTCGCCCTCGGCGTTGGCGTAGCTCAGGCGGATGAAGTTCCGGTAGCGGCGCTTGGCGGAGAACAGCGGGCCGGGGGCGATGCTGATGCCGTGCTCGAGCGCCTGGCGGTAGAGCAGCAGGGCGTCCACCTGCCGGGGCAGCTCCACCCACAGCACGAAGCCGCCGGTCGGGCAGGTGGCGCGGGTGCCGGCCGGGAAGTGCCGGCCGATGAGGGTCAGCACCCGGTCGCGGCGACGGCGGTAGGCGGCATTGGCCAGGCGCAGGTGGCGGTCGAAGCCGCCGTGCTCGAGAAACTCGGCCACGGCCATCTGCGGCAGGCTGGCGGTGGCCATGCTCGCCACCAGCTTGAGGTGCTTGAGCTTCTCCAGGTAGCGCCCGGGCGCCACCCACCCCACCCGCAATCCCGGCTCCAGGGTCTTGGAGAAGGAGGAGCAGAGCAGCACGCGGCCATCCCGGTCCCAGGACTTCACCGCCCGTGGCCGGGGCGGCTCGAAGGTGATGTCGCCGTAGATGTCATCCTCGATGAGCGGCAGGTCGTGGCGGCGCAGCATCTCCATCAGCTGCTGGCGGGCCGGGTCCGGCATCCGGTAGCCGAGCGGGTTGCTGAAGCTCGGGGTGAGCAGGACGGCCCTGACCGGCCAGGACTCCAGGGCCAGCTCGAGGGCCTCCAGGCTGATGCCCGTCTCCGGGTGGGTGGGGATTTCCAGCGCCTGCATGCCCAGGGACTCGATGGTCTGCAGCGTCGCGTAGAAGGTGGGCGACTCGATGGCGATGACATCCCCGCGCTCGGCCACGGCGCGCAGGCTCAGGGTCAGGGCCTCCTGGCAGCCGGTGGTGATGACGATGTCGTCGGGGCTCAACCGGCAGCCGGCGTCGACCGCGCGGCGGGCAATCTGCAGGCGCAGCTCCGGCAGCCCCGGCGGGGCGGCATAGCTCGAGAGCTTGGCGCCGCCGCGGCGGGCGATGCTCGCCATGGTCCGGTGCAGCTGGGCGATGGCGGGGAACTCCACCATTGGGACCACGGCGCCGAAGTTGACGATGCCGGGCCGATCATTGGCCTGGATGACCTGCATGGCGAGGTCGCTGACCCGGACCTCCGTCGGCTGGGGAAGGGGAGCGGAGATGGCGGGCGGCTGCGGCGGCCGGGCCGGTTCGCTGCGCACGTAGTGGCCGGACTGGGGGCGGGCCTCGAGCAGGTCCCGGTCCTCCAGCAGCGCATAGGCCTCCTGGGCCGTGGCGATGCTCACCCGGAGCTGGCGGCTCAGGCGGCGCAGCGAGGGCAGGCGCTCGCCGGGCCGGTAGACTCCGTCACGGACCTGGTTTTCGATGAAGGTGGCCACCTGCTCATACAGTGTTTCGGACATCGCCCGTCTCCCGACCGGTACAGTTTCCACGTTCCCGGACCATGACAGTCAGGGGGTTGCTCAACTGTAACGGTTCATAAACTTGTTCACTGAATCTGTACTGGTTCCAGTATCGCCCATAAGCTGGACACCGTAAAGAAAACGCCGGGAACGGACAGGGGAAACCGGAGGTGAACATGAACGGAGAACTGGTCAGCAGGTTGCTGGAGGGCGGAACGAAGTCGGGATTCGGTGCGGCCGCTGCCGTCACCCCGTGGGGCCGGCTTGCGGCCTGGATCCGGGCGGGCGTGGAACTGGTGTCCCTGTGGATGTTGCGCAGTCGGGAGCGCCGGGCCCTGGCCCGGCTCGATGAGCGTCTCCTGAAGGACGTGGGCATCAACCCGGCCGACGCCTGGGAGGAGAGCCGCAAATCCTTCTGGAAATCGTGACAGCGAGGCAAGCCGGAGATGAAACAGGAGCTGTGGCTGCGGACGGAATCCCGCAGCGCCGGAAGCAGACGGTTGTGCTGGGTCAACGGGGCGCTGGGCGGCCCGGAGACGGCGGTCGTCTCCGCCTACGACCACGGCCTGCTCTATGGCGACGGGGTGTTCGAGGGGATCCGCTTCTACCACGGGCGCCCATTCCGCCTCGCGGAGCACCTGGAGCGGCTCGAGGCCTCGGCCCGGGCGCTGTGCCTGGAGCTGCCCTACACCCGGGAAGAGCTCGCCGCCGCGGTGGCGGAGCTGGTGACGGCCTCGGGGCTGGGTGACGGCTACCTGCGCCTGCTGGTGACCCGCGGCGAGGGTGCCCTGGGGCTGGACCCCGCCCGTTGCGAGAGGCCCAACGTGCTGATCCTGGCCGATCGGATTTCACTGATGGACGGGCGCGTACAGGAGACCGGGGCGCGGCTGGTCACCGCCACCACCCGCCGACTGCCCCTGGACGGGCTCGATCCGCGCATCAAGTCCCTCAACTACCTCAACCACATCCTGGCGCGGCTGGAGGCGAACAACGCCGGCGCCGACGAGGCGCTGCTGCTGAATGCCGCCGGCCGGGTGGCGGAAGGCTCGGCGGACAACCTGTTCCTGGTGCGCGGGGATCAGCTCCTGACGCCGCGCCCGGAGGACGGCGCCCTGGAGGGGGTGACCCGGGCCGTGGTCATGGCGCTGGGCCGGGAGGCGGGCCTGCGGGTGCGCGAAGCGCCGCTGGCCCTCTACGACGTCTACACCGCCGAGGAGTGCTTCCTGACCGGTACCGCCGCGGAGCTCATCCCCGTGGCCGAAGTGGACGGCCGGCGCCTGCCGGCGGCCCCGGGGCCGGTCTTCCGCCGCCTGCGGGAGGCGTTCCGGGCGCTGGTGGCGCGGGAGTGCGGGGATCCCGGCCCCGCCTGAGGCGGATGACGCCGGGATCGCTCCCCGGGGCGGGCCGGTGCACTGGCAAGAGGGGGCGGGATTGGCCATAATCCCGCCCTCCCATCCACCCCAGGCACGGAGCCTTCACACCCGCCATGTGGTTCAAGAATCTCCAGCTCTACCGGCTTACCACCCCCTTCGCCCTCTCTCCCGAACAGCTCTCCGAGAAACTTGCCGGCCAGGCCTTCCGGCCCTGCGGCAGCCAGGAACCGGCCACCCTCGGCTGGGTGCCGCCGCTGGGCCGCCAGGCCAGCGACCTGGTCCACGCCGCCAACGGCTGCATCCTGCTCTGCGCCCGGCGCGAGGAGCGCCTCCTGCCTTCCACCGTGGTGCGCGAGGCGGTGGAGGAGCGGGCCCTGGAGATCGAGGAGCGCGAAGGGCGCAAGGTGCGCCGCAAGGAGCGCCTCGACATCAAGGACAACGTGGTGCAGGAGCTGATGCCGCGGGCCTTCGTGCGCTCCTCCCTCCACTACGCCTACCTCGACGCGCCCTCGGGCTGGCTGGTGGTGGACGCCGGCAGCGCCAAGCGGGCCGAGGAGCTGGTGAGCCTGCTGCGGGAGTCGGTGGGCACCCTGCCGGCGCGGCTGCCCGCCACGGTGGATGCGCCCAACGCGGTGATGACCCACTGGCTGGCCGGCGAGTCGGCCCCCGCCGGCTTCGAGCTGGAGGACGAGTGCGAGCTGCACGACCCGGACAGCGACGGCGGGGTGGTGCGCTGCAAGCGCCAGGACCTGACCGCCGAGGAGATCCAGGCCCACCTGCGCGCCGGCAAGCGCGCCGTGCGCCTGGCGGTGAGCTGGGAGGATCGCCTCAGCTGCGTGGTGGCCGAGGAACTGGCGGTGAAGCGCCTGCGCTTCCTCGACCTGGTGCAGGAGACCGCGGCCGAAGTGGAGGCCGAGGACGAGGCCGCCCGCATGGACGCCGACTTCAGCATCATGACCCTGGAGCTGCGCCGCTTCATCCCCGCCCTGCTGGCGCTGTTCGGCGGCGAGGACACCGAGGCCTACACCCCCGGTGCGGGCACGGCCGGGTAGGCGGCATTTTTCGATAGACAGGATTTACAGGATTTTTCAGGATTCACAGGATTTCGGATGCAGGCCTTGTCCTGATCGTGGCCGGATGGAGTTTGGGCATGTCGTCGGATACTGAGTCGCCACTGCGGTCGGGCCGGAAAACGAAAGCGTTATCCTGCAAACAGAAATCTGCGTAATCTGCGTAATCTGCGGATAAAAAGGAAAACGGGGGAGGGGGAATGAAGCAGCTCAAGATCGGCATTCCGAAGGGCAGCCTGGAGGAGGCGACGCTGGCGCTGTTCCGGCAGGCGGGCTGGCATATCACGCCGCGCTCGCGCAACTACTTCCCCACGGTGGACGACCCGGAACTGCGCTGCGCCCTGGTGCGGGCCCAGGAGATGGCGCCCTACGTGGAGAACGGCACCCTGGATCTCGGGCTCACCGGGCTGGACTGGATCCTGGAGCACGGTTCGGAGGTGGAGGAGATCTGCTCGCTGGAATACTCCAAGAGCTCGGACCAGCCCTGCCGCTGGGTGCTGGTGGTGCCCAACGACTCCCCCATCCGCTCGGTGGCGGATCTGCAGGGCAGGCGCGTCGCCACCGAGCTGGTGGGCTTCACCCGCCGCTACCTGGCCGAGCGCGGCATCGATGCGAAGGTGGAGTTCTCCTGGGGCGCCACCGAGGCCAAGGCGGTGGAGGGGCTGGTGGACGCGGTGGTGGAGATCACCGAGACCGGCAGCACCATCCGCGCCCACGGCCTGCGCATCGTCTGCGATCTGCTCCATACCCACACCCGCCTCATCGCTAATCGCGAGGCTCTGGCCGACCCCTGGAAGCGGGCCAAGATCGACCAGATCGCCCTGCTGCTGCAGTCCGCCCTCAAGGCCCGCCACAAGGTGGTGCTGAAGATGAACGTCCCCGCTGCGCGCCTCGACGAGCTCATGGGCCTGCTGCCGAGCCTCCATGCCCCCACCGTCAATCCCCTGTTCGACCCCGACTGGGCCGCGGTGGAGACCGTCGTCGACAAGGACCAGGTCCGCGACCTCGTCCCCCGCCTGGCCGCCGCCGGCGCCGAGGGCATCCTGGAGTACGCCCTGCAGAAGATTGTCTGAGGTTTGTTAATAGACAGGATTTACAGGATTCAGATACAAGAAACTGTTTTATCCGCAGATTACGCAGATTACGCAGATTATTTAAAAAGCGGAAAAATGTGAATGAGATGGTAGGCTGAGTTGATGAATCGACTCGCGTGAATAACCCATTTCCCCTTCGCAGCCGAAGGCTAAGCTTTCTTCGGATCTGTTTCTTAAAATAATCTGCGTAATCTGCGTAATCTGCGTAATCTGCGTAATCTGCGGATAAATCCTTTCTGTTTTTACCCTGTCCATTACGACTTTCAGGACCCCTCCAACTCCGCCCGCAGGGCCTCGATCCGTTCGCTGGTCTCCAGCCAGCGGTGCTCGGCCTGTTCCAGGCGGGTGGCGGTTTCGGCCTGGCGCTGGAGCCACTGCTTCAGCTCCTCCTTGCGCCCGGCGTCGTACAGGGCCGGGTCGGCCAGGGCCGCCTCGATCTGCGCCTGTTCCGCCTGCCGGCGCTCCATCTCCTGCTCCAGCTTCTGCAGCTCCCGGGTCAGCGGCTGGAGGCGGGCGCGCTGCTCGGCGGCGGCGCGGCGCTGGGCCTTGCGCGCGGTCGCAGTGTGGTCCCCGGTCGGGGCCCCAGACTCCTCCGCGGCGCCGCCCGCCTCCCGCGCCAGCCAGTCGCGGTAGTCGTCCAGGTCGCCGTCGAAGGGGCGCACGGCGCCGTCCGCCACCAGGTAGAGATCGTCGGTGGTGGTGCGCAGCAGGTGGCGGTCGTGGGAAACCAGCACCACCGCGCCGGCATAGTCCTGCAGCGCCCGGTTCAGCGCATCGCGCATCTCCAGGTCCAGGTGGTTGGTGGGCTCGTCCAGCAGCAGCAGGTTGGGACTCTGCCAGACCAGCAGCGCCAGGACCAGGCGTGCCTTCTCCCCGCCGGAGAAGTGGCCGCAGGGCTCCAGCACCTGGTCGCTCTGGAAGGCGAATCCGCCGAGGAAATTGCGCAGATCCTGCTCGGTGGCGCGGCCGTCGAGGCGCTGCAGGTGGAGCAGGGCGGAGGCCTCCGGGTCGAGCTGCTCCAGCTGGTGCTGGGCGAAGTAGCCGATTTTGAGCCCGTCGCTCCCGGTGCGCTCGCCGCCCAGGGTGGAAATTTCACCGGCCAGCAGCTTGATCAGGGTGGACTTGCCGGCGCCGTTGTGGCCGAGCAGGCCCAGGCGCTGGCCCGGAAGCAGGGTCAGGCGCACATTGTCGATAACGCGGTGGCCGGCGTAGCCGGCGGCGGCCCGGTCCAGCACCAGCAGCGGGTTGGGGAGCCGCTCGGGCTTGCGGAAGGCGAAGCGGAACGGGGAGTCCACGTGGGCCGCCTCGATGATCTCCATGCGCTCCAGCGCCTTGAGGCGACTCTGGGCCTGGCGGGCCTTGGTGGCCTTGGCGCGGAAGCGGTCCACGAAGGCGCGCATGTGGGCCACCTCCCGCTGCTGGCGCTCGTGCAGGGCCTGCTGCTGGGCCAGGCGCTCGGCCCGCTGGCGCTCGAACTCCGAGTAGCCGCCGCGGTAGAGGGTGATGGTGTTGTTCTCCACGTTGGCCACCCGGTCCACCACGTTGTCCAGGAAGTCGCGGTCGTGGGAGATGAGCAGCAGGGTGCCCGGATAGGCCCGCAGCCACTGCTCGAGCCACAGCACCGCGTCCAGGTCCAGGTGGTTGGTGGGCTCGTCCAGCAGCAGCAGGTCCGAGGGGCACATGAGCGCCTGGGCCAGGTTGAGGCGCACGCGCCAGCCGCCGGAGAAGGCGGATACCGGCCGCTCCAGGTCGGCGTCGCTGAAGCCGAGCCCGTGGAGCAGCCGGCCGGCGCGGGCGCGCACGGTGTAGCCGTCCAGGGCCTCCAGTTCGGCGTGGAGGTGGGCGATGCGGGCGCCGTCATGGGCGGTCTCGGCCGCCGCCAGCGCCGCCTCCACCTCCCGCAGCCGGGTGTCGCCGTCGATGGCGTAGTCCAGCGCGCTGCGCGCCAGCGCCGGGGTCTCCTGCGCCACCGAGGCGATACGGGTCTCCTCGGGAACCGCCACGCTGCCCTGGTCGGGATGCAGCTCCCCGCGCAGGAGCTGGAACAGGCTCGACTTGCCGGTGCCGTTGCGGCCCACCACCCCCACTTTCCAGCCGGGGTGGAGGGTCAGGGAGACCCCTTCGAACAGGAGTTTGCGGCCCCGCTGCAGGGCCAGGTCATTGAGGCTGATCATGGCGGCGGATTCTACCAGCCCCGCCGGCCGCCAGTCAGTCCGCTTCGGCCTCGAAGCCGAGCAGTTCGCCCCCGGCGGCGCTGCAGCGGATGCGAATGGGCCGGCAGCACACCTCGCAGTCCTCCACGTACTCCTGCTCCGGCACGCTCAGATCCACCAGGGTGGAGATGGCGGCCCAGCAGTGGGGGCAGGTGAAGGCGTGCTCGATGAGGAGGTCGGACATGGGAGGCGGTGTGTTTCCAAGTATGCGCAGCGCATCCGGCGAAGTGCGCCGGTCATTAACCCCGTCAATCCTGACAATCTGCGGTTTGAATTTCCTTCATCTGCCCTGCACGGGGTCGGTGGCTTCAGTCGCGGAAGTTGGTGAACTGCAGGGGCAGGTCGTAGCCGGCCTGGCGGATTTCGGCCATGACCGCCTGCAGGTCGTCGCGCTTCTTGCCGGTGATGCGCACCTGCTCGCCCTGGACCGCGGCCTGGACCTTGAGCTTGCTGTCCTTGACCCGCTTGACGATCTTCTTGGCCAGCTCCTTGTCGATGCCCTGGCGGGCGGTGATCACCTGCCGCGCCTCCCTGCCCACGGTGCTGGTCTCGCCCACGTCGAGGCAGCCGGTGTCGATGTCGCGCTTGGCCATGCGGGTTATGAGGATGTCGCGGATCTGGTCCACCTGGAACTCCGACTCGGCGGTGAGGGTGAGGACGTTCTCGCTCTGCTCCACCCGGGCGTTGCTGCCCTTGAAGTCGAAGCGGTTGCCCACCTCGCGGTTGGTCTGGTCCACCGCGTTGGTGAGCTCGTGGAGATTGACTTCGGATACCACGTCGAAGGAGGGCATGTTGCGGGTGTCCCCTGGCAGCTGAACGGAATAATTCATTCTATCCTGTCGGCGGCGGGGGGGTGAATGGCCGCGGGTCTGCGCGGCGGGGTCTGGTGCCCCCCGTTCAGCTCTGCCAGCGGTGGGTGACCCAGCCCTGGCCCAGCTGCGCCGGGGTCAGGTGCGGGGTGAAGAACGCGTCCGCCTCGTCCTGGGTCAGTTCCCTTTCGCCGCCGTCCTGCAGCGGCTGTTCGTAGTCGTTCCAGCCCCGTACCCCGGTCTTCAGCGAATGCACCCGGCGGTAGCCGAGCACCTGCAGGGTCCAGGCGGCCAGCACGCTGCGGTTGCCCGAACGGCAGATGACCACCACCTCGCGCTCCCGGGAGGCGGCCAGCTCGGGGTGGGTGTCCTCGTAGCCGTATTCGCAGGCGGTTTCCAGGATGCCGCGCGGAACATTGATCGACCCGGGGATGTGGGCGGCGGCGAATTCGTAGGGCTCGCGCACGTCCAGCAGCAGCAGTTGCGGGTTGCGCTGCCGCAGCTCCAGGAGATCCCAGGGAAATACCTCGTTGACCCGGGGCAGGCAGATGTCGAGCAGGTCTTTCAGACGTTTCATGGATTTCATTTCAGTACTTGGCCGTTGTCCGAGAATGACAGCACCGAAAGTGCCCGGCATTGAAAAGGGTCAATCGGCCCGGTCATGGTTTTGTCACAAAAAAAGCATATAAGTTCATGATGATAAATAAATAATTCTCGCCATATCGACGCTGGCGCGCTATGGTTGTCAATGCGCGACCAGACGACAAGACCGGCCGGGAAGTGCCGGATTGAACCCGATGGAGGACTATCATGGAAGAATATGCAACCGGGCAGTCCACCCTGCCCAGAGAGGACGAGCTGCTGGCGTTCATCGCCGATCTCGAACACCGCCTCGCCTATACCACGCGCCTGAGTCCCATCTACCGCCTGCGCCTGCTCGAGGCGCGCCGGCAGTTGGAGAAGCTGCGCGATGGCGAGGTGAGGATCCCCGCCCACCACTGAGACATCTCCTCGCAGCTGCAGCCGTCCCGGGCGGTATCCCGGCGGCGGGTGCGGCTGCGCAGGGAGGGCGAATCTCCCATCCGGACTCTCCCGCCTGATCCGGCCATGGGGCTGATGCCCCCCTCCTGCCTACCTTCAATCCCTTCCTCACTGCAGCAGCCATGCCCGCCTCGCGCAGCGCCAGGGCGGGGGAAGCCCTTGTGGATGCTTGGATATTTCGTTCCAGACACGGTATCTGGATCACTGAAATTCATGGCGGGAAACGCTAATGTATCTGGAATAAGAATTTATAACGCGGGTCGGTGCGCTCCGGAGAGCCATCACGGCGTGCCGCCCGCCTGATTGACGAGGCCTGTGATGAAACGACGCTCCCTCCGCCCATGGCCGGGACTGGCCCTGCTGGTGGCACTGCTGTTCCCGGGTATCGCCACGGCGGGCAACCAGCAGATGCTCCAGCTCCTCACCATCCTGCGCGACAACGGCACCCTCACCGAGGAACAGTACCAGCAGCTGGTGCTGGCGATGGATGAGGAGGAGCCGGCCGCCGCGCCTTCCGCTCCGTCCTCACCCGGCATCACCACGGCACCCGACATCCAGCTCACCACGGAAGGCGGGGTGGGCGTGCAGACCATGGACGGCCAGTTCGGGATGCGGCTCAAGGGGCGGGTGATGACCGACGCGGCCCTGGTCCAGGACGCGGTGCCCAACGTGAAGAAGGGCGAGGTGAAGGATCGGCTCGGCAGCGCGGCGGAGCTGCGCAGCGTCCGACTGGGCCTGGAGGGGTGGTTCTACGGCGACTGGGAGTACCAGCTGGAGGTGGATTTCGCCGGTGACGACACGAATGTGGGTGATGCCTGGCTCGGCTACAGCGGCTTCGACCGGAGCCGGATCCGCGTCGGCGCCATCAAGGAACCCTTCGGCCTGGAGGAGCAGACCAGCGCCCTGAACACCACCTTCATGGAGCCGGCGCTGCCCGGCGCGCTGGTGCCCGGGCGCAATGTGGGTGTCGCCTACGATACCCACGGAGAGAGCTGGAGCCTGGCCCTGGGCCTGTTCGGCGAGGGGCTGGACGACGGTGACGACAACGACGTGGGCGACGAGGGCTGGGGCGGCGGATTCCGGGCCACCTATGCGCCCATCGCCGGTGCCCGGCGCGCGCTGCACCTGGGTCTGGCGGCGAACTACCGGACCTACGGGGCCAACCCCGATTACGAGGACAGCCGCCTGCGCCTGCGCTCCCGGCCGGAATCCCACGTGGCCGACACCTGGCTGCTGGACACCGACGACGACCTGGTGGCGGTGGACGCGGCCGCCCGCCTGGGGCTGGAGGCGGCGGCCGTGCTCGGCGCCTTCTCCCTCCAGGGGGAGTATCTGCAGGCCAGCGTGACCCGGGGCGACGGCCAGCAGGACCTGCTCTTCGACGGCTACTATGCCTACGCCAGCTGGTTCCTGACCGGCGAGTCGCGCAACTACGACGCCCGCCACGGCGAATTCGACCGCATCCGGCCGCTGCGCAACTTCGGCCGCGGCGGGCCCGGCGCCTGGGAGTTCGGTCTGCGCTACAGTGCGCTGGACCTGGAGGACGGGGATATCGAGGGGGGAGTGGCCCGCAACTTCACCCTGGGCGTGAACTGGTATCTCAATCCGCAGTTGCGGCTGATGGCCAACTATATCTGGGTCGACACGGAGCCCGACGCCTTCGGCAATGACAACGACCCGCGGATTCTCCAGCTGCGCGCCCAGTACGACTTCTGAGGCGCCCGCCGCGATGATGCGAGGCTTGCTTACCGGGCTCTGCCTGGCCGCCGGCGCCCTCCTTTGCGGGGGCACCGCGGCGGCCACCGGCGCGCCCACGGGCGCGGAGCCGGCGGTGCGCACACACACCCTGGTCATCGGCAAGGTCAGCAGCAATCCCCGCAAGCACTACCTGCGCCTGAAACCGATGGTGGATTACGTGGCGGAGCGGATGGGGGACCTCGGCATCACCCGTGGAGAAGTCCTCATGGCGCGGGACAACGCGCAGATGATCCAGTACCTGCGCGAGGGGCGGGTGGACTGGGTCACGGAGACCCTCTACTCGGCGGTGCTCTACGAGCGGGCCGGGGTGGCGGAGTCGATTCTGAGAAAATGGAAAAAGGGCGTTGCCGAGTACCGGACCCTGTTCTTCACCCGCATGGACAGTGACATCCGTACCCCTGCCGATCTGCGCGGACGGCGTCTCGGCCTCGAGGACCCCGGCTCCACCACCGCCTTCTTCGAGCCCCTGATGATTCTCCGGGACGAGGGCCTGGAGGCGGTCCCCCTGTCCGGTCCGCGGGTGGCGCCGCCGCCCGACAAGGTGGGCTATGCGCTGGCCGGAGGTGAAATCAACCTGGCCACCTGGGTCTACAAGGGGCTCGTGGATGCCGCCGCCTACAACGATCTGGACTGGAACAATCCCGACCACACCCCGGAGGCGTTGCGCCGGGAGCTGCGGGTGTTCCATGTCAGCGAGCCGCTGCCCCGGGCCATCGAACTGGTCCGGAGCAGCCTGGACCCGCGGGTCCGGACGCGGCTGATCGAACTGCTGCTGGCGGCGGCGGAGGATCCCGAAGCCCGTTCGGTGCTCTGGTCCTACCAGCGCACCAGCCGCTTCGAGCGCATCGACGGGGAGATGCGCGGGGCGATCAGGGCCTATCACGGCGTGCTGGACGATGACGACGGCGGGGGTGAACCATGAGGGGCGGTCTGTTCCGGCGTTACG
Source organism: Thioalbus denitrificans (assembly GCF_003337735.1). Lineage (NCBI taxonomy): Bacteria > Pseudomonadati > Pseudomonadota > Gammaproteobacteria > Chromatiales > Ectothiorhodospiraceae > Thioalbus > Thioalbus denitrificans. Next base: position 73,002 of record NZ_QPJY01000008.1, on the reverse strand, counting down.
CCATCCCGTTCCTGGCCCTCATCGCCGGGGTCGCGGCGGCGATCACCACCGCCCACCTGCTGCTGCTCGGGCAGGCGATGCACAGTGCCAGCCAGTCCAGCGCGGAAGCGCTGGAGAAGGCGCTCTACGCCCAGCTCGAGCAGCGTGGCCGGCTGCTGGCCGGTTTCCTGGCCGATGACCTGGTCAACTCCGTCTACAACTACGACATGGCGACCATCCAGGAGACGCTCGTCACGGTGACCGGGCAGCCCGACGTGGCCCATGCCCTGATCTACGACACCGACGGGCAGATGCTCCATGACGGCCGGCAGGGCATACCCGGCTTTTCCAGGCCCGTCGACTCCCCCCTGGACGACCTCCGCGCCGGGGAGATGCGTCTGCGCCGACTGGCCGAAACCCTGGAGGTGGATGCCCCCATTCTCCTCGGCGAACGTCCGCTGGGCGCGGTGCGGCTGGTTCTCTCCCTGGAGGGAATCCGCGCCGGGATCGACGCCAGCCGTTCCCGCATCGACGCGGTCGCGGATGCGAGCTTCTATCGCGATATCGTGGCGACGGCGCTGATCTCCCTTGTCCTCATGGCCGTGGGCGGGGGGCTCGCCCTGTGGGTCACGCGGCGTCTCGTGCGTCCGATCCGGCAGCTGGCCCAATCGGCCGACCGGGTGGGCAAGGGCGACTACAACATCGAGGTGGACAGCCGGCGGGACGATGAGCTGGGTGACCTGGCGCGCAGTTTCCAGGCGATGGGCCGGAACCTGGCCCACACCACCATCTCCAAGCAGTACCTGGACAACATCATCGGCAGCATGGAGAACGCGCTGCTGGTGAGTACGCCGGAGGGCCGGGTGACGCTGGTGAACCGGGCGCTGTGCGTGCTGCTCGGCCAGGCGGAGAAGGATCTCATCGGCTCGCAGGTTACCGACCTGGCGCCGGAGGTGCCCCCCCAGCGGCTGCTCTCCGAGGGGATCATCAACGGCCTCGAGACCTGGCTGACGAGCCGCGGCGGACGGCCGATTCCGGTCTCCCTGTCCGGTTCGGTGATGCACGAGAACGGTACGGTGAGGGGGCTGGTGCTGGTGGCCCAGGACATCACCGAGCGCAAGCAGGCCGAGGAGCAGTTGCGGCTGGCGTCCAGTGTCTTCGCGAATACCAGCGAGGGCATTGTGATCATCGACGAACGGGGCGTGATCCGGATGGTGAACGGCGCCTTCGCCCAGCTCGTCGGCCGCAGTCCCGCCCAGCTCAACGACAAGGTGTTCGGGGAGTTCCTCGTGGACGCCATCGGCGGGAGAGAGGATCCCGTCGGGGAGATCGTCGAAGCGGTCGTGCGCAAGGGGCAATGGGAGGGTGAAATCAGCGTGCAGCGGGGTGACGGTACCCGCGCACCCCAGTGGCTGACCGTCAGCGCGGTACGCGATGATGCGGGCGCACTGAGCCAGTGCGCCTGCATCCTGCTGGATCTCACCGAACTGCGGGACGCCGAGGAGCGGGTCAGGCACCTGGCCTATTTCGACACCATCACCGGCCTTCCCAACCGCACGCTGTTTCAGGACCGGCTGGAGCACGCCCTGGCCCATGCCAACCGGGAGGGCCACCGCCTGGCGGTCCTGTTCCTCGACCTGGACCGCTTCAAGTCGGTCAACGACACGCTCGGCCACGCCATGGGCGATCAGCTGCTTGCGGCGGTGGCGCGGGGGTTGTCGCGCTCGCTGCGGGCGGAGGATACCGTCGCCCGGCTCGGCGGCGACGAGTTCGCGGTCATCGTCGACAACATCGCCCAGGCGGAGGACGTCGCCCAGGTGGCCGCCAAGGTGATGGAGATATTCGGCCGCCCCTTCCAGGTGACCGGCCACGACCTGTTCACCAGCGCCAGCATCGGCATCAGCGTCTACCCGGACGATGCCCGGGATGGCGAGGGCCTGCTGCGCAACGCGGACACCGCCATGTACCGGGCCAAGGAGCGGGGCCGGAACAGCTACCAGTTCTTCACCTCGGACATGAACGCCCGCGCCCTCGAGCACATGGCGCTCGAGCACGGCATGCGCCGGGCGCTGGAACGCGACGAGTTCCGCCTCGCCTACCAGCCCATCGTGGACCTGGAGACCCGGGAACCGGTGGGCATGGAGGCGCTGGTGCGCTGGACCCATCCGCAGCTCGGCGAGGTGCCGCCGGGACGCTTCATCCCGGTGGCCGAGGACTGTGGCCTCATCGGCCGGCTGGGCGAGTGGGTGCTGACCGAGGCCTGTCGCCAGCTCTCCGCCTGGCGCCGGGAGGGCATCACCGTGCAACGCCTGGCGGTGAACATCTCCTCCCGCCAGTTCTATGATCCGCAGCTGGTGGACCGCATCCAGGATATCCTCGCGAGCAGCGGCATCGCCCCGACCGATCTCAGCCTGGAACTGACCGAGCGGACCCTCATCGACGACGTGGAGGGCAGCACCGGGATTCTCACCCGGCTCCATGAGCTGGGCCTGGAGATCGCGCTGGACGATTTCGGCACCGGCTACTCCGCCCTGGGCTTCCTCAAGCGGTTTCCGATCCAGTTGCTGAAGGTGGATGCGAGCTTCGTCAACGATATCGCCCTGGACGATGACGATGCGGCGCTCGTGGAGGGTATCGTCACCCTCGCACACAACCTGGGCCTGAAGGTGGTGGCGGAGGGGGTGGAGAACCTGGACCAGGTTCACCTGCTCGCCGGCTACGGCTGCGACTACGCCCAGGGTTACTTCTTCGCCCGGCCCCTGAGCGCGCAGCAGATGACCGACGTGCTGCTGCAGGGCCAGGGGTTGTCCGCGCGGAAGTTCAACCGCGACCGGGCCGGGACCTGACCGGTGGTGGCGATGGCTTCCCGCCGGCCGCGCCGGGCGGCACCCGGGGTGGGGTGGTCCCGGGCGGGATTGCGGACGGGCGGGGAGAGCGCTACGACTCGTCGGTGGGGGACGCCTGCCTGTCGCTCTTCCGCGAGCGGCGCTTTGCATTCGGCGACGGCTGAGAACGGTTGAGCCGGGAGCGCAGGGTCGGGCGCAGGTCACGGCGCCACACCGGGAAGGCGAGAATTACCGCCGCCACGACCGCCTTGGCCAGGTCCCGGTAGATGGGGACGGTCCGTGCGGTGGCATCCATGGAGGCGGCGATCTTCTCGCCCAGGTCGCCGATCCAGTCGCCCAGGAAGATCAGCACCAGAAAGGCAAGCACCGCCTTGACCAACAACTCCTTTCCCATCTGCCCATCCTCCGCTGCCCGGAACGGTTTCCGATTCGGTAGATTTCATCCAGCCCAGGGGCCGAGTATCCCAGTTCATGGGCTCCACGCAAAGACCAGTGCCGTGTCTCACGCCGGGAGGCGCCTTGAGCGGATCACCGGGCGGTCAGGTGCAAAGGGCGCTTGCGCAGGAATGGCAGGCCTCCTTTCACGCGAGCGCGCCGCCCTTGGCCGGCCATCGGCGTGTAATCCATTTCCTACAGGGTACAGCTTCGATCGCCTAATGACGTTATAGGGCGGCTTGGCTATTGTTGCGATCAAGGACAGCACTGCGGTTCATCGCGGTGACCCACGGGCAGGAGGCCCGGGGTGGCACAAGGATGCGCCTGCGACTCACCCGGGCCGGGCTGGCAGTGCCCACTGCCAGCCCGGCCCGGGTGGTCGTCTGGTTCTGCAGCCGTCATCCAACAATTCAAACATAAGAACAAGGCCGCCTATGGACACCTCCTCGCGTTTTTTCAATTTCCCGGGATTCGACCGTGTTCCCTCGGAACATGAGGTCCGGCTCGAGATGGATCGCCTCAGCCAGGCCCTGCTGGACAGTCCCGACATGGAGGGCGTCTACGGACCCCTGCTGGCCTGCTGCCGCCAGCTGCTGGCGGCGCTGAAGGATGGGAAACCCCGTGACTGGGCGCTATACCCGGCCGAGTGAGCCACAGGGCGGCGGTGTAGGGATGCATACCTACCTCAAGAGCGAGGCGGATGTGCTGGATGAGCTACGGCGCCTGCAGGCACGCCTGGCCGAGTGCAGTCCGGAAATGCGCAGCGTCTACCGTTACCGGATCCGCTATTGTCGAATGCTGCTCGCGGCTTTTCAGGATGGTGTCCCCGAACGCTGGGCCGAGTATGGCGATCGGTTGGGCGACGAGGAGTGATCGCCCCGGACCCTCGCCAACATCCCCCCGGCTCGTGCGGCCGGATGTTCATGCCTTGCGAATCAGGCAGTGGAACTTTCCGTCCGTCTCCACCAGTTCCAGGATTTCATGTCCCGCCTGGCGGGCATAGATGAGGAACTCCCGGGGTGAGCCGGGATCGGTGCCGATGACATTCAGCACCTGGCCGGAATCCATCTGCGCCAGCATCGCCTTGGTGCGCAGCAATGGCATGGGACAGTTCAGTCCGCTGAGATCCAGCGTTTGGTCGAACTGAATCATGAGGGCTTGTCCAGCACGGGCGTAACCGCCGACGGGTCGGGTGCCGGGACATCCGGTTCGGGCGCCCGTGCCCAGGCTTCATCCTCGACCCGCCTCACCGTGGAGCCGCAATGGGGACACGGGCCCCAGGGAGAGTTGTCGGGGTAGTGATAACCACACTCGTGACATGTCACCACTCTCATAACGCATCCTCCGCCTGATCTGGCGGTCGCCTTTTCAATAACATAGCAAATATGTATAGAAAGTGCGCAAACCGGGGCACTTGTCCGGGGGCAGGCTATGCTTCATGGATGATCGGGAATCATCGGAGGTGGGGATGGACGCGCAGACACTGATTGATGCCGCATATCTGCGACACAGCAACAAGGAGGATCCGGATGCCCTGCGACGGAACCTGCCGGATGTGCTGCGTACGGTCCTGGACCTGCTCCTGCACGGAATCGACTTTGAAGGCGAGCCGAAGTCGAGTGCGGCTTCCGCAGCCCGCATGCTGGCCTGCATGGTGGCGACCCTGGAAGAGAGGCCGCCGGCCTACATCGACGCCACCCGCGCCCTGATGCGCCGTACCGAGGATGTCTACGAGCGGGCGCTGGGGATGCTCAGCTTCATCGCCCAGAGCGATCCCTACGTCCGGGAGATCCTGGACCAGGTGACGGCGGGGAATCTGGGTGTGCGGGAGGCGCTGGCCAAGCTCGACAGCCTGTGGCACTGGTCCCGTTGAGCCGCCTTGGCGGGCGCGGAAGACCCGGGCGGGGAGGGGCTGTGGGCCCCGGGTCGTGTCGGCATGCCTTATGGCCCCCTGCCGAGGGTGTTAAACCCGCTCCCCGTGGGGGCCGGGCCGAGTGGCCGGTTTCCGCGTCAGCCTAGGAGAAATCCTGTTTGCTGAACCAGGGAATCATACGCTCGAAGGCGCGCTCGATGTTGTCCATCGAGGTCGAATAGCTGATGCGCAATGCATTGGCTGAAGAGTTTCCGAAGGTCTCGCCGGGGATTGTGCACACGCCGGTCTCCCGCAACAGGCGCAGGGCGACATTGCCGCCATTGACCCCTTCGGGCAGCGACGGGAACACGTAGAAGGCCCCATCCGGCTTGTAGCCGGTGAGGTGGGGCGTTTCATCGATCAGCTCGATCAGACGATTTCTGCGGCGGGTGTATTCCTGCACCATGTCGTCCACGAAGCGGTGATCGCCGCGCAGGGCCTCGACGCCAGCCCACTGACATGGGGTGTTGGCGACCGTGGTGGTGAACATGTGGTAGCGGCGCAGCTTCTTGATCGCGCCCTGGCTGGCAATCAGCCAGCCGATGCGCATGCCCGGCATGCTGTAGGTCTTGGAGAAGCTGCTGATCACCATCACGTGGTCGAGATCGCTGCAGCAGTTCAAGACGCTGGGATAGGTCTTGCCGTCATAGAGCAGGTGGTCATAGACCTCGTCGCTGATGACATAGACACCCCGGTAGGCCGCCTCCTCGACAATCGCCTCGATGGTCTCCCGCGGATAGACCGTACCGGTGGGATTGCTCGGCGAATTGAGGACGATGGCGTAGGTGTCCATCCGGATGGCGTCGATCACCTCCTGGGGATCCAGCTGGTGATTGTTCTCGGGCCGGGTGGGTATCGCCCGCACCACGCCGCCATTCATGCGAATCAGGGGCGCGTAGAGCATGAACGCCGGATCGGGGACGATGAATTCACGCCCGGGCGCGGAGGTGGCTGTCAGCGCCAGGTAGATCGCCTCGGTGGCGCCCGTGGTGACGATGACGTTTTCCGGGCTGAGTGAGCGCTTGTAGCGCTTTCCGTAGTAATCGGCCAGCGCATCCAGCAGCTCGGGCAGGCCGGCGTCCATGGTGTAGCCGGTCTGGCCCGCCCGCAGCGCGTCCACCGTGGCCTCGATGATATTGTCCGGCGCCGGCATGTCCGGCTGGCCGATGGAGAGGTGGATCACGTCATCCATCTCCGCCGCCATGTTCACCATGCGGCGAATGCCCGGCACGGGGATGGCCAGCAGGGCGGGATTCCAGATCGGATCCTCGGATTCGTAGAAGTCGTGGTCCAGTGACTCGGTCATCCGGCGGCCCCCCCGGCCGCGAACAGCGCCGGCCTCCGGTCGGTCAGCGGCGCCGCCTTCTGGTAGGCCTGGCCCGCCTGCAGCACGAGCTTGTCGGCGAAACGCCCGCCGATGATCTGCAGCCCGATGGGCAGGCCGGCGCTGGAGAAACCGCAGGGAACCGAGAGAGCCGGCTGACCGGTCATGTTGAAGGGGTAGGTAAAGGGCGTCCAGCTCGGCCAGCGGGTGCTGTGCCAGTCGGGCGGGACCTCCCGGTTGGTCTGGAACGCGGTGATGGGCAGGGTCGGGGTGACGAGCAGATCGTACTTGTCGTGAAAGACCGCCATGCGCTCGCTGAGCGCCAGGCGCTTGTTCATGGCGTCCAGGTAATCGAGCATCTTGAGCTTGCCGGCCTTGTCGGCGACCTCGATCAGGCTGGGATCCATCTGCTCCCGCTGACGGGGCCCGAGATCCCGCAGGGCGTTGGCCGCGCCACTGTAGAACAGGTGCCCGAAGGCGGCGAGGGGATCGCTGAAACCGGGGTCCACATGGCTGATATGGGCGCCGAGCGCCTCGAGCACGGCAACGGCCTTCCGGACCGATTCCTGGATCTCGGCATCCACGTCGACATAGCCCAGGTCCGGGCTGAAGGCGATGCGCAGGCCCTTGATGTCCCGGTCGAGGTCGGCGAGATAACCGAAATTCGACCGCGGCGCGGCGAAGCTGTCCCTCGAATCGGGCTCGGTCATCACGTCCATCATCAGGGCGCAGTCCTCGACGGTCCAGGTCATCGGCCCGGCGTGGGCGAGGGTGCCGAAGGGGCTGCCCGGCCAGTGCGGCACCTCGCCGAAGGTGGGCTTGAATCCGACAATGCCGCTGAACCCGGCCGGGATTCTGATGGAGCCGCCGGCATCGGTGCCCAGTGCGAGCGGACCCATGCCCAGGGCGACGGCGGATGCGCTGCCGCCGCTGGAGCCGCCCGAGGTCATGGCCGGGTTCCAGGCGTTGTTGGTCGGCCCGCAGAGGAGGCTGTCCGTGACACCCTTCCAGCCGAACTCGGGCGTGGTGGTCTTGCCGAGCGGGACGTAGCCGTTGCGGCTCAGGGCGGAGACGGCCGCCGAGGACTTGTTCAGGGTGCTCTCGGGCCTGACGATGCGCGATCCCTTCAAGGTCGGCCACATGGGAGTGAGGAAGACATCCTTGACGGCCACGGGCACACCGTCCACCTTGCCGAGGGGCTCATGCTTCAGGTAGCGCTGCTCCGACTCGCGGGCATGGGACAGGGTGGTTTCCGGGTCCACGAGACAGTAGGCGTTGACGACCGGGTTCAGCCGTTCGATCTGATCCAGCATCGCCCGGGCGGCATCCACCGGGGAAAGCGCGCCGGTCCTGTAGTGCGACAGCAGCTCGATGGCTGTCATGCGCAGAATTTCTTCGCTCATATCGGTTCCCTGTTCAGTTCAGCCCTGGAGTGACGCAGTACACTAGCTTGCCGAGGCATAGCCCCGTGTCTTGTCGACGATGTTGCGCAAGGGTTTCTGCTGCCGCCAGAGACGGAAGTTGTCGACGAACTGCTCTCCCAGCGCCTTCTGCCAGCCGCTGAAATCGCCGGCCATGTGCGCCGAAATCATCACGTTGGACATGTCCCAGAGCGGACTGTCCTCCGGCAGCGGTTCCTCCTCGAACACATCGAGGGCGGCGCCGGCGAGTTTGCCGCCCTGCAGGGCCTCCACCAGGTCGGCGGTACGGACGATCGGTCCGCGCCCGACGTTGATCAGGCGCGCCCCGGGGTGCATGTGCCCGAACGCCGCGTGATCGAACAACCCCCGGGTCTGGTCCGTCAGCGGCGCGGTGATGACGACGAAATCCGCATCGGGCAGCAGTTGGTGCAGATCCCTGCTGGCGTGAACCGCATCGAAAGCCGCATCCTCCCGGGCCCGGGATGCGGTGGCGATTACCCGCATGCCCACCCCCCGCAGCAGCGTCGCGACCTCCCTGCCGATGGAGCCGGCGCCGACAATCAGGGCCATGCGCCCGTCGAGCAGCTCCGTCTCCCGGTGCCGCCAGAGATGCTCGCGCTGCAGGCGGATGTTGGTCAGCGTGTCCTTGGCGAACAGCAGCACGGCGCCCAGCACGTATTCGGCGATGCCGCGGTCGAACACGCCGCGCGCATTGGTGACGACGATGTCACTCCGCACCAGTTCGGGGAACATCAGCCGGTCGACCCCGGCGCTGGTGGCGTGCAGCCACTGGATGCGGTGATTCCGGGGCCAGGCCCGCCGCAACACGGCCGTGCGGAAATCCGTGACCACCACGATATCGGCCCGGGGGAGGGCGGCGCGCAAATCATCCTCGGCCGAGACATGAACGATATCCGCCTCGCCCCGGATCGCCTCGAGCCCGGGCAGCTCGCCTTCCCCCGGGGCGTTCAGAACGACGATGCGGGTCGGCCTGCTCACGCCAGTGATTCGGCCGCGGCGGAGAACTTTGTCATGGCCTCGTCCACCTCGCCGCCGGTGATGACGAGCGGCGGCAGCCAGCGGATGATCTGGCCGTGGGTGCCGCAGCGCAGCAACAGCAGGCCGTGCCGCTCGGCGGCCTTCAGCAGATTGCCGGCCAGCTCGCCGTCCGGCTGTCCCTCCGCGTCCACGATCTCCATGCCGTGCATCAGGCCCATGCCGCGCACCGCATCGATGAACGCAAACCCGCTCTTCAGCTCCTCCAGCCGCCGGCGCAGGTGGGCGCCTGTCGATTTCGCGTTTTCGACCAGATTCTCCCCTTCGATCACGTCGATGGTGGCCAGCGCCGCGGCACAGGCGACGGCGTTGGCGCCGTAGGTTCCGCCCTGGGAGCCCGGGAGGCCCTTGGACATGAGCGCGGTCGACGCGGCGATGGCGGAGAGGGGGAAGCCGCTGGCCAGTCCTTTGGCGGTGATCAGGATGTCCGGCGTGACGCCGAAGTGGGCATGGCTCCAGAACCGGCCCGTGCGCCCGAAGCCGGCCTGGATCTCGTCGGTGATGAGCAGGATGCCGTGCCGGTCGCAGCGCTCGCGCAGGCCCTGCATGAAGGCTGTGTTGGCCGGGTAGTAGCCGTACTCGCCCTGCACCGGCTCGATGATCATCGCGGCGGTGTCTTCCGGCGCGGACTGGGTCAGGAAGATGTGGTCCAGCTCCTTCAGGCAGAAGCGGGTGGCCTCCTCCTCGTCCCAGCCGTAACGGTAGGCATGGGGAAACGGGGAGTGCACCACCCCCGCCATCATCGGGTGAAAGCCGGTCCGCACCTTGTTGATGGAGGTGGTCAGCGAGGCCGCCGCCATCGTCCGGCCGTGGAAGCCGCCGGTGAAGGCGATGATGTTGCTGCGCCCGGTGGCGTGCCGGGCGAGGCGCACCGCCATTTCGACCGCCTCGGAACCGGAATTGGAGAATGCGATGGAGTCGAGCGGAGCGGGCAGGTGCTCGTAGAGGCGATCGGTCAACGCCAGCATGCCCGGATGCCTCACTGTCGTGTACTGGGCATGGATCAGGGTTGCGACCTGCTTCTGGGCCGCCGCGACAACCTTCGGGTGGCAATGACCGGTGCTGGTGACGCCAATGCCGGCGGTGAAGTCCAGGTATTTCGAACCATCGGCATCATACAGCCAGGCGCCCTCGCCGCGTGCCGCGAGAATGCCGCTGGACTGCTTCAACAAGGGTGAAAGATGACTCATAGGGCAAATCCTGTTGTCTGGGGTGTCTGTTACGTCGAGCCGGCCAGGGAACCGGATGCCGGCCCGTGGCCGCATTCCGGCATGCGGGTCCCTCGGGCCTGCCGCCGTGCACCAGGGGGGCAGGCGGTGACAGCCGGACTATTCAGGCTGAAGCCGGGCCAACACGGCGGCGGTGATCTCCGCGGTGCCGCGGTCCTCGTGCTGCTCTGACAGATCCTTCTCCACGGCCCGGCGGATGCCGAGGCCGGCGGCCTGCGCCGCTTCGTCCTCAACGCCCATCCACTCCAGCATCATGGCCGCGGTCAGGAACATGGCGCGGGGATCGGCCCGGCCCTGGCCGGCGATGTCCGGGGCGCTGCCGTGGGTCGGTTCGAACAACGGCGGCACGCCGCGGTCGTCGGGCTTGATGTTGCAGGAGGGCGCCACGCCCATGCCGCCGGAGAGCACGGCCGCCAGGTCGGTGAGGATGTCCCCCTGCAGGTTGCTGGCAACGACGACATCGAACTGCCAGGGCGACTGGACGAATTTCATGCAGGCCGCATCCACCAGTTCGTGATGCATGCCGATGTCGGGATAGTCGCGTCCGATCTCATTGAAGACTTCCGTGTACAGCTCGCCCCAGTGGGGCAGGGCATTGCGCTTGGTGACGAGGCAGACCTGCGCCCCGGACTCGCCGCCGCGATCATCGCTGAACGACCGGGCCGGGAGATGTCCCCGGCGGCGTTCCTCCAGGCGGCGGGCGGCCGACTCGAAGGCGTGCCGGACCAGGCGCTCCGTCGCAACCCGGGTGAACACCTCCACCTGGGTCGCGGTTTCATGGGCGGTTCCGCGGTGCAGGCGTCCGCCCTGGTTGACGTATTCGCCTTCGCTGTTTTCGCGGATGACGAGCATGTCCATATCCCGGGAGCGTGGATCCGCCAGGTACCGGCGGGCGCCGGGATAGAAGCGCGCCGGGCGTTCGCAGGCCCAGAGGTCGAACTCCTTGCGCAAGGTCAGCAGCGGCGCGAGCGAGATCCCGTCCGGCAACACATGGCGGCTGCGGTCGCTCAGGGGGCCGGGATCCCCCAGCGCGCCCAGCAGCATCGCGTCGTAGCCACGCAGCCGGTCGAGCGCATCGTCCGGCATCATCTGCCCGGTCTCCCGGTGCCAGGCGCAGCTTGGCCACGGGAAGGTCTCGTGGACGAGATGGAGGCCGGACTGCTCCGCCACGGCATCCAGCAGCGGCAGGGTGGCATCGATGACCTCCACGCCGATGCCGTCGCCGGGGAGGACGGCGATTTTCCAGGTTTTTCCAGGCATGGTTATCCGGTCCCTCACTCGCTTCCCATGCAGAGGTATTTCACTTCCATGTATTCGTCCATGCCGTACTTGGACCCCTCGCGGCCGAGGCCGGACTCCTTGACGCCGCCGAAGGGGGCGGCCGGGTTGGAGATCATGCCCTCGTTGATGCCGACCATGCCCGTCTCGAGCGCTTCCGCCACGCGCCAGATGCGATGGATATCCCGGCTGTAGAAATAGGCGGACAGGCCGAAGGGCGTGTCGTTGGCGATCTCGATCGCCTCCGCCTCGGTCTCGAACCGGATAATCGCCGCCAGGGGCCCGAAGGTTTCCTCCCGGCAGACCTTCATGTCGGGTTTCACCCCGGTCACCAGCGTGGGCGTCACGAACTGGCGGCCGAGCGGGTGGGGCACGCCGCCGGCGAGGACGGTGGCCCCGCCCTCCAGGGCGTTGTCCAGGTGTTCCCGCACCTTGCCGACCGCGGCGTCGTTGATCAGGGCCGACTGGTTGACTCCCTCCTCGAACCCGTCGCCGACCTTCAGCTTCGCCATTTCCGCCTTCAGCTTCTCCACGAACCGATCGTGGATGCCGTCCTGGACGATGAACCGGTTGACGCAGACGCAGGTCTGGCCGGTATTGCGGAATTTCGAGGCAATCGCGCCTTCCACCGCCCGGTCCACGTCGGCGTCGTCGAAGACGATGAAGGGGGCATTGCCGCCGAGCTCGAGGGAGATCTTCTGGATGTGCTCGGCGCTCTGACGCATCAGTATCCGGCCCACCTCGGTGGAACCGGTGAAACTGATCTTGCGCACCGTGGAACTGCTGTTGAGGGCCTGGCCGATTTCCCGGGCGTTGCCGGTGACGACGTTGAACACGCCGGCCGGAAGCCCGGCCCGCTCGCCCAGCTCTGCCAGCGCCAGGGCCGAGAAGGGGGTCTCCGAGGCGGGTTTCACCACCATGGTGCAGCCCGCAGCCAGGGCCGCGCCGGCCTTGCGGGTGATCATCGCGGCCGGGAAATTCCAGGGGGTGATGGCCGCGGACACGCCCACCGGCTGCTTGATGACGACAATGTGCTGCCCGGGCCTGGCCGCCGGGATGGTGTCGCCGTAGGCCCGCTTGGCCTCCTCGGAAAACCACTGCAGGAAGGCCGCGGCATAGGCGATCTCACCCTTCGCCTCGGGGAGCGGCTTGCCCTGCTCCAGGGTCATCAGTGCGCCGAGGTCGTCCTGGTTCTCCAGCATCAGTTCATGCCAGCGATGCAGGATCGCGCCGCGCTCGGCGGCCGTCCTGTTTCTCCAGCTCCTGAAAGCCGAATTCGCCGCGGCGATGGCGGCATCCGTCTCGGCGGCACCCATGTCGGGCACGGAACCGAGTACGGCCCGGTCGGCCGGATTCACCACCTCGATGGTGGCCCGGTTGTCGGCATCGCGCCACCGGCCGTCGATGTAGCACTGCTGGCGGAAGAGCGCGGGGTTCTGGAGCTGGTTGATATGCATGAAATTCCCTGGAATCGAGCCGTTGGCCTGGAGAGGACGGGAGATGCATGAGTGCGGAGTCCTTCCGAACACCTCGATTCCGAACTTAACAACTCGGGACGGGGTTTGTAAAACCGGCGCGGTGCCGATAACCATCGGGCACCGGAAAAGAGCGCAGCGAGGAATTCCGCTGCGGGATTTCAATCAGTCGCGGGGTCGCGGCATGCCGGATTTGCGCCCGGTACGGGAACGGGAGGCAAGGAAAGGTTGAAAATCGCCGACATAGTCAGTGATGGTAAGAGGCGATGCCGTCACGAAACCGTGCCGACAGTCGCCCGGCGTGTGGGGCAATGCGTCCCCGTGAAATCGCCGCGGGTGCGTCACCGTCTCTCATGGCCAGCACCGCCGCGGGCGGGCTTCGGATCCGGCAGGTCGTGCGCGGGGCGCAATGGCGCGCGAAGGGGGTGGCTCGGCGGGGGGAGGCGAGGACCAGGCGGGGCGGGTGCCGCCACGCGGGCGGCAAAGAAAAAAGGGATTGGCGATTTCTCGTCAACCCCTTTTCTGTCTGGCTCCCCCGGTTGGACTCGAACCAACGACACACGGATTAACAGTCCAATTCCAGGGCCCAAATCCAAGGTAACCGAGAGTAGACACCCTCCAACAAGAGGAGGGTGTGATGATCGCAGTAACTATCTGTTCCACAAAGGGTGGTGTAGGCAAGACGACCATAACCGCCAATCTGGGCGGTATCCTAGCCGACTCCGGCATCCGCGTCCTCATAGTGGATGCGGATATCCAACCAACCCTGAGCTCTTATTACCCACTGGAGTTCCGCGCCGAGGCGGGCCTGCACCGTCTCGTGACCTGCGGATCGGCCTCGGGCGCCATAAGCCGCACCAGCATCCAGAACCTGGACATCGTCCTGTCGGATGACCCCGACGGCAGCCTGGAGAACTGGATTCTCCACACGCCCGATGGCCGGGTCCGGATGCGGCATGCGCTCCGGCAGCTGCAGGACTACGACATTGTCCTGATCGACACCCAGGGCGCGGTGGGTCCGCTCCAGGACGCGGGCGTGCTGGCGGCTGACATCCTGCTCTCGCCCATCCCGCCGGAGATCCTCTCCGCCCGCGAGTTTGCCCGAGGCACCCTCGGCATGCTCGAGCGCCTGCGACCCATGCAGTACCTCGGGGCTCCGGTCGGGCACCTCTATGGTTTGGTCTACCGCATGGATCGGACCATCGACGCGCGCCGGGTCGCGGATGGCCTGCGCAAGGCCACCTTCGCCGAGTCGCGCGGCGGCATCTCCATTCTGGACACCGTCGTTCCCACCACCGTCGCCTACCGGGAGGCCGCCACGGCCCGGGTGCCGGTCCATCGCTGGGAGCCTCAGCGCCGCGGCGCCACGGCCTGCGCGCTGGAGACGATGGTGATCCTGGTCCAGGAGCTGTTTCCCCATCTCGACATCACTCTGGATGCCGTGACCGAGCGCTCGAGGCAGGAGGCCTGACATGAAGAAACAACGACCGAGCGATGCGGAGCTCATCGACCTGTTGCAGCAGCCCCATTTCCGCCGTGACCAGGGAGAGGTCATGCCGTCCACCGACCCCATCAATCCCACCCCGATGATCCTGGAGGTGGACCGGATCCGGACCTATGACCGAAACCCGCGGCGGGTCCCGAACAGCATGTTCGAGGCAATCAAGGACTCCATCCGCGCCTCGGGCATGACCCAGACACTGAACATCACCCGGCGGCCGGACGCCGAGCACTACATGGTGGCCGAGGGCGGTAACACCCGCCTGAAGGCGGTCCAGGAGCTGTGGCAGGAGACGGGGGATGAGCGTTTCCTCCGGGTCCACTGCCTGTTCCAGCCCTGGGCGGGCGACACGGAGACCCTGGTGGCGCACCTGAAGGAGAACGATCTCCGCGGGGATCTCACCTTCATCGACAGGGCCCTGGCGATCCGTGAGCTGCGTCAGCTGCTGGAAGAAGAGGGCGGGGGTGAGCGCCTCACACCGCGCCAGCTCGCCGAGCGGCTGAAGCGGTACGGCTACAGCGTCGGCCGCACCATCCTCATGTGGTTCGACTATGCGGTGGACACGCTGCACCCGGCCATTCCCACCGCCCTGCGGACCGGCATGGGGCGGCCGCAGATCGAGCGGATCCGGAACCTCGACAGGGCCTTCTGCGCCGCCTGGGCCGTTCTCGGACTGGGCGAGGCCGAATCCGCGCAATCCCTTTTCATCGATGTCCTCTCCCGCCACGACGGCGAGACCCTCGACCTGGACCCGGTTAGGCGTGACCTGGAGACGGAGCTCTCCGTCTCGGCGGACTGCGACGTGCAGCGCGCGAGCCTGGTGCTCGGCGCGGCGCTGAGCGGCCGCACCGTGGCGCAGCTGCTTGAGGAGCAGCCGGGCAATGGCCAGGCCGATGAGGAAGGGGCGGAGCCCGCGGGTGCGGAGGAGCCTGAACAGGGGAGCCTTGCCCAGGACCCCGGGAGCGCTGCCCCGGCATCGGCACCGGCGTCGACTCCGGTGACGACCGCTTCCCCGCGCGCAGAACCGGAGGCGCCGAATCCAGCGCCGGCGGGCGGGCACGCCCCCGAGCGGGAGCCGGCCCAGCGGACGCCGCGGCTCGCCGTGGTGCCGCCCGCCGAGTCGGCCGGGGCGGCGCAGACCCGGGAGAGCGAGACCCCGCTGGGACGGTCCACGCCGGATCTGCCCACCGACCTCAAATCCCTGCGGGCGCGCTGCTGGACCCTCGCCACCCGCCTGGCGCACCTGACCCGCATGGGGGATGTGGTGATCCCGATTCCCGCGGGCCTGGGCTACCTGGTGAGCCCGGTTCCCCAAGAGGTCCTGGAGCCCATGGCACCCGAGGCGGTGCGGACCGCCGCGGTGGTCTGGTGGCACCTGGCCGCCCTGGCGGAGCAGTTCGCCGCCCATGGCGGGGCGATCTCCCACATGCCGGAGGAATGGTGCGAGCGCCCCATCGGCGAGGCGATCCAGGCGGCGGGGGGTGATTCGGGACCCTCGCTGTGGAGCCAGTGGTACTGGGGCCGATTCGACGAGCAGCTGGCCACCGACGTGCCCCCGCTCGACGGGCCCGACATCGGACCGGCCATGTACCAGGCCTGGGGCGACCGGGAATGGTCGTTGTGGACCGACCTGGTGGAGACCTACCGGGCGGTCCACCGGCTCACCAGCGGCAATCCGTGGAGGTAGGCGCCATGGCTCGCAAGGAATACGAACTGACCAACGCCGTCCTGCGCTACGCCACCTCCTGCACCCGCGAGGGTGACTGGTCCGCGTTGCGGGACATGAACATCGGCGACCGCGAGGCGGAGGCGCTCCGCAACCTCACCCTCGGCGAGCTGACGCTGCTGGAGCGCAAGCTCGACGGGCACATTCTGCGGGTGCAGCTCGACCGGGCGGCGTTCTGGATGGTGCTCGACCAGGTGCGCCGCGAGTCGCAGCTCCAGGCGGCCAAGCTGGAGCTGGTGCGCCGGAACGCGCCGGCGGAGATGATGGAGTCCCTCTTCGGGATGGGGCAGAAGGAGTACGTGGCCTGCCGGCGCTCGATCCGGGCGCCACGGGGCGTGGGGCGCCCGCCGGAGCCGGACGAAGAGACGACCAGCCGGATCTGGATGGTCTGGAAGCGAGTTGCCGGCGAGACCGGGTGGCCGCGGCCGGACCAGTGGACCGAGATCGCGGACGAGACCGGGGCGAGTCTGCGCATTATCTGGCGGCTCGCCCAGCGCTGGCTGGAGGAGTTTCCTCCCGCTGCAACCGGCACCGGGCGGAAGTCTGCCGGCCCCGCGCGGCTGGAGGCGTAGCCATGGACACGGACGTTCATGCACCGGTCATGCGCTACCACGGCGCCAAGTGGCGCCTGGCGCCCTGGATCGTCTCCTTCTTCCCGGACCATGACACCTACCTCGAGCCCTATGGGGGTTCGGCCGGGGTCCTGCTGCGCAAGCCGCGGAGCCGGGCGGAGATCTACAACGATCTCGACGGGGAGGTGGTGAACCTGTTCCGGGTCCTCCGCGACCCGGAGCAGGCCAGCCGGCTGGCCG
Source organism: Thioalbus denitrificans (assembly GCF_003337735.1). Classification (NCBI taxonomy): domain Bacteria; kingdom Pseudomonadati; phylum Pseudomonadota; class Gammaproteobacteria; order Chromatiales; family Ectothiorhodospiraceae; genus Thioalbus; species Thioalbus denitrificans. The sequence goes on along the minus strand of NZ_QPJY01000008.1, from coordinate 56,008 downwards.
AGCTCTGCGCGTTGACTCCCTACGCCCGGGCCGAGTTCGAGGTGTGCCTGGAAACGGGCGGTGCGGAGCTGGATGCCCTGGAGCGGGCCCGGCGCACCGTGTTCCGGGCCCAGGCGGGTTATGGCTCGGCCGGCGCGACCAAGGGCCGGACCGGGTTCCGGGCCTACACCGGTTCGGGGCGCTCCCAGACCACGGCGGGCGACTGGGCGAACTTCCCCGGGCGCATCCAGGCGCTGGCGAAGCGCCTGCAGGGGGTGTTGATAGAACGGCGCCCGGCGATCGACCTCATTACCGAGCAGCGCAACCCCGGGACGCTCATCTACGCCGATCCCCCCTACCTGCACGAGACCCGGGTCATCGACGGCGGCTCCTACTACCGCCACGAGATGTCCGAGCCGGAGCACGTGACGCTGCTGGCCCGGCTGCGCAAGACACGGTCTGCGGTGGTCCTTTCCGGTTACCGCAGCGAGCTCTACGACGACCTGCTGCTGCCCTATGGCTGGGAGCGGCACGAAACCCAGGCCCACGCAAACGGCCGCCGCGGCACTGTTCCCCGGACCGAGTGCCTGTGGCTGAACCCGGTCTGCATCGCGGCGCGGGACGGCGACCAGGGGAGGCTCTTCGCATGAACGGCCAGCCTGTCGTCGTCTCACCCCACACGCGGGCGCTGGAAGCCCTGATCCGGGCCCAGGCCGAGGCCCTGTCCACATCGAGCGCGGGCGGCGCCGAGCAGGAGGGGATGCTCTTCCTGGGCACCTGGCATGACGCCTACCCCACCATCCTGGTCCGGGACCCCTTCCTGACCGACGGGGCGAAGGTGCACTTCCTCTACCTGATGCAGGAGGCGCGGTGCAAACCCAACGGCGCCATCGCCATGCCCTCGGTCCGGGAAACCTGCCGGGTGCTCGGCCACTCCCGGGGGACGGTGATCCGCAATCTCCTGCTGCTGCGGATCACCCGCTGGATCAGCCTGTGCCAGCGGGTCCGTGATGCCTCCGGTCGCTTCCGCGGCAACCTCTACGCCATCCACAGCGAACCGGCGCCCCTTGCCGACGCCGCCTACCTCGACGACGGCTACATCAGGCTCCTCGAGGAGTCCGCCCATGGACACCAGAATCCCCATGTCCGGCGGGCCGCCCTGTCGGCCCTGGAGGGGATCGACCGGGACGTGGCCGAGGGGCGCGACCCCCTCGAGCAACCCGATGCCATGGCCCGGCGCATGGAGGCGGCGGCCACGGTGGAGCGTCGCTCGGGCGGGTTTTTCGGACTGGCGCTGGGGGGCTCGGCCGCCCGCGGCGACCGTAAGGGGCGGAATGACACCAGGGGCTCAGGCGAAGGCGGGGCACCCCGGCGTTCCGTTCACAGTGTGGCCAGCAGAGGGGGTGTTCAAAATCTAGACCCGGTGACGGAACCGGGTACAAATTTTGACAGCGCACCCCCCGTAAACGGGCAGAACGGCCACAGGGCGGTGCAAATTTTACCAGGTCCAAAATTTGAACCCGGTGAGGCACAGCCAGGTACAAATTTTAGACCCGGCATACAACTCACTGAAAACAAAGAAAGTACAAATTTTGGACCTGGTTCCTGTAGTAGTAGTGGTAGTAATAAAACTACAACTACTACAGCGGGGGGCCGTTCAAAATCTGCACCCCCCTCGACGCCCGATGATCTCAGGTGGCCCGAGCAGTTCGACGACAACACCCGCCGGGTCGTCGGTCGCGTCCTCCGGGCCAGGCTGCCCGCCGAACACCACCAGGACATCCTCGACGCCCTCGCCCACAAGGCGCTGGACACCAGCGATCCTCTCCGCAGTCCCGGGCGGTACGCCGCCGAGCTCTGCGAGCGGGTCAGGGCTGGCGTCTTCGTGCCCGTCGGGCCCCCGCTCGCCAGCTGGAGTCCCCCCCATAACCGAGCCCCGGAGCGCGCTTCCAACACTGGACGCGACCTCGAGCTGAGCCACCTGCGCGGCGACATCCAGGCGCTGGAGCGGCTGATTGAGGCTTCAAGGACCCCGAATGCACGCAAGGGCCTGGAGACCCAGCTCGGCCGGCTACGGGCCCAGCTCCAGGAGGCGGAATCCCGGCGGGGGGCGCGCCCATGAGCGGAGCAGCCAAGTGGCCACAGCTGTGGCCACTTCAGGAAATGCTGATGGACAAGAGGGAACGGATGGAGAACCAAGGTGGCCACAGGTGTGGCCACGGATTGCCGGATGGCCAAGTGACCGGTCCGGTGCCCGCGGAGGAGTGAACAACGGAGGCATTCCATGAGCCTGTTACCCGCAACGCTGGCGTTCGGAGAGACGCCGCTGACCCTTATCGACCGCCAGGGGGAGCCTTGGCTGACGGCTTCAGATTTGGGGCGTGCCTTGGGCTATGCAGCCAAAGGGGGTACCCAAACTGACGCCCCCTTTGAAGATTCAGAAGCGTCGAAACAGATCCGCCGTCTCTACAACCGCCACGCGGACGAGTTCACCGACCAGATGACGGACCTGTTGGATATGGAGACCCCCGGTGGCCGACAGAAGGTCCGCATCTTCTCGCCGCGCGGCTGCCACCTCATCGCCATGTTCTCGCGCACCGAGCGGGCCAAGGCCTTCCGCCGCTGGGTGCTGGACGTGCTGGAGCGCCACATCCGCGGATCCGGGCCTGAGTGCCGGCTCATGCCGCTGCTGGCGCTCACTCACGGGCGATGGGGTCGCACCCTGAGACCCGGCGGGTACAACGCCATCTCCCTCAATACCGCCCAGGTGTTCGCCTATCTGCTCGAGCAATACGGCGATGGCGCCTGGCACGAGGTCTCACAGCGGCAGTTGAGTGCCGAGGTCGGCATCCCCCGGATCTGTCTCGTCAAGGTGCTCGACGGGCTGGAGGCATGGGGTCTGCTGCGCCGGCGTGGAGGCGGGCCAGGGGAAAGCGGCTGGATTCGGTTGCTGATGGGAAGGATCCGCCGGGAGATGAAGCGGGTGGAGTTTCCGCTTCCGGGGCGCGCGAAGGCATTGCTCCACTGAGGTGACCTTGAGGCGGATCCGACTGCCAGGGTGGGCGAAGAGGTGTGGCCACAGTGTGGCCACCGGATCTGGCACCCCTGCGGCCCTGACTGCAGAAAACATATCAAGCGAAGGAGGTGTACATGACGACCACAAGGGAGAACGCACACGGTGACCGTCCGGGCGCGCTGCGCAGCCAGGCGATCATGGAGATCCAGACCCGGCAGGCGCAGCGGCTGGTCTACGGGCGCCGTCCGGAAGGGGACAAACCGACCATCGTGGGCCTGTTGCGCTTCGCCACCATGCTGCGGCCCATCTGGACGGGCGCGGCGGCAGACGACCCCTATGCGGACTGGTGGCTGGTGCAGGTGGAGCGGGAGCTGCTGCAGGGGCGCGAGCACCTGGAGGCGCTGCGGGAGCACGTGGACCGGCTGCTGAAGAGCGCGCCGGCGGTGGATGTGAAGCTGGCGCAGTCCCTGGAGCCGGTGCGGGTGGATCTCAACTTCAGCAGTCCCTACGCCTTCATGGGCGCATACCTGCTGGCGGACTACGATGCCCTGGTGCGGGCGATTCTGACAGGGCGGCACGTGGGCCTGCTCGACCGGAGCACGGCGGAGAAGCTGCTGCACGAGGGCGGCCGTGCGGTTCGGCGGGCCTACAGTGTGGCGCAGGGCTACCGGTACCTGGCGGTGACCCGGGAGGATGTGCGCCAGGGGACGGCCAAGGGGCGGCGGGCGAAGGAGATGCTGGGTGATCTGCCCCAGGAGGTGCTGGAGGGTGGGCTCCGCGCTGCCCATGCGCCCGACATCCGGCACCGGGAGGAGAAGCGGGACGCTGAGCCAGTTGACGGAGCGGCGAACCCGGCGGGCGGGGAGGAGCCGGGGGAGGAAGGCGGTGAGGAGGAGGATTCCACCGCTGGCTTGCGGCAACTAACGGCCCAGGGAGCGTGAATCCGGTGACGTACGCGGATGTGGCCACAGTGTGGCCACCTTCGGCCCGGGTGGTGACGTACGCGGATCGTGCCGGCGCCGGGTGTGGCCTAAAGGGTTTAAAACCCTTTAAGGGTAAGGGGGGAACGGTGAGCACAAGCGAACGGGAGGTGAATGGTGAGCCTTAGCCCGCGGGATCTCATTCCGCGCTCGCAGCAGGAGGTCCGGGGACGGCTCGCCGCGCTGGAGGAGCGCAGGAACCGGTTGCGGGCCTACGGCGACCGGATGGTGGCGGAGTTCCGGGAGCGGTTCCCGGACGCCCCGGCCTACCTGACCCGTTACGCCGACCGGACCAACAACGACTTCCGCTGGCGGCGCTCGGCGGCCAGGCGCTGGCGGGGCGAGGGGGTAAGGAGGCGGAACACCAGCATCGAGCTCACCGGCGAGGACGGGATGCTCCTGCTGCAGTGGCTGCCCGAGGAGACGCGGCGGGTATGGATCGACTACGAGCGGCGCCGCATCGAGCTCAACCTGGCGCTGGCGCTGACCAACTACGAGCGGATGCGGCTGCGCGACTACCTCGACCGCGTGGCGGTGCTGCGGCGCCTCGGGCGGGAAAGCGCGGGATGACCCGGGCTGATTGTTTCTGGAGCAAGCCGTCCGCCCGTTGGTATGAACGGCTCGTCAACAGCACCGAAGGACAAGGAGGCATAGGGATGGCGAATGAATTCAGGGGACGGGGCAACCTGGGCGCGGCGCCCGCGCTCCGGCAGGTGGAGGTGGGTGGCGAGAGCCGGTCGGTGGCCTCCCTGCGCATCTACTTCGACCGCCAGGTGCCGGACGGCGACGGTGGCTTCGAGGATCGTGGCGGCTTCTGGCTCGACGTGAACCTGTGGGGTCCCAAGGCGGTCGCCGCCGCGAAGATCCTGCCGAAGGGGGCGCGGGTGGCGGCGGCCGGGACGCTCGTGCATCACACGTGGACCGACAAGGAGAGCGGCGAAGAGCGTGGCCGGCTGGAGCTGCAGGCGGATTCGGTGGATCTCGACCTGGGCCGGCTGGAGTCCATCGAGCTGCGGCGCAAGGAGACCAGGGAGGGCGAGCGCGATGACGGTTAAGAAATCCGACCTGGTGTATGCGGTCTCCCTCAAGGCCTCCATCGACCAGGTGCTGGCCAGGGACGTGGTGGACGCCGTACTGGAGACCATCACCCAGTCACTGACCCGGGGCGACACGGTCGCCATCAACCGGTTCGGCAAGTTCGACGTGCGGGAGCGGGAGGCGCGGGTGGCGCGGAACCCCAGGACCGGCCAGGCGATGGAGATACCCACGCGGCGGGTCGTTGCGTTCATCCCGGGTTCCTCCCTGAAGGAGGCGGTGCGGTGACGACCGCGCCCGGGCGGACGGGGCGGAAGGCGCGCGTGTTCCTCTGCGAGAAGCCCTCCCAGGCCCGCGACATCGCCCGGGTGCTGGGTTGTGGCGCGAGGGGCGAGGGGTGTCTCCGGGGTAATGGGGTGGTGGTGACCTGGTGTTTCGGCCACCTGCTCGAGATGGCCCCGCCCGACAGCTACGGCGAGGTGTTCAGGCGCTGGAGCCTCGAGGCGCTGCCCATCATCCCCGACGCCTGGCGCTACGAGCCCCGCAGGGAGGCCGGGAGGCAGCTCAAGGTCATCCGGGGGCTGCTGGCCGAAGCGGGCGAGGTGGTGATCGCCACCGACGCGGACCGGGAGGGCGAGACCATCGCCCGGGAGGTCCTGGAGCGGTTCCGGTGGCGGGGGCCGGTGCAGAGGTTGTGGCTCTCGGCCCTGGACGATGCCAGCATCCGCAAGGCACTGGCTTCGATGTGGCCCGGCGAGCGGACCGAGCCCCTCTACCGGGCCGGCATCGGCCGGGCACGGGCCGACTGGCTGGTGGGCATGAACCTTACCCGGGCCTACACGGTGCTGGCGCGGGGCCAGGGGTTCGACGGGGTGCTCTCCGTGGGGCGGGTCCAGACGCCGACGCTGCGCCTGGTGGTGGACCGTGACCGGGAGATCGAGGCCTTCACGCCCCGGCCCTACTGGGAGGTGGTAGTCAGCTTCGGGGCGCCGGGGGAGGGCGGCTCGTCCTTCCGCGCGAAGTGGCTGCCGCCCGAGGAGATGGCCGATTCGGAGGGCCGCTGCATCAGCGAACCGGCGGCCCGCACCCTGGCGCAGCGGGTGGCGGGCGGAACGGGCCGGGTGGCGGACGCGCAGACGCGACGTGTGCGGGAGGCGCCGCCGCTGCCTTTCGACCTGGGAACCCTGCAGCAGGAGTCCTCCCGCCGCTACGGCATGGGAGCCCAGGAGGTGCTGGACGCGGCCCAGTCCCTCTACGAGAAGCACAAGGCCACCACCTACCCGCGGACCGACTGTCCCTACCTGCCAGAGTCCATGCTGGCCGAGGCGCCCCGGGTGCTGGAGGCCCTGCGGCAGTCCGACGGCCGTATCGGGATGCTGGTGGAGCGGGCTGACCAGTCCCTCCGGTCACGGGCCTGGAACGACGGCAAGATCACCGCCCACCACGCCATCATCCCCACGGCCGCGCCCTGCGGCGTGGCCGCCATGGGCGAGGCGGAACGGCGGGTCTACGACCTGGTGCGGCGGCGCTACTTGGCCCAGTTCTATCCCCGGCACGAGTATGACGCCACCACGGTGACCCTGGCGGTAGGCGGGGACGATTTCCGCGCCACTGGACGGCGGGTGGTGGTGGCCGGCTGGCGGGCGCTGTTCGGCCGGGAGCGGACGGAGGAGGGTGAGGATGAGGCCCAGGAGCTGCCGGAGCTCCGACAGGGCGATGGCTGCCGGGTGCTGGAGGCGGAGGTGGCGTCACGCCAGACCAGGCCCCCGGCCCGCTACACCGAGGGGACGCTCATCGCGGCGATGAAGAACGCCGCGCGCCTGGTGGAGGATGCGCGGCTCAAACGCATGCTGAAGGAGACCGCGGGCCTCGGCACCGAGGCGACGCGGGCGGGCATCATCCGGACGCTGCTGGATCGGCGCTACGTGGAGAAGCACAAGCAGCACCTGGTCTCGACCGAAACCGGCCGGGCGCTGATCGATGCCCTGCCGGGACCGGTGAAGGACCCGGGGACCACGGCCCTGTGGGAGGAGGCGCTGGAGGAGATCGCCCAGGGGGCCGGCAACCTCGAGGCCTTCCTGGCGCGGCAGACCGAGTGGGTGCGCCAGCTGGTGGAGCGGGCCCGCACCGGCAGCGGCGCGGTAGGCGTGGCGAGCGAGCGGCCCGCCTGTCCCGACTGTGGCCGTCCCCTGCGGCGCCTGCGGCGTAACGGCAGCACGCGGCATTTCTGGGGCTGCAGCGGGTACCCGGAGTGCGGGACCACCCTGCCGGACAAGGGTGGCAAGCCCGGTCGGCCGCTGTCGAAGGAGCCGGTGGGCCAGTGCCGGTGCGGCGGCGCCGTGAAGGAGACGCCCAGGGCCTGGAGCTGTCAGGCCTGCGGGGCGACGGTGTGGCGGGAGACGGCCGGCAAGCGGCTCACCCAGAGGCAGGCACTGGCGCTTCTCGCCGGCCAGGTGGTGCGGCTGCAGGGGCTGAAGTCCCGGGCGGGGAAGGTGTTCGAGGCCGACGCCCGCATTGAAGAGGGCAAGGTGAGGCTGCTGCTTGGTTCCGGGGAGACACGCACCGGCGCACGACGGTCCCGCGGGCATGCCGCCACGGATGCAGGCCAGGGGCGGTGACGGGAATGGCCACGCAGAGCAGGGAACCCCGTTCATCCGCCGGCATGTGCCACGTGGCACACCCGTCCGACGCCGACCGGATGAATGCCGGCACCCTGCGCCATGTGGGTTTGGAGCGGCTGCGGCGCGGCCGTTACCAGCCGCGGCGGGATTTCCCGGACGAGGGGCTGGCCGAGCTCGCCGAGTCGATCCGCAGCCAGGGGGTCGTGCAGCCCATCGTGGTGCGCAGCCTCGGTGGGGAGGACTACGAGATCGTTGCCGGCGAGCGGCGTTGGCGCGCGGCGCAGCGGGCGGGACTGCACGAAGTGCCGGTGCTGGTGCGGGAGCTGGACGACACCGCCGCGGCGGTGCTCGCGCTGCTGGAGAACACCCAGCGGGAGGACCTCAATCCCGTCGAGGCGGCCGAGGGCGTCGCCCGCCTGGTGGAGGAGTTCGGGTTGACCCACCAGGAGGTGGCGGAGGCCCTGGGGCGCAAGCGGGAGCACGTCTCGCACCTGCTGCGCATCACCCGGCTGGAGCCGCCGGTGAAGGCGCTGGTGGCCTCGGGCGCGCTCTCCTTCGGTCACGCCAAGGTGCTCGCCGGGCTGCCCCCGGCGCGCCAGGTGGACCTGGCGCGGGAGGCCGCCGACCGCGGCTGGTCGGTGCGGCGGCTGGAGCAGCGGGCGAAGGCGCCAGCCGCCGGGCCGGTTGGCCGGGAGAATCGGGATCCGAATCTGGAGCAGCTGGAGCGGCGCGTCGGGGAGACGGTGGGGTCGCCCACGCGGCTCGAGTATGACGGGGCGTCCCGGCGCGGGACCATGACGCTCACCTTCCACAGCCACGAGGAGCTGGAAGGGATCCTTTCCCGGCTGGGTATTTCCCAGGAGGAGCCTTGACCATCGCCAGAATATTCCGCTATAGGTAAATTGCTCGACGAGTGTCGCTGCTCTCTCAGCGATGCCCTTGAAGCCTCTCCGGATCGGGCAGAGAGGCGGGCCCTGTGGCCTCGATCCATGATCAACAGCCCCACAGTGATGGTGTCTCCCTCGCGGGATCTATCTCCTTGGGGTTGCTGACCTCAGGTATTGCACCGCCTTGCGGGGAGACGCCCCGCAAGGGAACAGCGCTCCTTCCGCCGGGCGGATAACCAACCACCCACCCGACCGGAAGGAGACCGGAATGAGCGTCATGCACGCATTCGACACACTGGCGTTTGCCAAGAAGTTGAAGAACGCGGGCTACACCGAGGCCCAGGCCGAGGCGCTTGCCGAGGCGCAAGGCGAGGTGTTCCGCGAGATGCTCGAGTCCACGCTGGCCACCAAGGACGATGTCCGTGACATGGCCACCAAGACGGATATCGAGGATCTCAAGGCCGCCACCAAGGCGGATATCGCGCGCCTGGAAGCCGCCACCAAGGCGGATATCGCCGCGCTGGATCATAAGATCGATCTGGTGGCCAACCGCCTGACCATCCGCCTCGGCGGCATGCTTGTCGTAGCCGTCGGTGCGCTGGCGGCGATGCGGTTCTTCGGCTGAATCATCAGCCACTGCTGCAGCAGTTCCAGAACTCTCAGGCTGAACCGTCAGCCATTCACCCCACCGGGGAGACACCTTCCCCGACGGGGCGCAATCCGCGCGGTGTTTCCCTGTATTCATCCAAGGAGAAACACCATGTCCGAAAACGCTTCCACGAAGTTCTTCGATCTCCACGTCACCGGCATCGGTTATCTCAACCGCGCCCGCGAGGTCCCGGTCCGCAGGGGCGAGCCCTTCCTGGCCGTGGATATCTCCGCGCTGCACGGCGCCGCGGACCAGGTGGAGTACACCCGGTTCGACTGCCGCGTCTCCGGCGAGGAGGCGAAGAAGGTGGTCAAGGCGGCCATGAAGCACCTGCAGGCCGAGCGCAAGGTGCTGGTGGCCTTCAAGCTCGGCGATCTCTACGCCGAGACCTTCACCTACGGGAAGGGCGAGAAGGCGGGTCAGACCGGCGTCTCGCTCAAGGCCCGCCTGCTGCGCATCGACTGGGTCAAGGTGGATGGCGAGACCGTCTACTCCGCGCCCGCATCGTCCGATGCGCCGGCACGGTCCCAGGAGGGTGACGGCGACCCCGCTCCGGTGTCCGGGCCGGAGGACTCCTCCACCGGCGCTGCGGAGGGTGTCGCGGACTACCTCCCCGAGGAGGTGACGCTCGCGCGGGATGATCCCGACTTCGAGGCCAAGAAGGCGCGACTGAAGGCGCAGGGCTACCGCTTCGACGGGCAGACCTGCACCTGGCGCCTGGCGGCCTGATGCCGTGAGACGGCGCCGGGGAGCACGTTCCCCGGCGCCAGACTCCTGCCGCGCTTCCACCAACCCCGCCGGGGTGCACCACACCCCGGTCCGGGGGTGGCGTGTCCCCCGGCATTCCCATCGAGGTGATTCCATGAACACCCAAGTCACGGTGTCCTTTGCCGGGCAGCCCTGCCAGCTGTCCTTCGCACGCTACGGCAACGGCCGGATCGCCCTGCGGCTCTTCACCCATGAGGGTCCCATGGCCACGGCCACCGTCAACGTGCCCTGTCATCCGCTTGGTCCGAATCAGGTGCTCATCAAGGACTTCGCGGAGAACCGGGGCGTCCTGGAGGCGCTGGTCGAGGCCGGCGTCGTGCGCCGGACCGGCGCGCTCTGCCGGGTCGGCCATGCCGAGGCGCATGTCTGCGACCTGCTCATCGAGCCGGGCGACCTGCACTGAATCCACATCGACTGTCCCGCCGGGGCCCGCTCCCCGGTGGGGCGTCTCTTCCCGGCGGTGTTTCCACGGCAATCGGGGAGACCAACCCATGATCAAGATCAGCGGTGCTGTCACCGTGAAGACAATCAACGGCCGCAACGGCCCGTTCAACGTCGGCAAGCTCGTCACCGAGGTGGGCGAGTTCTCAGTCAAGGAGGGCATCGAGGAGTTCGATCCCGGCCAGTACGAGGGCGAGTTCACCATCAGCCGCATCTACCAGGCGTCCTACGCCATCGGCGGGCGCTCCATCACCGAGGTGCGGGCGACGCTCGTGGCCATCGCCCTCACCGGTCTCGATACCACCACGGCCCAGGAGGAGGAGCCCCCGGCCGAGCCGGAGCCCGAGCTCCCGGCCACCGGGGTCCCGAGCGAGGACAAGGCGCTCTTCGGCCAGCTGTGGCCGCTCGGCGAGAAGGTGAAGCTCGACCCCACGGTGGATCGGGAGATCCTGCGCCGCCAGGCCACCCGCCTGAAGGAGCTGGGCTACCGGTTCCAGCCGGTGGGCCGGATCTTCGTGAAGGGCGATCCGGACTGACCCCTGTCCCGTCCCCCCTCGGGGACGGGCCTTTCCACGGAACCTGGCGGGTCCGGATTCCGTGGAAAGGTTTTTCACCGTGGCCACTGCGGTTCAGTGGCGCCCGTCAAGCACCTCCGGATCGGGCAGAGGTGCGGGCCTTCGGGCCTCGATCCTTCTTCGACGCTTCTTCAACCCCCGCCGGGGCGCACCGCACCCCGGCCGGGGTCCGGTGTCTCCGGCCCACGTTCCGGGAGCACCACCATGAGCTCATCCATTCCCGACGCCATGCGGCGTCTTCCGCTGGCCGCCCTGAAGCCGCGGGGCCGCCGGGCCTGCCTGGCCGATCTCGGCGGGCGGCGCTATGCGATTCGTTTTCACGTCAACGGCACTGTCCGCGTGCGGGCGGTGGCCACCCTTCACTGAGGAGGAGAAGGTCATGGATATGCAGACCGAGTTTCACGAACTGGACGACTACACCCATCGCGAGCGCCGGTTCCTCGCCGCATGGAAGCGGGGTGTGGCCCTCGCGGGCGAGTCCTACTTCCATGTCACCTCCGCCTCGGTGGCGGAGGCCATCAACAAGAACCAGCTGCGGCCGGACTGGCAACGCATCGAGCACGCCATCGGTGTCATCAGCCGCGGCGAGGCGGCCTTTCTCGCCGCCATGTACAGCTTCTTCAACGCCGAGGATGGACAGGCGCTGCTGGTCCGCGCCGGGTTCCCGAACCTCTGTGATGTGGCATCGAAGCTCGACCCGCCTCGAGCCGAAGTCATCGCGGAACTGTTCCTCACTTACCCAGGCTGGTAGGGCATCGTCATGGACTCCAACGGAATTCAGGCCGGCGTTGCCTATGCGTGGTCGCAGGCGGGTGCCGATGCGTGCGTCGAGGTGATGCGTACGCACTGTCCCGAGGGCGACATACGCGTGGCCCGGACACTCGTGCCCAACGAGCTCGGGCGCCTTGAGTCAGCCTACGTCATCTTCCCGTTCAGCCTCGGCAGGGATGTGCCCTACTAGCAGCTGAACGATCCACCAACCCGCCGGGGTGCTCACCCCGGCGGGTGGCGGCCCCGGCGCGCTTCATCGAGGAGGCAACACCATGCTTCAGCTATCCGGAGTGCCAGGCATCTTCTGCGACGCCCACCTGATCGACGACGGCGCGCCGCGCTTTCTCTCCCTCTGGGGCCGTGACACGGCGCTGCAGGAGTTCTTCGCCCGGCTGTCGGTATCCGAGCGGGAGGGCGGCCTTCGCTCCTTCCGGATCGGGCAGCGCGGCCAGGACGGGGCGTGCCTGGTCTCGTCCATCGACGTCGATCGGCTGGTCAAGACCACGGCCCGTCGGAGCGGTACGGTCTTCGGCGAGCTCGTACACGCCTGGCTCTATGACCGCCTGGCCGTGGAGCCCGACCGGGCCAACGGCCGGGCCCTGCTGCTCCACCGGGATGAGCCGGAGGCGCGCATCGAGGAGCGGCTGTGGGCGCTGGTCCGGCAGACCCTGTGGGTTCCGGTGCTCGAGCACTGGAGCGCCGAGCTGCTGGCGCTGTGCCGGGAGTATGGCTGGATAGAGCGGCTGCCCGGCTACCAGGTCGGCGCCTGGCGGCTCGACCTGTCCGATCGCGAGGCGGTGGAGATGCACGTCTCCCGGCTGGTGCGGATCGGGCGCCTGACGCTGGAGCCGGAGGCGACGAAGTCCGCCGCGGCCTGATGATCACCGCCCACTCCGTTCGCGGGGTGGGCTCCTTTCATGATTCAAGATTCGGACAAGGAGCAACGTCCATGTGCAAGACCAATGTGGAGCGGATTGTCGATGTAATGGAGTTCTCGGCCTACGGCGCCCTGTCGCAGGTGTTCGTGGTGGATGCGGTGGTCAAGCACGCCGAGGCCGTGGCGAAGGCCACGCCCGACGAGCTGGCCGCGATGGAGGGAGGTCCGGTGTCCCCCGCGGCGTGGCAGGGCGTGGCCCGCGAGATCGCCGGCAAGATGGCGGCCTACATGAAGCCATCGCCTTGACGGCATGCCCGTCCCCCTCGCCGGGGGACGGGCCTTTCCCCGGCGCCTGGTCCGATCGGGCCGGGTTCCGCGGAAAGGCTTTCAACCGTGGCGACTGCGGTTCAGTCGCGCCCTCGAAGCGCCTCCGGATCGGGCAGAGGCGCGGATCCCTTGGGGTCTCGATCCATCCTTCCACCGTCCTTTCTTCAACCCTGCCGGGGACACACCTCCCTGCCAGGGGCGAGGGGTGTCTCCGGTTTCATTTCCACCAAGGAGACACGCCATGTCCATGATCGCACTGTCCAACGACCGGCTGATGCGGGTCGCTCCCTCCATTTTCGCGGAAGCGCCTCACCATGAGGTGTCCGGCCGCTACGGCTTCGTACCGACCATCCAGGTCATCGAGGCCTTCCGCCAGCAGGGCTGGTTCCCGGTTCGTGCCCAGCAGACCCGGGTGCGGGATCTCGAGCGGGAGGCATTCACACGCCACCTGGTGCGGTTCCGCCAGTCCGATCAGCCCATCCAGGTGGGCGACTCTGTCGCCGAGCTGGTGCTGACCAACAGCCACGACCGCAGCTCGGCCTACCAGCTGGATGCGGGACTGTTCCGCCTGGTCTGCTCCAACGGGATGGTCTGTCCCATCGGGGAGTTCGGCGGCATCCGCGTGCGCCACGGCAAGAATGTGGTGGACGACATCATCGAGGGCTCCTACGAGCTCATCGAGGAGGTGCCGCGGATCGCCGCCTCGGTGGATCAGTTCCGCTCCACCCGGCTCGACGAGCGGGAGGAGGCGTTGTTCGCCGAGGCGGCCCTCGAGGTGCGCTACGGGGAGGGGTGGTCGCAGACCAGCCCCGTGCGCCCCGTCCACCTCCTGGAGGCGCGCCGCGCGGATGACGTGGGCGCCGATCTCTGGTCCGCCTACAACCGGGTGCAGGAGAACCTGCTGAAGGGCGGCATCCGGGGCCGCTCCCGGAGCGGCCGGCGGATGCGGACCCGGGCGGTCAACTCGGTGACCGAGGATGTTCGCCTCAACCGCGCCCTGTGGCGACTGGCCGAACGGTTCGCCCAGCTGAAGGCTTCATGAGCAGGGACCGGGGGTTTGCCGAGGTCATCGGTGAACCCCCGGATAGCTGGTCGGCAGCTGATTGCCGTCTAGCGCTGACAGCACTCTCGTTCGCCTTCAGGGCTTGCATGATGTGGACGACTGTTACCAGTCCGGAACCTGGTCGCAGCAATCGACAGGAGTCTCCATGCCTTCGCGGATTGAGTCGCGCATCCCAGGGATCGACACGAGGAACAGCGTCTCTTGGATTGCATTCCAGTCCTCCTCGGCGACGAGAACCGCATTGTTCCGCTTGCCCAATATCCGCAGTGGAAGGTGGGACTCAGACACCTCGTCGATGAGTTCGTGCAACTTCGCACGGGCCACTTTGGCTGTCATGACAGCCATGGTCTCTCTCCTTTGTAACGCTGTGGGATGGTTCTGTTCCCAACGTACATCAAACCGTCCGATGGTTCGATGAAGAGGAAGAATTGGACAGGGTTGCCCAGTCCTCTGTTCTTGAAAAGCAAGGTTTCCAACCCTGGCCGCGTGGGTATCGCGGCGTCTCGAAAGCATCTTCGGACCAGGAGGAGGTGCGGGTCTTCAGGCCTTGGTCCAGCTTCAAATCTGTCTTCAATCCCGCCGGGGAAACGCTCCCCGGCCGGGGCGCCTCCCGGCCTGTTCTGCACGGAGGTGTCCCATGTCCAACCCTGTCTCCATCATCGAGCTGTCCGATGATGAGGTCATCAACTACGCCTGCCGGGTGCTCGAGAAGCGCCTGAGCTACCGGGCGGACGGCAGTGTCGTGCTCGGAAGTCCCGCGGACTCCCGGCGCTTTTTCACACTCAAGCTCTCCGAGCGGGAGCGGGAGGTGTTCTCGGTACTGTTCCTCGATAACCGGCACCGTCTCATTGCCTACGAGGAGCTTTTCTTCGGCACCATCGACGGCGCCTCGGTTCACCCGCGCGAAGTGGTCAAGGCGGCGCTGCGGCACAACGCCGCGGCGCTGATCGTGGCCCACAACCACCCCTCTGGGGTTCCCGAGCCGAGCACGGCGGACGGCAACATCACCCGGCGGCTGCGCGATGCGCTGGCGCTGGTGGATGTCCGCCTCCTCGACCACCTGGTGGTGGGCGGCATGGAGGTGGTGAGCATGGCCGAGCGCGGTCTCGTCTGAGGAGGAGTCCATGGAGCGTGTTATCGACCCGCAATGGCGGGCGTGCCGTATCTGCGGCCGAAAGCACATCCTGGCGGGCCATCCGGGCCAGGAACAGCGGTGCCTGCTCCGCTCAACCAAAGGCGGTGTCGACTGGTCCCAGCATGGCTGGGGTAACGCCTTTCGACGCCAACGATAGTCAAGGGACCCCGGCCGGCCAAGTCTCGCCGGGATTCAACCATCCACTCACCCCGCGGGGAGTCGTGCGCTCCCCGTGGGGCGCCGTCTCCCCGGGCTTTCAACGACACAGCCGAGGAGAAACTCATGGCTCTCATGTTTCAGCGCCTGGCGCGCAATTTCATCAAGAACGGCTATTTCCCGACTGACGAGGCGACCCTCGAGCGGATTCTGTCGGCGCTGCAGCCGGCGGACGCCCCGATGCGGATTCTCGATCCCTGCTGCGGGGAGGGCACGGCGCTTGCCGAGACCGCCCATCATCTGGGTGCTTTGGGCGAGGGCGCGGTGGAGTCCTTCGGCGTGGAGTATGACGCCGAGCGGGCTTGGCACGCCAAGTCCCTGCTGGACAGCTGCATCCATGGCGATCTCATGGACACGGTGGTTCAGCCCCGGCAGTTCGGCCTGTTGTGGCTCAACCCGCCCTACGGCGATCTGGTCGCCGACCAGGCCGCCGCCTCGGCGGCCAAGTGGAAGGGGCGCAAGCGCCTCGAGAAGCTCTTCTACGAGCGGACCGTCGGGACGCTCCAGTTCGGCGGTGTCCTGGTCCTGATTGTCCCGGGCTATGCCCTCGATGCGGAGTTCGCCGGTTGGCTCACGCGCCATTTCACGCGCCTGCGCGTCTTCCGGGCCGCCACCGACCGCTTCCAGCAGGTGGTGGTGTTCGGGGTCCGCAAGCGGGTGGATGGTGCGGTGGATGCGGAGACGCGCGAGCTGCTGGCGGCGGTGGGCAAGGGTGACGTCATGGCCCTGCCGCTGCCCGGGTCCTGGATGGATGCGCCCTACCGCGTGCCGCCGGCGCCCCGCGGCGAGCCCCGCTTCTTCACCGTGCGCCTGGACGCCCGCCAGCTGGCCGAGGAGGTGGCGCGGAGTGGCCCGACCCTGTGGGATCGCTTTGGCATCACCTTCCAGGCGAACGCCAGGGAGCACCGGCGGCCATTGCGGGCCCTGTCCCGCTGGCACCTGGCCCTCGCGCTGGCCGCGGGTCAGATCTCCGGCGTGGTCCGCTCGAAGGACGGGCGGACCTTCGTGGTCAAGGGCGACACCCACAAGGAGAAGGAGGTGAAGGTGGAGACCGAAGTGAACGAGCGGACCGGAGCGGTCACCGAAACCCGCATCCACACGGACCGGTTCGTTCCCGTGATCCGCGCCATCGACTTCACCGTGGGGAGTTCCACCTACAGCCGGATCCTGACCATCCAGTGACGGAGGGTGAGATGATGAGGTATGTCATTCAGTACGAACTGCCCTACACGCACCGGGTGCAGGTGGGCATCGAGGCCGATGACGCCGAAGCCGCGGTGTCCAAGGCGGAGCGGCTGTTCAATGAGGGTGAGATCTGGCAGGACACGGCGGCGGTTCCTCTGCTTCTCGATGATTTCGAGGAGGAGGGGGACTCAGGTCAGGTGTTGTGCTTCACCGTGGAGCAGGCAATCGAGGCCTCAGCGGACTGGCCGGCGCCGGATGCCAGCGTGAAGGCGATCCGCCGGCAGAAAGCCGCCTTCCGGGCGGCGGCCCTGCTGGTGGAGGCCTACCGCCGTGGCGAGGATCGCGGCGGTTCGGTGGACTGGGCCGATGTGGATGAGGCCCTCGAAGCGGCGCTGGATGCGATGCCGGAGCGTTGACACCCCGCCCGTCCCCTCTGGGGGACGGGCCTTTCCCCGGAGTCTGGCCGGACCGGGCTCCGCGGAAAGGCTTTCAACCGTGGCGACTGCGGTTCAGTCGCGCCCTCGAAGCACCTCCGGATCGGGCGGAAGTGCGGGCCCCTCAGGGCCTCGATCCATCTTTCACACTCCTTCAACCCTGTCGGGGAACACCGCCCCGCCAGGGGACCGGTGCGTCTCCGGCTTTCTTCAGGAGCAGCACCATGAACAAGGAGACCATCAAGGCCTTCATCGCCTGGCTGGAGTCCGCGACGCTCGAGGAGATGCGGAATCGCCAGACCTTCATCACAAAGCACCTGGCGGATATCCGGACGCTGGAAGGCAGGTCGGACGCTAGGTTGGCGCTTCGTCTGATTGACGAGGAGCTGCTGGCGCGGATGGAACTGCAGGGGCCTGCCCCGAACGAACCATCTTCAGCGGCGGGGCAGGGGACTTGAGGGGAGCGGCAAGCGCCTCGAGGGTCTCGATGCCCTCGCCCCGGAACAGCGCCTCCAGGAGCGCCTTTTCCAGTACGGCACGTCCACCCTCCACGACCACCAGGTTGTGCTCTTTCAGTCCCATGCCGGCAGCGTAGTTCACTGCCGGTTTTCACTCAACCCTGCCGGGGATCGCACCACCCTGCCAGGGGCGTGGTGTGTCTCCGGCTCCATACGAGGAGCTGCACCATGCAATCCGCTTACATCTACGAGCAGGACCCCGGACACGGCTGGCTTCATGTCCGGAGGGCCGAGATCACACGCCTGGGCATCGCCCGGGAGATCACCCCGTACTCGTACCAGCGAGGTGACCTCGTGTTTCTCGAGGAGGACTGTGATCTCTCGACGTTCATGCGCGCGAAGGAGGCTGCCGGCGAGCCGGTGACCTTTGAAGAGCGCCATGTGGAACACACATCGATTCGCGGATACGACGCTTATCGTCCGACCGCCTAGCTCCACGTTGGCGAGACTAGAAAACTAGAGCGCTGTTCGCGCTCCCCATCCACATCCCCGCCGGGGCACACACCCCGGAAGGGGTGGTGTGCCCCCGGCTTCTTCTCAACCGTTGGAGGCACACCATGGGCAACATTGAAAACATCATTCCCCTGTCGCAGTTCGTCGAGGACTTCGGCGATGGGCTTCTCGAGGCCGTCGCCCGTCAGAACCCGCCTGTCTATGACGGGCAGCCGGATCCCTTCCGGGACCTGGTGATGGAGGGGCTGGCCCGCCAGCCGTTTCCCTCCCAGCGCGAGGCGGTGCAGGCCGCAGTGAGGCTCCTGGCGGACGCCAACGAGCCGGCCGCGGTGATCAACGCCGAGATGGGGACCGGCAAGACCATGATGGCCATCGCCACGGCGGCGGTCATGCATGCCGAGGGGGCCCGTCGGTTCCTGGTGATCGCGCCGCCGCACCTGGTCTACAAGTGGCGGCGCGAGATCCGGGAGACCATCGCCGGGGCCCGTGTCTGGGTGTTGAACGGCCCGGACACCCTGCGCAAGCTCATCACCCTGCGCGGGATGGTGGGCGCCCCGGCAAGCGACGCACCCGAGTTCTTTGTTCTGGGCCGGGTGCGGATGCGCATGGGGTTCAACTGGAGGCCGGCGGTGGCTACTCGACGCTATCACCTGCGCAAGTCCACCGAGGAGGGCAACGGAGGTGCCCGGTCGTTCGTGCAGACGGTGGAGTACGCCGCCTGCCCGGACTGCGGGGAGGTGCTGCGGGACGGGGAGAACAACCCGGTTCCCCGTGGCAGCGTCCCGGACGACGCCCGGCGCCGCTGCGCCTGCGGGGCGGCCCTGTGGACCCTGGTCCGCCCGGGCCGCGCCAGCAGTCCCCGGGACCGGGTGCGGGCGGCCCTGCTGCAGATCCCGACCATCGGGAAGAAGTCCGCTGAGCGGCTGTTGGCTACCTTCGGGGAGGCGGCGCTGGAGGAGATGCTCTCCGACAACCTCTACGAGTTCGTCAACCTCATGGACGGGAATGGCGAGCTGGTCTTCGGGGACCGGCAGGCGGCGCGCATCGAGCGCCGGCTCGCCACCCTGGAGTTCGGCTTCGGGCAGGGGGGCTACCAGCCCACGGAGTACATCAAGCGCTACCTGCCGCGGGAGTTCTTCGACCTGCTCATCGTCGACGAGGGGCACGAGTACAAGAACGAGGGCTCGGCCCAGGGCCAGGCCATGGGCGTGCTGGCGAACAAGGTCCGCAAGGTCCTGCTGCTCACCGGAACCCTCATGGGCGGCTACGCCGACGATCTCTTCTTTTTGCTGTGGCGGATCATGCCCCGGCGGATGGTGGAGGACGGGTTCCGGCCCAACGGCCGCGGCAGCCTCGGCTCGGCGGCCATGGCGTTCATGCGCGCCCATGGGGTGCTCAAGGACATCTACAGGGAGTCGGAGGGTGAGGCGCACCGTACCGCCCGCGGCAAGCGGGTGGCGGTGCGCACCGTCAAGGGGCCGGGTTTCGGGCCCCAGGGCATCGCCCGCTACGTGCTGCCCTTCACCGTGTTCCTGAAGCTCAGGGACATCGGCGAGGGCATCCTGCCGCGCTACGACGAGCGCTACGTCGAGGTGCCCATGACGCCGGAGCAGGCGAACCGGTATCGCAATCTGGAGGCGACGCTGACCGCGGAGCTGAAGGAGGCCCTGCGCAAGGGGGACAACAGTCTTCTCGGCGTGGTGCTCAACACCCTGCTGGCCTGGCCGGACTGCTGCTTCCGGGAGGAGGCGGTGAAGCATCCCCGCACGCGGACCCTGTTGGCCTTTGCCGGGTCGGTGTTCGGGGAGACTGAGCCTTCGCCCAAGGAGGAGGCGCTCATCGAGCTCTGCCGCCGGGAGAAGGCCCGGGGCCGGCGGGTGCTGGCCTACACGGTCTATACCGGCACCCGGGACACCACCGCCCGTCTCAGGGCGCTGCTCTCCGCGGCGGGGCTCAAGGCGGGGGTGTTGCGGGCCTCGGTGGACACCGCCCGGCGGGAGGACTGGATCATGGAGCAGGTGGATCGGGGGATTGATGTGCTCATCACCAATCCCGAGCTGGTGAAGACGGGCCTCGACCTCCTGGACTTCCCGACCATCGCCTTCCTCCAGACGGGCTTCAACGTCTACACCCTGCAGCAGGCCGCCCGGCGCTCCTGGCGTATCGGCCAGAAACAGCCGGTGGAGGTGGTCTTCTTCGGTTATGAGGGGACGGCGCAGACCGCCTGCCTCACCCTCATGGCCCAGAAGATCGCCGTCGCCCAGTCCACCTCCGGGGACATGCCGGAGACGGGCCTCGAGGTGCTGAATCCGCACGGGGACAGCATCGAGGTGGAACTGGCGCGGCAGCTGGCCGCCTGAACGGGTATTCAGGGCCGCCTTCGGGCGGCCCTCCTTTTATCACAGCTCGATCCGTTGAGACAATTGGCATATGATTAACGACAGATGACATGGCTGGGTGGGATCGCAAATGAGCGTCAGTAAGACCGGGAATGCGGCTGATGAACGCCCCTCCGCACGGGAGGCCGGGCGGCGACTGCTGAAGGCCGTCCTGGTGCCTGAAAAGGGAAAGGGCAAGCCGGAAGTAGTGCGTGTTTCGGGTCAGCCTGGTTCTGGGAAGAGGGTTGAACGGTCGATCCGCTTCAAGATTGATAGGGACTCCGGTGACCCGCAAAGAAAGCGGGTTGTGACCGTCCTGTTCAAGGGCGAGCTCCGGCGATTCAACCGAAAACAAGGAAAGCCATGGGATATTCGCATGGCCGAGGAGATCCGCCAGGGGCTGTCGGTGCGTACCGTGCCGGAGCTCATGTCATTCCTCGGGATCAAGGAAGACCGCGTGCTGCATATCATCGGCCTGAACAAGCGTACCTACCAGCGGAGGAAGGCCGAGAACAGGCCGCTGGACCCTGAGCAGTCGGACAAGGTGTTCCGGTTGGCAAGAATCGGTTCACGGGCGGAAGAGATCTTCGGTGATTCCGAGCCCGCCAATGCCTGGCTGAAGGCACCGAATCGCGCGTTGGGAGGGCAGGTGCCGGTTGACCTTCTCGATACCGATGCGGGGGCCGAGGCGGTTGAAGAGGTACTGACCCGCATCGAGTATGGTGTCTACAGCTGATGCGGGCCTGGCGCCTGACCCATCGGCGGCATGCTCATGATGCCTTCAGTGGCGAGGGCAATCGCCTGGTCGGGAGCCGTTGGGTCCCCAGGGGGATTCCAGCTGTCTACACCTCCGGCTCATCGTCCGGTGCGGTGCTGGAGACGCTGGTACACCTCGATGTGCCTCAGCTTCGCGACAATTTCGTGCTGTTCCCCGTCGACATACCAGAGGCAGTGGAGGTCATCGAGCTGCCGCGGGAAAGCCTTCCCGACGAATGGAACGCGACCCCGGCGCCGGGGTTCCTTCAGCTCATCGGCAGTGCCTGGATCGAGGCGGGTGAATCCGCTGTCCTGGGTGTACCCTCGGTCATCGTCCCCGCTGAGCTCAACTACATCCTTAATCCGGCCCATCCCGATTTTGGGAAGATCGGGGTGGGTGAGCCCGAGCCCTTTGTCTTTGATGGACGTCTTGTCCCGAAGGCCGGGAAGACAGAGGATTAGTAGCGCCGGGTAGTGGTGTAGCTCATGCCCACTTCAGACTCGGAAACTTGGTTCTCTTCGAGTCATGGTAAGATTGTTGGAAACAAACGGTTTCACCCGTGGCCACTGCGGCACCAGTGGCGCCCTGCCGGCTTCGTGCCGGCGTCAGAAGCCTCTCCGGGCCGGGGAGAGAGGCGGGCCTTCGGGTCCCGGCCCTGCGGTCCCTTCCTATAACGACAACGTGTGCTGAAGGTCCGAGGGACCTGCTCCATCCCGCGCCGGCCGTGAACCGGCGCTCTTTCCCTTTCTCCATCATGAGCCTGGTCGTGGCTGGCGAGTCGGCTCGTGGCCTTCCCGGGGTGGGTGCTGAGTTGCGCCGCTCCCGGGAAGGCCATGGGCCTTCGTTCTATCTCGCCGGTCGCCCGTCGCCGGAGAACGGCGGTGCCCCTTTGTGCGAATGACCGCGCCCGGACGATCAGGACCTGCCGCCCCCGGTCACAGGTCGGCAATGCGCAGAAGGCCATACGGGAGGGCTTTCGGGCCGTTGCAGGGGCTCATTCCTCATCTGTGTCCGCGCCACAATCTGCCGTCCGCGGATGCCGCCTGTCTACTCCTGTTTCCATGTCGAGAGGCCCTCGCTTGGCGAGCGGTCTTTCCGGAGCATTCCATAGGCATGTGGGTTCTCCGGAAAGGCTGCTTTACCCTGATTCTTTGTGAGAATGTCAGTCTTATGTTTGCCGTGAGCGATATATAAGTAATTCGTTACGTTCCGTTACATCTTAGCCTCTGCCGGAAACAAACGGTTTACATGGCAATGGTCCAATAGTTTGTCGTTGACAATCCATAATTTCCCGGGAGGGCAAGAATGAATACCAGATTCACAATGGGTGTATTTCTGCTAATCACGGCGCTGTCGGGTGTGGGTGGCGTGATGGCGCAGGAGCCTCCAACGACGGCGGAAGGCCTGGTGCAGTCGATGAAGCGCGCCGACATGACCTACCGCCAACTCATGCAAATGATGGGTGAGGCGACCGCCACCATGACCTTGGGCATCCTCGCGGAGAACAAACAGATGGTCGAGCAGGGTACCCACTTCATCTTCACGCATCCGGCGCCCAACCATAACCCCTGGTCCATCATGCCCGCCGAGGACCAGGCCGGATTCAAGCAGGCGCTGCTGGCCTTCGACCAGATTCTCGACACCCACAGCAGGGCACTTCTGGAGGCGGCGAGAGCCGGTGACTGGGCGCAGGCCAACCAGTCCTACAATGACCTCACCACGGCCTGCATTACCTGCCACGAGGCCTGGCGCGAAAAGGCTGTCACACGGATAGCACCGCCGAGTGACTGACCGCCCTTCAGATCGTTCGCACGCACTTAATGAAAGTGATCGGTCTGGGGTCAAGCGCCTCTCGAGTGTCAAGAGGTAATGACAACAATAACTGGGCACGGTTTTCGCTTCTCGTCCTCTCCCTGGTGTCGTCAAATTCTCCCCGCGCCGTTGAGGTCAGGTTCACCTGCGACGGCGCGCCACTCACATCCTCCACATGAAACTTGTTGCGCCCTGCGGGGCGCAACCCTTTTCACTGCGATGGAGCACAGGGACGCAGACGTGCGAGACGCCGCCGGAAAAGTCGCCAAGGGAATGGCCTGGGCCATGGCAGTCGTACTGACTGTCGCCTCATGGGCGGGAAGCGCCGTCATCCTTCCGGACCCCGCTATGCCGCGAGACAGATTACCTCCCCTGCACACGGTTCTGTTTGATTTCGCCGAGGACCAGCCATCCGGCGCCCAGTTGCGTGCGCTCCAGCGGGTTGCTGGTGACCTCGAGCCGGGGCGCTGCCTGGTCATCACCGGCTACACCGACGACATCGGTCCCCGGGCGTACAACGATGCGCTGGCGTTCCGCCGCGCGAAGGACGTGGCTGATCACTTGGTGGAAGCGGGGAACGATGGTCGCCTGTTCCGGGTGGAAGGTTGGGGATGCCAGGACTACCTGGCCAGTAACGAACACAGGGAAGGACGGGCCCTGAACCGGCGGGTCGAGATTCGCTACGCCGGGCCTGGACCAGAGGGTGAACGCCAGGGATAGGGTTGTTGCCAGGGGATGGCTCACATGGACGGACGCTACAAATCACACCGCCACACCTGCCTGCTGTTCCTTCTGGTGTGGCTTCTCCCCGGCGCCGCCGGCGCGACGGCCCTCGATGGGTGCTTCGAGGCGGCCGCGGCGCGCTACGACCTCTCCCCGAAACTCCTGCGGGCCATCGCCCGGGCGGAAAGCGCCATGGACCACGCCGCCCAGGCGGTGAACCGGGACGGCTCCCGGGACATCGGCCTGATGCAGGTCAACAGCTGGTGGCTGCCCCGGCTCTCCGGGTACGGGATCACCGAGGCGAGCCTGTGGGACCCCTGCACCAACATCCAGGTGGGCGCCTGGATTCTGGCGGGGAACGTCGCCCGCTACGGCTACACCTGGGAGGCGGTCGGCGCCTACAACGCGGGCACCGGGACGAGCGAGACAACGCAGAACAGACGGGTGAACTATGCGCGCAGGATTTATGAGCATCTGGATTGTGACGCTGGCGGGCTGCGCTGCGGCGCCGGCGACCCTTCACCCCGTTGAAGGGCTGGCCATGCCTCACCCCCGGTTGGGCATGCAGCAGGCCGCGGACGGGGATTGGCTGTTCTGCGCCGACTGCCTGGCGCCGACGCCCAAGACGCCTGTGGCCGCGGACGGAGAGACGGAGAAGGAACGTGCCGCCGGGGTTTCAGTCCCGGATGTGCTGGAGCCGCTCGGGCGGATGGTCAGCGCGGTGGCCGGCCAGGTGGGCGAGGCCTTGTCGGCCGTCGCCGCGGGCGAGCTCCGAATCGAGTGGCGGGACGGCGCCGGCGCAGGTCCCGATGGAATCACGCCGGTTGCCTACCGCCCGGGGGAAGAGGGCGCCCCCGCCGTCCCCCCGGAGCGGGCCGTGCACACAGTCCGGTTCGCCTTCGACTCGGCGGGCATGACGGCCGCGCAGCGCGAGACGCTGAGCGCCATGGCCGGGGC
Organism: Thioalbus denitrificans; assembly: GCF_003337735.1. Classification (NCBI taxonomy): domain Bacteria; kingdom Pseudomonadati; phylum Pseudomonadota; class Gammaproteobacteria; order Chromatiales; family Ectothiorhodospiraceae; genus Thioalbus; species Thioalbus denitrificans. The sequence goes on along the minus strand of NZ_QPJY01000008.1, from coordinate 31,451 downwards.
GCTGCGGCGCCGGGCCGGCGAGATCTGGGTCACCGGCTACGCCGACCACACCGGCGGGGAGGAGTACAACGACCACCTCGCCCTGCGCCGGGCCCGGGCGGTGCGCGATGCGCTGGTGGAGCTCGGCGTCGAGGCCGGGCGCATCCAGGTTCGAGGCTACGGCAGCTGCTGCTACGTGGCCACCAATTCCACCCCTGCAGGACGCGCCGCGAACCGGCGGGTGGTGGTGACGCCGGGTCCGGACAACGGCCGCCAGACGGTGGCCTTCCGGGTCGGCCCCCTTGTTGTATCCCTGTGAGTTCCAAGTAAACGGAGGCACCTTGCTCATGCGTAATCTCATCCACTCCCTGAAGCAGCACAAGCAGCAGGCGATGCAGTTCTTCCTGATGGCGGCGGTGCCGCTGGCGGCGCTCGCCTCCACCACCGGCGCGGAGTTCTCGACCTTCTACCAGTTCGTCTACGACGCGGCGACCGGCTACCTCGGGCGCGGCATCGCCATCACCGGCGGCCTCATCACGCTGGGCATCGCGGCCGGCACCGGCAAGGCGGTCATCGCCATCCTGGGGGTGGTGCTGGCGGTGTTCGGCGCGCTCGGCCCGAGCATCATCGACAACATCTTCGGCTCGGCCATCATCTGAGGCGCAGGCTCCGCACCGACGCTCATGGCCAATGGCGCCGACCACTACTGGATCCCGCGGCGGCTCGACGACCCCGTCCAGTTCTTCTTCTGGGACGCGGACGTGGCCGTCGTGGTGATCGTCTTCCTCGTGCTGGGCTCGCTGCTGAACCACCTCCTGGCGGTGGTGGGGGCCGCGATCCTCGGGGTGGTGGCGGCCCGCTCGCTCTCCCGCATCAAGGCGGAGGGCGGGCGGGGCGTCATCACCCGTTTCCTCTTCTGGTACACCCCCTCGGAGTGGTGGCTCAGGGCCCGCGCTCCGAGCCACGTTCGGGAGTACACCGGATGATGAGGCGCAACTACACCTCCGCGCTGGCCGAGGCGGTGCGGCGCAGGAATCTCTGGATCCTCGTCGCCCTCCTGCTGGGTGTGTCGAACCTGCTGCTCGCCGGCGGACTGCTCTCCCGGCTGGGGGTGGCCGAGAAGACCATCGTCACCCCGCCGGCGCTCCACAAGCCCTTCTCGGTCCAGGGCGAGGAGGTCTCGCCCGAGTACCTTGAGCAGATGGCCCCCTGGTTCGCGGGGCTCGCGCTCACTTACAACCCCGACAACATCGACTACCAGGTCCGGCAGTTCCTGAGCTACGCCGACCCCCGCGCCTACGGGGAGCTGGCGGCCCGGCTCGAGAGCGACGCGGAGAAGGTGCGGCGCAACCAGATGAGCAGCGTCTTCCACGCCCGCGAGGTGCGGATCCGGGGGCAGCTGGTGGCGGTCACCGGCACGCTGATGACCCTGGTGGCGAGCAAGTCCACGGGGCAGCGGGAGGCGACTTTCCTGATCGAGTTCAACTATCGGAACGGCCGCCTCACGGTGCGGCGGTTCCTGGAGGTTCAGTCCGATGATCCGTTTGCTGCTGGGACTGTTGCTGCTGGCCGCCGGTCTTGAGGCCGGGGCGGTGCAGATCGTGGAGGCGGTCGACGGGCAGAGCATCGCCGTCAAGCTCTCGAGCCGCGACTGGAACCGCCTGGGAATGGCTGATGGCAACCGCATCGAGGTGGTGCGGGGGCCGGAGGAGCGATTCCAGTCCCAGGAGGATGCCGCGCGGGGCCAGGTCTACGTGCGGCCCCTGGGTGGACCGTCCTCCTTCAGCCTCTTCGTGACCGACGCGGCCGGGGCCACCTACACGCTGCTGGTGGCGCCCACCGACATGCCGGCGGAGACGGTCCTGATCCGGCCGCGGAATAGCACCCTGGCGCCGCCCGAGACGCACGCCGGGGCATCCGTGCCCCACGTGGCCCGCATCAAGGCGCTCATGCGGTCGCTCGCCACGGACGCCGTCCCCGAGGGCTACGGCGCCGACCTGGCCCGGCGGGAGGTACCCCTCTGGCGCGAGGCGCGCCTGGTGCGGACCGCCCGCTACCAGGGCGAGCTCGCGGGCGAGGTCTACGAGCTGACCAACGTCTCCGTGGATGAGATGCGGCTCGACGAGCGGGAGTTCGGGGCGCTCGCCGGCAACATCCTGGCGGTGGCGATTGCCCGGCATGCCCTGCCCCCGGGCGGCACGACCCGGGTCTACCTGGTCCGGGAGGCGCGCTGATGGAGAGCGCCCTCCAGACCCGGCGCCGCCAGCGGCTGCTGGCCTCGGGGGCCGTCGCGGCGCTCGTGGGCGTGGTGATCCTCGGCCTCTACCTCTCCGATCCCAAGCGGCGCATCGAGGAGGTGGCGGAGCGGGAGGTGGCGAAGAGCTTCCGGACGCCGGCCGCGGACCTGGACCCGGCGGAGGTCTGGATGACCCGCTCCGAGGCGGAGCTGACCGCGCTGCGCCGCGACAACCAGGAACTCGAACGGCAGCTGAACAACCTGACCGATCGGCTGGAGCGTTTGCAGCAGGCGCAGCGAGAGCAGGAGGAGCGCCGCGGGGAGCGGAGTGCGAAGACGACGCTGCCATTGCCGCCTCCACTGCCGGCATCGCAGCCGGACCCGAAGCCTGATTCGGCTGCCACGGTCACATCCCCCAAACCCTTGCCGCTGCCGCCGCCGTCCCTCCCCGCGCCGGCCATCGGCGCCCGCCCGGCCGGGCCGGGCGCCACGGCCGGGCAGCCGGCCATTCCGGGCATGCGGGTGGTCGATCTGCGCGCCGCGGCTGGCGTGGGAGAGCCGGGGAGGGGGACGCCCGCGGTGAAGCCCGCCAACCGGAGTGGCGGCGGGCGGGTGGCAGGCGACCACACCATCCACGAGTTCATTCCCGCCGGATCCTTCGCCCGCGCGGCGCTGCTCGCCGGCGTCGATGCCCCCACCGGCGGGGTCGCGGAGAAGAACCCGGTGCCGGTGCTGCTGACGCTGCTGGACCATGGCACGCTGCCCAACCGCTTCCGCTCCCGGGTGCGGGAGTGTCACATCATCGCCGCGGCGCGGGGGGACTTGGCGAGCGAGCGGGTCTACTTCCGCGCCGAGCGCCTGAGCTGCGTGCTGCGGGACGGGGCGGTGGTGGAGACCCTGGTGGACGGCTACATCACCGGCGAGGACGGCAAGGCCGGCATGCGCGGGCGGGTGGTGAGCAAGCAGGGGCAGCTCATCGCCCGCGCCCTGGTGGCAGGGGTCGCTGGGGGCATCGGCAAGGGGCTCTCCCAGTCCCTGACCAGCCTCTCCACCAGCGCGCTCGGCGCGGTGCAGTCGGTGGAGGGGGGCAACATCGCCAAGTACGGCCTCTCCGAGGGGATGGCCTCGGCGCTCGACCGCATCGCGGAGTGGTACCTGAAGCGGGCCGACGAGGTCTATCCGGTCATCGAGGTGGACTCCGGCCGCATCGGGGAGCTCATCATCAAGCAGGGCGTGGATCTGGGCGTGGACATCCTCCGCCAGGCCGCCGGCGGGGAGGCGCGCTGATGGAGGGGCCGCATTCGTGGGCGTCGGTGATGCTGTGGGTGGTGGGGCCCCTGGTCCTTCTGTTGGTCGCCATCGGAAGGCGGGACCGGGTCGCGCTGACCCTCGCCTTGGGCTGGGCCATCGCAGGCGTCTGGGTTCTCTGGGTGGTGTTCGGGCCGACATCGCATGGGGTGCCAGATGGTGTAGATCCGGTCGCGGCGGCGGAGCAGGCCGTCCGGGCGGCCCTGCCCGGCACTCGCATTGAGACGGTCACCCCCACGCCCATCCCCGGGCTCATGGAGGTGGTGGCGGGTCCCAACGTGCTCTACGTGGACCGCGGCGGGCAGTGGCTGGTGGTGGGCCACCTCTACGACCTGCGCACGGCCACCGACCTGACCGCAGCGCGCAAGGCGGAGCTCGAGGGGCGTGTGGCGCAGGCAGCAGAGGCCGCCACCGTGCCGTGGGACGCGCTCCCGCGCTCGGCCATGTTGGGCTTCGGCGCCGGCGCCCGCGAGATCGCTGTGCTGGCGGATCCCGACTGCCCCTGGTGCCGGCGGCTGCACCGGGAGCTGCGCGCGAGCGGGGATCTCAGGGTGCATGCGGTGCTGGTTCCCCGGTCCCAGGACGCTATGCGCCGGATCCTGTGCGCGGCCGAGCCGCTGGCGGCGCTGGACGCCGCCATGGCCGGCGAGTCCCTGCCCGAGCCGCCCGGGGCGGACTGCGAGACCGCGGCGGAGGCGCTGGATGATGCCCGCGCCTTCGTGCGCCGCCATGCCCTCGAGGGCACCCCCATCCTGATTGCGCCTGATGGCCGGGTCCATCCGGGCTACCTGGAGCCGGCCCCCCTACGGGCGTGGCTCGATGCCGTTCCATCCAAGGAGGAGAGAGCTGATGAAAAGGATATCTAAGCCGGTTTATCCCGCGGTCGCCGGGGTGCTCATGCTGCTGGCCGGGGCGGCGCCGGCCGCCGAGAACTTCCCCTTCCTCGGCCAGGTGGGCGAGGTGGTCTTCCGGGAGAGCAGCGGCGCCAAGACCGTCTACGTGCACCGGGACGGGAGCCTCATCCCGGGCACCACCCTGTCGAACATGCACTCGGGCGCCAACGGCTGCTACCTCATCACCCGGGGCAGCGCCGAGGATCTCACCCAGGGCCGGGTGGGTCCCGACGACGTGGTCGCCTTCAGCTGCTACCGGCGGCAGTGACATGAAGAGCGTGACGCGCCTGGGCGTTCTCCTCGCGCTGCTGGGCCTTGGCGGCTGCGGCGGGGCGCCCCGCTACGGCTGCCCGGTGGGGGAGGGGATCAGCTGCTCGCCGGAGAGCGACATCTACGCGGCGGTGATGGCGGGCGGCCTGACGCGCGGCAGCGCCTCTCCGGAGGCGCCGGTTTCCGGGGAGACTGCCGACGCCGGCGGACCGGCTGCTGCCTCCGGGCCCCGGACCGTGGTGGCCACCGTCACCCCGGGCGCACCGGTGCTGACCCGCCCCGAGCAGCTGCGGGTCTGGGTCCGCCGCTGGGAGGACGCCGAGGGCGATCTCCACGACGAGACCTACCTCTTCCTGCGCCTCGACGAGGGGCGCTGGAGCCTGCCATGAGCCTGATCGGGCAGCTGAGGTCCCGGGCGGCGGCGGATCTCCGGCGCTGGCTGCAGGAGGAGCCGCCGGGCGCGGTCTACGCCGCGGGCGGTCTGCCGCCCTCCATCCGGGAGATGCAGCGGCTGACGTCGGCCCATCGGCTGGCGGGGCTGCTCCCCTACGAGAGCTTCGAGCCGGCGACCCGGCTGTTCCATACCGAGGACGCCATCGGGTGGACGCTCGAGGTGGCGCCGGGGGTGGGCCTCAGCGAGGAGTCCCTCCGGGTGCTGAGCGGCCTGTTCACCCTCGGGCTCAAGGCCGGCACCACGGTGCAGGTCACCCTCTACGCCTCCCCGGACATCCGGCCCCTGCTGGAGCGGTGGGCGGCGCGCAAGCAGGGCGGGATCTACGAGTTCCTCGCCCGCAAGCGCACCGACTACCTGGCCCGGGGCGCCTGGCACTCGCTGCTCGGCGGCCAGCCCTTCCTGCTAAGGGACTACCACCTCTTTCTGAGCGTGCTCCGGCCCGCGGCAGGGGAGGAGCGGGAGTGGCTGATGCGCACCCGCGACGCCATGCGCGGCATCCTGAGCTCGGCCCGGATGCCCGCCGAGGAGCTTGACGCCGCGGGGCTGATCAACCTCCTGGACACGATCCTGAATCCGGCGGAGCGCCGGGAGCCGCTCCGCTGGGAGGACTCGAGGCTGCTGCGCGAGCAGATGGTGGACCACGACACCCTGCTGCTCGTGGGGCGGGACGGGCTGGGGCTGAGCCATGGCGATCTGCACCTGGATGTGCGGCCCTACACGGTGCGCCAGTACCCCCAGAGCTGGGCCGGCTGGGGCATGGGGGATCTCATCGGCGACCTGTTCGAGAACAGCCTGCGCATCCCCTGTCCCTTCCTCCACACCCAGACCCTCCATGTGCCGGACCAGCTCGGCGCCGGCAACCGGGCCAAGCTCAAGGCGGCCCGGGCCCAGCAGATGGCCGAGTCCCCGGTGGGCCGCTTCCTGCCCGCCTGGCGCGAGCGCCAGCGCGACTGGGAGATCGTCGCCCGGCGCATGGACGACGGCCACCAGCTGTTCCAGGTCCACAGCCAGCTGGTGCTCTTCGCGCCGCAGGGGGATGGCGACTACGCCGAGCAGCGGCTGACGGCGCTCTACGGGGCGCGCGGCTGGAAGCTGAGCCGCGACCGCTTCACCAGCCTGCACGCCTTCCTGACGGCGCTGCCGCTGATGCCCGGCCCCGCCTTCATCCGCGAGATGCGAAGCCTCGGCCGGCTGCGGAGCTTCCTGACCTGGAACTGCGTCCACACCGCGCCCTGGATGGGCGAGTGGCGCGGCACCGGCACGCCGCTGCTGCAGCTGGTGGGCCGGCGGGGGCAGATCATGCACCTGGATCCCTGGGACAACCGCCAGGGGAATTACAACATCGCCGTGGCCGCGGCCTCGGGGGCCGGCAAGTCGGTCTTCTCCCAGGAGATGCTTTTCAACCTGCTGGGCGCCGGCGGCCGGGCCTGGGTCATCGACCGCGGCCGCAGCTACCAGCGGCTGTGCCAGCTGGTGGGGGGCTCCTACCTGGAGTTCTCCGCAGACTCGCGCGTCAACCTCAACCCCTTCAGCGGCATTCACGACTTCGACGAGGACGTGCAGCTCATGCTGCGGGACCTGCTCGCCCAGATAGCCGCCCCGGAGGCGCCGCTCGACTCCCTGCGCAAGGGGCACCTGGAGCGGACCATCAAGGCGGTCTGGCGCGCCCACGGCCGTGAGGCCTCCATCACCCGGGTGGCCGAGGCGCTGCTCGAGCGCTCCGAGGAGCCGGCACGGGAGGTGGGCCACATGCTCTATCCCTACACCCGGGAGGGGGCCTTCGGGCGCTGGTTCGAGGGCGAGGCGAACATCGACCTGGACAACCCCCTGGTGGTGCTGGAGCTCGGCGAGCTCGACGCCAAGCCGGACCTGCAGGCGGTGGTGGTGCTGATGCTGATGATGCGCATCGCCGAGGCCATGTACCTCGGGGATCGCAGCCGGCGCAAGCTCTGCATCATCGACGAGGCCTGGAAGCTGATGGGCCGCGGCAACGCCGGGGACTTCATCGAGGGGGGCTACCGCACCGCCCGCAAGCACGGCGGGGCCTTCATGACCATCACCCAGGGCATCGACGACTATCACCGTTCGGGCACCTCCAAGGCGGCGCTGGCCAACGCCGACTGGGTGTTCCTGCTGCGCCAGAAGGAGGAGTCCCTCAAGGCGGCGGAGAGCAATGACCAGCTGGTGATGGACGGGCACCTGCGCACGCTGCTCGCCTCGGTGGACACCCAGGAGGGGGAGTACTCGGAGATCGCGGTGCGCTTCGACGGCGCCACCTCGGTGGGCCGCCTGGTGGTGGACCGCTTCTCGGAGCTGCTCTTCACCACCAAGGGCGAGGAGTACGAGGCCATCGAGCAGATGCGCCGGCAAGGGCTGGGGCTGGTGGAGGCCCTGGAACGGCTGGCGGAGATGAAGGGGCAGCGATGAACAGCGGATGGTTCAGCCGGACGGGGCGCTGGCCCGGAGCCCTCGCGAGCCTGGCGGGGGGATTGGTGGGCGGCGCGGCGGTGGTGCTCCTGGTGCGCCTGGTGACCCCGCCGGTGGCGCTGGCCGCCGTGGATCTCGCCGCCATCGTGGCCGACCAGGTGAAGGTCCTCGCCGAGGACACCAGGACCAATCCTGGGGATCCGGCGGCCGAGGCCGGCCGCTTCGCGGAGCGCCTGGCCCGCGAGGCCCGTGCCCTGAGTGAGGACTATGGCGTCATCGTGCTGGCCGCCCCGGCGGTGGTGGCCGGCGCTCCGGACCTGAGCCCCGTGCTACGCCGCCGGCTGGGGCTTCCCGCCGGTGCGGCGCCGGCCGGGGCGGGAGGCGTGGCCGATGGACGCTGAGCGCATCCGGCCGGCCTGGCGCCGCTTCCGGCGCTGGTGCGGCCTCACCCTGCTGCTCATCGGGCTCATCGGGGGTGTGGACGCGCTCACCTCGCCCTGGGTGACCCTCGGCATCAACGGGACTCCCAGCCTGCCGGGCGTGCTCTACCTGGTTATCAAGGGGCAGACGCCACGCGGGCGCGGGGACCTGGTGGCATTCCGGCCGCCGACCCACCGCTTCTATCCCGAGGGGATGGTGTTCATCAAGCGGGTGGGCGGAGTGCCGGGCGATGTGGTCTCCCGGCGGGGCCCAGCCTTCTACATCAACGGCGGGTTCGTGGGGCTGGCCAAGGCGGAGACCTCCGGCGGCGAGCCGCTGGCCCCGGGGCCGGTGGGGGTGATCCCGGCCGGGGCGATCTTCGTGTGGACCGGCCACCCGGACAGCTACGACTCCCGCTACGCCGACATCGGCTGGATCGCCGCGGATCGCATCGTCGGCCGGGCGCTGCGGTTGCTGTAGGGAGACGGACTGGATGCGTTGGATGATCCTGCTCCTGGCCATGACCGTGCTGACTCCTCTCTGCCGGGGGGAGGACCTCGGCGTAGTGGGTACGCTCTATCCCATCTCCGAGCCCGATCTGCTCGAGGCCATCCACGCCCGGCTGCGGTCGCTCGAGGCGCAGGGGGAACTGGCCCGCCTCGAGGCCACCGCCCGGGATCGGATGCGCGCCTACGCCGAGCATCCCGAGGGAATCCGCCTGCCGCGGGCGGCGCGGGAGCGGGTGCGCTACTTCGACCCGACCCTCGTGGTGCCGGCCGACATCCGCGATCACCGGGGCCATCTCATCCACGCCGCCGGAGCCACCGTCAATCCGCTCGACTACCTGAGCCTCTCCCGGGAGCTGCTGTTCTTCGACGGGGACGACCCGCTCCAGACCGCCTGGGCGCGGGCGCGGCTCGAGGAGCGGGGCGCGGCTCGGGTGCGGGCCATCGCCACCAACGGGCCGGTGCTGGAGCTGATGCGGCGCTGGGGCCTGCGAGTCTACTTCGACCAGCGCGGCCGCCTGGCGGAGCATTTCGGGATCACCGCGCTGCCCACCCGCATCCGCCAGGCAGGAAGGCTGCTCGAGCTCACCGAGGTGGCGGTGGAGGAGGAGGGGGAATGAGGCGATCAATGTTTTTGCTGGTGGCGCTGGCGGCGAGTCTGGCGGGCCTGCCGGTCCAGGCCGAGCCGCCCTGCCACGGGAAGTTCCCCAACCCCTTCACCGACATCTGCTGGAAGTACGTCTTCCCCATCAGCATCGGCCCCCTGAAGGTGGACATGGGCATGGAGGACGCCGGCGACGAGGTGCCGCTCATCTGTACCTGCCCGGCACCGCCGCCGCTGTTCGTGCGCATCGGGCTGGGGGTGGGCTTCTGGGAGCCGGCCCGGGTGGCGGAGGTGGTCCGCACCCCCTTCTGCTCCACCCTGCTCGGCGGGGTGCGGCTGGGCTCCCTGCCGGCGCCGGCCGGCGGCAACACCCACGCCAGCGAGAACGAGGACGCCTTCTACCACGTCCACTGGTACGTCTACCCGCTACTCGCCTGGATGAATCTGCTCACCGAGCTGTCCTGCGTCACCCCCGAGAGCTTCGACCTGCTCTACCTGACGGAATTCGACCCCCTGTGGGAGGACGACGAGCTGGCCTTCCTCATCAACCCGGAGGCGGCGCTGTTCGCCAACACCGCGGCCCAGGCGGCCTGCGCCGCCGACTGCGCGGCCGCGAGCGCCGGCTTTCCCATCGACAGCCTCTTCTGGTGCGCGGGCTGCCAGGGCTCCATGTATCCGGTGGACGGCAACGTCAAGCACCACACCGGCGGAGTCGACTCCTCCCTGCTGCTGGTCCAGCGCATGGCCGCCAAGCTGCACCGCCAGTTCATCGCCCGGGACACCTCGAGCCGGGACGCCATGTGCATGCCGTTGCCGCTGCCCATCCTGCGCAAGACCCAGTACAAGACCCAGATCCTCTACCCGACCCCCTATCCCGCCAACGCCCAGCCCTTCGGGCGGGTCACCATGCCCTACGGCGCTGGCCGGGAGTACCCGGTCAAGGGCGAGGACTGGGCCTATCTGATCTGGAGAAAGAAGGCATGCTGCGCATTCTGACCCTGCTGCTGCTTCTGGCTCCGGCCCTGTCCGGCGCCGGGGAGACGCCCTCTGGCGCCGTGCGCGAGGCGGCCCGGCGCCAGAGCGCCGGCGCAATCAGTGAGGCGCTTGAGCAGCTGGAGGCCCCGGTCGACGCGGAGCGGCAGGCGCAGGCGCACTCCGACATCGAGGCCGCCCGGACGGCGGTCTCCCAGGGTCCCGGCGTCGACCCGTCCGCGGCGCTCCCCGACCTCGATCCGGCCGCCCTGGAACAGGCGCGGACGGACATCCGCGCGCTCCTGGCCGATCCGGCGCTCGGCCTGGCGGAGGCGTCCGGCGGGCGGGAGACCGCGCCCGCGCCCATCGTCTTCGTGTCGCTCTCCATGCCGGAGGCCGCACTGCGTACGCTGCTCCGGAGCGACACCGTGGCCACCCTCGCCCTGCGGGGGATGGTGGAGAACTCCATGGCCAGGACCGTGGCGCGGCTGGCCGAGCTGGCGGGCATCGACCTGGAGGCCTCGGCGGCGCCCGATGCCCCCCGGTGGCCGGCGCTGGTCATCGACCCGACGCTGTTCCAGCGCTTCGAGGTGGGCGCGGTGCCGGCCTTCGTGCTGCCGCTCGAGCCGCCCGGCGCCTGCTCCAACACCCGCTGCGAGACCCCGCCCCATGTGAAGGTAGCTGGCGATGTCACTCTCGACTACGCGCTTGGCGTGATGGCGCGGGAAGCGGCCTCGGCCCGGGCCCGGGAGCTGGCCCGACACTGGCTCGGGCGGCTGGGGGAGGGCGGCTGATGCGGCGCCCGTGGATTCTCCTCCTGCTGCTGGCGCTGGCGCATCCCGTCATGGCCGGGGAGCTGACCCGCGAGTCTGCTCTCGGGCTCGGCAAGGCCCTGGGGAATGCCGGGAAGGAGAGCGTCCGCGACGCGGCGACGGCTACGCCGACCGAGCAGGTGCCGGGCTACGCGGGGAGCGACGTGCCCGAGCGGGACTACTACGACGAGGGGCTCGGCATCGAGGCGCGCGCCCGCGAGTCGCTGCCGGAACACGAGACGGGCCGCTGGGTGGATGAGACCGCCTTCAGCCGGCCGCGCTTCACCCTGGACCGGGAGAAGGACCCCCTCTTGCAGCGTGGCGAGGCGATCGCCGGCGACCCGGAGGCCACCCTCGGGCAGCGCCTGACGGGGGAGTATGACGGCTGTGAGGCCCGGGAGGCCCCGCTGGCCCCGGCCACCTATAGCGAGGAGCGCTGCACCGAGTGGGGCGTGCGGGCCGAGGTGGGATGCCAGCGGGTGCTCGAGGTGGAGGTGGACCGGCCGGCGGCCCAGGAAGCGATTCTCCACGTGGGCGCCTATCTCAAGGACCGCGGCACCTGGCGCATCGACCTGCGCACCGGGGAGGTCCTTTCGGTGGCTCACAACAAGGGGGAGGGCAGCTGTCTCGTGAAGGACCCGGAGACCGGCAACTATGTCACGGCGCCCTGCGTGGAGTTCTGGCAGGAGCTCACCGTCCCCTTCGACCCGCCGGCGGGGGAGGCGGACCGCTACAGTCTGGCGGCCGCCTCCTGCGCGCTCTGGGACCCGGGCAGCCGCATCTCCAAGGGTAGCTACGACGACACCGCCGCCTGCCGGATCCTCGAGCTGCCTTCCGCCGGCAACGGCTGGCAGGTGGTGGCAGAGGTGGACGACGACGGCGGGAGCAGCTGGCACCGCTACGGGGCGCGCTTCCAGTTCCGCCTGGAGGGGGAGCCCCGGGTGACGGACCACTGGAGCAGCACCTGCGGGACCGGGGAGGCCTGCAGCGCCGTCGGCGCGGAGACGTGTCTGGAGCCGGAGGAGACCCGCATCATCGACGGGGTGGAGGTCCACCGGGCCTGCTGGCGCTACCAGGGGGACTACCTCTGCGGCGCCGGGGGGGCCACCGAGGAGGAGCCCTACTGCGCCGAGCTCCGGGAGCGGGGCTGCACCCAGACCGGCTCGCTCTGCCTCACCCGGGACGGGGAGGGCCGCTGCACCGAGTACGAGCAGACCTTCCGCTGCCCGGCCGGCGCGGGCGAGTCGCGCACCGTGCTCGATTGCGGCGGGGCGCTCTTCTGCATCGAGGGGGAGTGCTTCGACACCGGCTACGAGCCGAACCAGGACTTCGCGCTCGCGGCGAGCTACCTCGGCGCCATCGAGGCGGCGGCCAAGGACTTCGACACCGAGACGCTGGTCATCTTCAAGGGCGAGGACCTGCGCTGCAAGAAGACCGTGCTCGGCTTCTCCAACTGCTGCAAGGAGAGCGGCTGGGGGCAGGACCTGGGGCTTGCCCAGTGCAGCGAGGACGAGCGGATCCTCGCCGAGCGCCGGGGCGCCGGCCAGTGCCACTACGTGGGCAACTACTGCAGCAACGACACCCCCTTCGGCTGCATCGCCCGCAAGTACACCTACTGCTGCTTCAAGTCCAAGCTGGGGCGCATCATCCACGAGCAGGGCCGGCCCCAGATCGACCTGGGCTGGGGCGAGGCCAAGCGCCCGGAGTGCCGCGGCTTCACCCCCGAGGAGCTGGTTTCCCTCGACTTCGCCGCCATCGACTTCTCGGAGTTCTACGCCGATGCCCTTCAGGCGGCTGAGTCGGTCATCCGCCCCTCGGAGGTGGAGATGAGCCGGATGATGGAGGAGCGCATCCGGGGGATGATGCCATGAGAAGGGCATTGCTGGTGGTCCTGCTCCTGCTCCCGGTCGTGGTCCTGGCCGGGGAGGGCGGCTCCCTATTCACCCGCCCGGGGGAGGGCTGGTTCTGGTACGAGGCGCCCGACCCGGAGCCTGAGCCGGAGACGAAACGGGAGGCGCCCGAAGCCGAGCTCCCGGCGCCGGCGGCCGCCGCGCCAGCGGCACCCGATCCCGTGGCGGCCCTGCAGGGGCTCCAGCAGGCCCTGGAGGCGGCGCGGGCGGCGGCCATCATGGCCGACCGGCCGCGGGAGCGCGAGGCGGCCGTGCGCGCCTACATGCGCCTCAACCAGGAGGTGATGGCCCGCTCCGGGGCTTTCGCCGAGAGCTGGCAGCGGGTGCTGTGGTCCACCCCGGCGCTCGACACGCGCATCGAGCATCCGGTCAACGACCAGGCGGTCCACGTGCGCAACGACACGCGCCTGGCGGCCATGGACGCCGCGCTGCGGGAGCTGGCCGCCAGGCGGGGGCTGCTCTTCTTCTTCAAGTCCGACTGCCCCTACTGCCACCGCTTCGCGCCTGTGCTCAGGGCCTTCGCCGGGGCCTACGGCTTCCACGTCATTCCGGTGAGCCTGGACGGCGGCGGGCTGCTCGAGTACCCCAATCCGCGGCTGAACGCCGGCGCCGGCGTGGCCCTGCAGGTGGACACCGTGCCCGCGGTCTACCTGGTGGAGCCCCGCTCCCGGGCCATCCACCCCGTCAGCTTCGGCTACGTGAGCCACTCCGAGCTCCGGGACCGCATCTACACCCTCATGGCGCCTGGGGCGCCCGATCCCTTCGTGACACGCATCCTCGCGGGAGACTGACCATGCCCCTTCGCCTGCTCGCCTGTCTCTGCGCGGCCGCACTGCTGGCCGCGACCGCCGCCCGCGCCGACGTGGCCGGCGACATGGAGTCCTTCTTCGGGGACCTCAACTTCACCAACGTGACGAAGCCGGGCGCCTACGAGGGGCAGTCCGCCGGCTACTACACCGGCGGGAGCCTGTTCATGCGCGTGCCCCAGCGCAACTACACCCTCTACAGCATCCAGTTCCCCAAGTTCCGGGCCGGCTGTGGCGGCATCGATCTCTTCTCCGGGGGCTTCAGCTTCATCAACGCCGACCAGTTCGTGGCCATGCTGCAGAACATCGGCTCGGTGGCCGTCAGCCAGGCCTTCATGCTGGCGCTGCGCACCATCAGCCCCCAGATCGCCTCCACCATGGAGCAGATCGAGACCTGGGCCCAGAAGTACGGCCTCAACTCGGTCAACGCCTGCGAGGCGGGCAGCGAGCTGCTGGGCGGAGTCCTCAAGCAATTCGGAGCGGATAAGCAGGGCTGCATCGTGGAGCGGGTCGGCAGCAGGGGCGAGGCCTGGGCGGAGGCCGAGGTGGCCTGCACCACCGGCGGCGAGCGCCGCGCCACCCTGGACGGCGCCGCCCCGGGCAGCGCGGCGGACGTGATCGCCACTCCGGGCAACATCGCCTGGCGGGCGCTCTACCACAACTCCTTCTTCCGCAGCGACAAGAACATGGCCCAGGTCATGATGAACCTCTCCGGGACCATCATCCTGGCGCCCCAGGAGCCCGGCAAGGAGGACACCCTGACCATCCGCCGGATCTACCCCTCGATCCTCGAGGACAGCCGCGGCCAGCAGTTCCTGCAGGCCCTCCTCGTGGGCGGCGAGGTGACCATCCGCACCTGCTCCGACGGCACAAGCGATGAGCGGAGCTGCACCGAGATGGATACCGAGACGACCCTGAAAATCGACCCGGCGAAGAGCTTCACCGCCATGGTGGGGACCCTGCTCAACGGTATCGCCGGGAAGATCGGGGCCGACGCCGCCCTAGATGACGCGCAGCGCGGCCTGCTTTCCGCCACCACCCTGCCGGTCCACAAGTTCCTCACCGTGGAGTACGCCATGCTGCCCGGCCTCATCTCCGACTCCATCGACCAGTACGCCGCCCTCATCGCCAAGGACATCCTCTACACCTATCTGCGCGACCTGCTGGGGAAGGTCTCCGCCAGCGTGAGCACCCTGCCCAACCAGTCGGGAGACAAGGTCGAGGCGTTTAATGACGGCGTGCGCAAGGCCCGCGAGCAGATCAGCGCCTTCATGGAAAAGAACCGCAAGGCCTTCGACGAGTCGCTGATGTTCACCACCCGGGTGCGGGAGTACGAGCGGGCCCTCATCGGCCGGCTCTCGCCGGGCATCTACCGGAACCTGGTGTGGGCCTCCTCCCAGTAGGGAGCAGGGCGGGCATGGCGAGGAAAGGCGACAGAACAGGCTGGCATAGGGAGGGGTGACCGGAGATGAACTGGGAGATCTTCAGCTACGGCAACGGCGAGTTCCTGCGGCTGGTGTTCAACGGCATCGCCGCCATCGTCGGGGACGGGGACTTCATCGCCATCCTCAAGATCTCGGGGCTGGTGGGGCTGCTCTGGGTGATGGTGGAGGCGGCCTTCCGGGGGAGGGCGGTCAACCTCCAGTGGCTGCTGGCCGTGGTGCTGGTGGTCAACGTGGTGCTGGTGCCGCGCACCAACGTCATCATCACCGATCGCATCGACGTGACCCAGTCGGGGGTGGTGGGCAACGTCCCGCTGGGGCTCGCCATGTTCGCCGGCGGCGCCAGCAAGATTGGCGATTGGATGACCCGGGCCTTCGAGACGGTGTTCAGCCTGCCGGACGATATCCAGTACCACAAGAGCGGCATGCTCTTCGGCCAGTACCTGGTAGAGGCCAGCACCCGGTTCGAGATCACCGACAGCCGGGTGGCCGGGAACCTCGCCGAGTTCTGGCAGTCCTGCGTCTTCTACGACCTGCTGCTGGGGCTCTACACCTGGGATGACCTGCTCTCGGCCACGGACACCCTGGAGTTCCTGAAGGGCCACACCTCCCAGTCCCGGAGCTATGTGCACACCGATGCCGCCGGGAGCCGGGACACAGTGGTCTGCCGGGTGGGGGCCAACGGCGTGCTCGGCACCGAGATCAACGCCACCGTGGATAACGCCCGGACTTACTACGGCCGCAAGCTCGTCAAGGCGCCCGACCAGGCGGCCGCCGTCGCCAGGTTCGCCGCGGCGATGCCCATCTCCTACCAGTACATCGCCGGGCTCTCCATGAGCGCCGAGCAGATCATCCGCCAAAATGCGCTCGCCAACTCCCTGCGCCGCGGACTCACCCAGTTCGCCGCCCGGGTCGACGCCGGCGCCGCGGCCCAGGACTTCGCGCTGGCCCGCGCCGAGCAGGAGCGGCGCACCACCTTCGCGGCCATGGGCGAGCTCGCCGGGCGAACCCTCCCGCTGCTGCGGGGGATCTTCGAGTCGTTCATCTACGCCATCTTCCCCGTGGTGCTGATGCTGCTCATCCTGCCCGCGGCCGCCAAGGTGGCGCTGACCTACCTGAAGGCCCTGCTCTGGATCCAGCTCTGGGCGCCCCTCTACGCGCTGCTGCACTTCGCCATGACCTTCTTCTCGCAGTTTCCGGCCCAGAGCGGCCTGGTGCTGCCGACCGGCTACACGGCCCTCTCCATGGCGACCCACACCGCCCTGGGGCAGGTCATGAGTGACGTCTCGGCGGTGGCGGGCTACCTCTCCCTCTCCATCCCCATGATCTCCTACCTGGTGATCAACCAGGGCGGGGCGATGATGGCGAGCCTCGCCGCCCGGGTGGCCGGCAGCTACGAGGCACCGGTGAGCAAGGGGGCCGACGAGGCCTCCACCGGCAACATCAGCCTCGGCAACACCAGCCTCGGCAACGCATCCTGGTGGCAGCAGAACACCTCCCCGAGCTTCCGGACCGGCACCACCACCATCACCGACCCGGAAACCGGCGTCACCTACACCACCACCGGAGCCGGCGCCTTCATGCAGGTGCCACAGTCGGACTTGCCCTTCAGCGCGAGCATCAGCAACGCGGTCAAGTCCAACGTCCAGAGCCAACTCAGCCGGTCTCTCCAGACGGCCGAGACGCAGATGGCGGATTACTCCACCAACACCGCGGCGGTCTTCAACCAGATGGAGCGGTTCCTGCACCAGGCCGGCAGCGAGACCGCGGCCAGCGACACATGGCGCCATGGCGAGGGAGCCACCTTCCGGCAGGAGCACGGGGAGGTACAGCGGCTGCAGGAGGAGTTTGGCAGGACCCATGGGCTGGATAAGAAGCAGGCGACAGAGTTGCTGGCATCAGCTGGCTTGGCCATTGGGAGTCTCGATAAGATGGCACCTGCAGAGCAGCAGTCATTCCTATCGAGGTTGGCGAGCAAGATTCCTCTCTCGGCTAGTGTGGGATTGCGCGGGATAAATCAAGCCACACTGAAACAAGCATGGCAGGACGCGGTAAAGTTCGGGGAGGACACCCAGTACGGCCGGCACTGGCAGGCGATGGAGGAGGCCGCCAGGTCGACGGCCGCCCAGGTGTCGGAAAAGACTGGCGACAGCCTTGCGGCGGAGCTCGCCGGGGGCCTGCAGCGCCAGGAGGCGCTGCGGGAGTCAGCTCAGGCCAGCCT
The DNA here is from genome assembly GCF_003337735.1 of Thioalbus denitrificans. Classification (NCBI taxonomy): domain Bacteria; kingdom Pseudomonadati; phylum Pseudomonadota; class Gammaproteobacteria; order Chromatiales; family Ectothiorhodospiraceae; genus Thioalbus; species Thioalbus denitrificans. Next base: position 14,191 of record NZ_QPJY01000008.1, on the reverse strand, counting down.
CCAGGAGGCCCGGGGATGGCAGGAGTCCCTGGCCCGCATGGAGGAGCAGGGGGTGGCCTTCAACGCGGAGGCGGGGATGGCGGTGCGCCAGTGGGCCATCGGTCGGGAGATGGGGATGTTCGCCGGCCCCGGTATGGGCTCCGGCGCCCGCTGGACGGCGCAAGAGATCGACCACCACCTAGCGCGGGCGGCCAACGGCGATCTCCACTCGCTGGGGATCATCCAGCACCTGGCCGGCGGGTTCATCCGGGAGCAGGGCTTGGAACTGGCGGGGGTTGCGGCCGCGCCCGGTCCCGAGGGGGTGCGCGCAGCAGGCGAGGCCGCGCTGGCCGGAGTCCGCGCCCAGGGCGCCGGGATCGACAACGCCGGGGACTTCTACGCCAGGCAGGCGCACGCGGCGGGCGAGGAGGCGGGCGTGCCCGACGAGGCAGGCGTCACCGGGCGGGCCGAGACCATCCGGGAAGAAACCGAGGGGCGGCGCGCGGCCACTGCGGATGATGTGGAGGCGGGCAGGACGAAGGTGGATGAAGGCGGCAGGCCCATCCGGGAGGAGGCGAGGGAGGAGGCCGACCCCGAGACCCGCGTGGTCACCCTGGGTGATGTTGCGCCCACGACGAATCAGCTGATCACGCCGTCACAGAGGCAGTGGCTCAGCGACAAACTGGGGGGAGGCTACAAGGAGGAGGGTTAGAAGTCGGACGACACACTGCCGGGACCTTAGTCCTCCCGATAATATCGTCGCAAGTCATCCTCCTCCATCATCCGGCTCATCTCCGCCTCCAACCAGCGCGCATTCTCCGCCTTGTACTGAGTCCACTCCTGTGGCGTCCACGGTCGCACCGGGCGGACGCCCAGAACGAACACCAAGGCCCCGGCGATGATGCCGGAGAGGTGGAAGCCGGTGAGCAGCGCGATGAAGAGCCCGACCAGGGCGAACGCCGCCGCCATGACCCAGTCGAACCCGCGCCACCGTCCACCCTTCCAGGGCGGGCGCTCGCGCCTCACGGTGACCGTCCGCATCGTCCTTCCGACCGTCTTCACGGTGCGAATCGTCCCTTCGTTCATCCTTGACCTCCTTGTTCGGCTACTGATTATAGCCTGCAGGACCGGGGCCGGGGTATGCGGGTTGGGGGCTTGCCAAGCAGTCCTTACTGGCAGTGCATACTAGAAGGACCCGCCCAGCCGACCTATGGAATGACTCCGAGACGGATCTTCAGTCTGATCTCATTCAGCCAGTCAGCGCGATAGTGACGTGCGAGGGCATTGACCTGCCCATGGGTAACGCCGGATTCCTGGGCCAAATGTTCCAGGGAAGTAAGTGAGTCGAGCCATCCAATATTGCCGGTGGCTACGATAGCCGCTTTATCGGCAGTGGAAAGTAGGACCAACGCATCCGGAAGCAGGTTCTGGGTATGGAGCCACGCAAGGAGGTGCAGTTCGCCGTCGTCGAGGCCGTGGCATGATGGATGGGAAAGGACAAGGTTTGCCAGCTCACGATTTCCGACTTCATGTCGAGCGGCCAAGCCTTCCAAAAGAACATCCCCGTCAATGTGTATATGCCCGGGGTCCTCTGGGTTGCCGGTCAGGGCTTCCTCGACGCATTTGTCGACGGTTTCGATAGCAAACTTGTTGCAGATCGCCGTCCAGCATCCTGTCCGGAATGCCTCGATGAGGATATTGGTGTCAATGAATACCCGCGTCTTAACCATGCCTTGCGCACCCCTTACAACTCGAAGGGGGCGGGTAGCGAGTGCTCGGCAAAAAGATCCACAAGCTGTGTCAGGCTTGCGCCCATGGCCTTTGCAGCCTTGCGGGCGGACAGGTGGCCTTTGTCTATCGATCGGTGCAGCATGTCAACGAAGCTTGGCGAGAACCGCTTCGGCGTACCAGTAGCGGTTGGGCGCTGGTGCTCCTGTGCAAGGGCATTCCGCGTTTCCACGCCTAACCACTTCAGATTGAACAGCCTCCAGGCAAGAGCCACGGGCGCGACGTGCAATTGCGCAGCCACGCCTGCAAGATGATCTGTGTCATCGATTCGACGTCTGTCGATCAGATTGACCAAAGAAGCTTGAGGCATCAGCAGGGCAGCGGCGAAATTGTTGGCCAGTTGTTCGACGCGCTTGATTTTGGCACGGTCTTCGACCGAATTGGATTCGCGGTGATCTGGCTTCATGGCATCCCAGGTCAGGGCGTGGAACAACTCGTGAGCCAGATCGAAGAATCTACGGGCCTCTGGTTCGCTGCGGTTGATCAGGATCACACCCATGTCCTGAAGATGACAGGTCGCACCGGAAATAGAATCCCCATCGGGTGTCTCGATCGTATCGACGTAAAGGACTGGGATGTCGAGATCCTGCTCGATCTTTTCGGCCAACCGCTCGGCCGGAACAATGCCCAGATCGAGCGCCTCGACCAGGCTCTCGGCTCGAGCGATCGCATCTTCGTATGAGGATTGTGCGGTGAGCCGGAGTGCGTGTTTGAGGGGATTTGGCCGGTTCTGCTCTTTTTCGCGCAACCAACGCAGCAGGCCGATCCACTGGCCAGCTCTCAGTTCGAAACCATCTAGGCTGTCCTCGGCCAGTCCGGGGGAGGCGCGCCAGGAGAACTGGGCCTCGCCGGCGACTTGAAACAAATCAAGGAAGTAAGCGAGTTCGCGATCCAGGGCGTCGGACAGGAGGACTAGTTCATCCGGCTTGAGCGCCCGCTTGCCATTCTCGATGTCGGAGACGCTCTGACGGTCTTTCAGACCCATGGCCTCAGCCAGTCGATCCTGCGTCCAGCCGGCCGACTCGCGGGCAGCTTTGACGCGATATCCGATGAGTTTCTGTGACAGGTTTTCGAACATGGCGCGCCCTCTTTCCTAGGGGGGGAACTATAGTCTTGCGAAACGTTAATTGCAAGAATGTATTGCATTACGTATTCGGCGGTGTGGCACCAAGTCGCTATCGCAGCCCGGAAGAGCGGCGGGCCATCGGCCGGGAGATGGGGATGTTCGCTAGGCCCGGTTTAGGCCCAGGCGCCCGCTAGACGGCGCGGGAGATCGACCGCCACCTGGCGCGGGCGGCCAACGGCGACCTCCACTCGCTGGGGATCATTCAGCACATGGCCGGCGCGTTCATCCGGGAGCAGGGCCTGGAGCTGGCGGGAGTGGCGGTCGCGCCTGGTCCCGAGGGGGTGCGTGCCGCGGGCGAGGCGGCGCTGGCCGGGGTCCGCGCCCAGGGTGCCGGGATCGACAACGCCGGGGACTTCTATGCCAGGCAGGCGCATGCGGCAGGCGAGGAGCGGGGAGTGCCCGACAGGGCCCGCGTCACCGGGGGACGGCCGAGGGGCGGCGCGCGGTTACTGCGGATGATGTGGATGTGGGCGAGGAGACCGATCCCGAGACCCGCGTGGTCACCCTGGGCGATGCCGCGCCCACCGCGAACCAACTCCTCACGCCGTCACAGAAGCAGTGGCCCAGCGACAAGCTGGGGGGAGGTTACGGCGAGAAGGACGCCACCCCGGACGATAAGCCGCAGGGGCCTTAAGTCCTCACCGATAATGGCCATCGTTTCGCAAGGACGTGTACGGGCCAGTCTTACACGCATAGTCGTCGGACCCCGCCGCCTACACCAGTTATATGATGTAGAATCTGAGTGGTTGCTGTTCACACGGCCTTTTCATTGCCTACGGCCCGTGAGGGTGATTTCCGGTAAGGCATCTTCACTCCCCCGCTAATGAAGAATGTGCCTTCCCGATCAACGAACATGTCCGCGCCTTGTGTTGATCGAGTCCGAGACGGATTGCGGCGTCATCAAATGAGAGTTCGCGGCCAGCCTCGAGGTCGTCAAGACCGATTCTAATGGCGCAGATGAACTTCCTGCGCTCTTCAATTGCGCTCGGAAACGAATCGCCTATGGTGACACCGTTGGTAACAGTTATGGCTTCATACCCAAGAGTTCGGAGAAATTTTAAGATCTCCAACATGATTCTAGCGTCGGTAATCTGCGGAAATCGGTTTGTAAGGCCTTAAACAGACTCAGGGAACTACCGCCTGAAGCGAGGTGTCCAGCTCTCGATCAGGTCCTCGTTGTCTTCATCATCATCGTCCTCGTCCCTGAACGTCTCCTCGACGAGAGTCGGGCATGCGATGACGGTTAGCGTCTTGCCGTAGGAACCAAGGCCGATGACTTCTTCGGTGGCCGAGACGGACCGGTTTCCGCCAAGCCATTCACAGATGTCGATCTCTTCCTCGTCGCGGTCCGCACTGCGGACGCGAGCCGGATCAGCGTTCAGTCTGGCGGTGACGGTTCTGCGTGGCACAGCCATCCCCTTCTTGAGCCAGGTTATCTCTCGAAGCGACTTCATCGTCCCGGACAGCCGGCAGAAGTCGATGGTCTGGCCGGTGCTGAGAATGACGGCGACAGCGTCCTCAGTCAGTTCAGCGTAGCGGAGGGCCGTTGCCGTGAGCGATGTTCGGCAAGTCGCCGCCACGGATTTCACGACATCAAATCCGGGATTGTGTTTGCCGAGCGCTCTGCGGAACAGAGTCGCTGGCATGAGCAGCCCGGCGGCGAACTGGTCAGCTTCCAACTCGTACGGGTCGCCGGAGACGAAGCCCGCGTGGGAGGCGTGGAACCCATCATCGGGAAGAATATGGTCGATGTGACCATCGAGAAAGTAGTGCCCAAGCTCGTGGGCGATGCTGAAACGCCGGAAGCCTTCGCTCTCGATGTGCGTGGCATAGAGAATCCCGAACGTGTTGCCGTGGCGCAGGAGCATTCCGGACACGCCCTGGGCGGTGTCCGGCTTCGCCTCGACAATGATGTCGTGCCTTGCGGCGATAGCCACGGGGTCGACCGGAAGCTCGTTGATCCCCAGTTCGCGTAACAGGTTTTGTGCGCGCTGCTGCGCCATCAGCAAGCGTAGCGGGCGGCTCATTTCCCGCCGCCTTCTAACTTGGCTGCGTTTCGCTCGGCAAGCATCTTGAGGAAATCTTTGGCCAGATCCCGGTCGTTGCCGGTGAGCTTGCTGACGTCGCGGAACAGAGGGTCGCCTTCGGCGGCGACAGTGGGTTCCTCCACCCGCCCGAGCAGATAGTCGGTAGTCACTTCGAGAGCGTTCGCCAAGCGGTGCAGCGTGTCGAACGAAGGCTTGCGGGACCCGGCCTCGAAATGCGCGATAGAGCTGGGTGGCAGTCCGGCTTTAGTTCCCAGGTCACTTTGGCTCCATTTCCGCATTTCGCGGGCCGTGCGGAGGCGTTGTTTGAACAGGTCGGAAGGGGTCGGTTTCTGAGTCATGGCGATCTCGACAAGTAAAACTTGACGTATTTAACGAATCAGGTCATCATACTCGACATATCTTGCATGGCGGTATAGACAATGGCAACAAAAAAGAGGTTCCAATGGGAAGGAAGCACGTCGAGCACAAGGATATAGCCAGCTTCGCGCGGGACAAAGTCAACCTGCCCAAGGACAAGGCGGACGAATACCGAGCGCAGGTCAGGCGCCTGCGCGAAAAGTTGGAGGGTTATCTGAACGATCACCCGGATTTCGCGCTCAAGAAGATGCTGCTGTCGGGTAGCCTCGCCAAGGGCACGGCGCTGCGGTCGATCAACGACATCGACGTTGCTTGCTACATAAGCGGCTCGGATGCGCCGGGTGATGTGGCGGAACTGCTGCTATACCTCGCCGAGCGCTTGCGCAAGGCGTTTCCGAACTTCAGCCCCGACCAGGTGCAGCCCAAGACTTACAGCGTCACCGTTTCCTTCAGAGGAACCGGGCTCGACGTTGATGTGGTGCCGATCCTCTACAGTGGCGATCCGCAGTGGTACGGCAATCTCGTCAGCCAGGAGGACGGTTCCTTCCTGAAGACGAGCATCCCGCTGCACCTCGAATTCACGAAGAGGCGGAAGGACCGGCAGCCGGACGACTTCGCGCAGGTGGCACGGCTCGTCAAGTTCTGGGTGCGCCAGATCAAGCGGGAGCGCGAGGACTTTAGGTTTAAGTCGTTCATGGTGGAAATGATCCTTTCGCACCTGTGCGACCAGGGCCTCGACTTTTCCGACTACCCGGAGGCGCTGCAGCACTTCTTCACCTACGTCGCGCGCAGTAACCTGCGTGAGCAGATAGTGTTCGGCGATTACTACAATCCCTCTTCCGTACCGGCATCCGGCGATCCGGTCCAGATCATCGACCCGGTAAACAGCGACAACAATGTCGCCCGCCTTTACACCGACTCGCAGGCGGAAGACATCGTCGAAGTCGCCCTCGACGCGGGCGATGCCATTGACGCGGCTCTGGCCGCACCCACCAAACAGGAGACCGTCTACTACTGGCAGAAAGTATTCGGCTCCAGCTTCCAGGTATGAGGTCCCCATGACGTCAAGTTTTACCCTCTCTGAATCCCGGACCTTCACGGTCACCCATGCGCGGCATATGGCCGCGAAGGTGGCGACCGACCTGAAGCGGATGCAGCGGCTCTATGGGAAGCCGGGCGATACGGACATCGCCAAATACGAGGATGAGGTCATTCAGCTCCTGAAGCAGGGTCTGCTCGGCACGGTGAGCTACGGGTTCCGCAGGGATGATGAATGGATCGAACCGACGGTGCGCTACACCGCACGGGATCTGGCAGGAATGTCGGCAAATGACGACGACCCCGGAAAGATTCGTCCTGGAAAGAACGTTTCTGGTGCAAGCTTCTACAGCTACCTGACCTACAGTCCGGCGTGGGACGAGCTGACAGACGCGCAGAAGGCCGCCGTCAAAGCTGGGCTCCCCTTCAAGCGCACCGGAGCATCGGAACCGGGCGTTAACGGTTACATGGTGAGTGACCGCACCTACTCCTCGGGTGGCAGGGCGCTTGATCGCTCCAGCGTGAGGGCGTACTGATGCAGGCGGGACCCAATATCGATGAGCTGTTCGATCGCAGGATCGGATACCCGGATTTCGACCCTCAGGAACGCTTGGCGCGGCTGATCGGCCTCGACGAGCAGAAGGAACGACTGCGTAAGATGCTGGGGCTGCTGGTCAATCCGGCTGGGCTGGAGGCATGGGCCAAGAAGCATCACAACGGCGCGCCTGCGCTGCTGGGCTCCGTCATGCGACGCCCGCCGCTGGTGGTCCTTGCTGGCGACGTTGGCTCCGGGAAGACTGAGCTTGCGGAAACGATCGGTGACGCCGTGGCACGGCAGGAAGAGATCGAGATCGAACTCTTCCCGCTAAGCCTGTCGAGCCGGGGTCAGGGGCGCGTCGGTGAGATGACGCAGCTCATCTCGGCGGCGTTCGACATTACGGCGGCGCAGGCCGCGAAGCTGAAATCCGGGAACGGTCGCGCGCGGGGCGCGGTTATTCTCCTGGTTGATGAGGCTGATGCGCTCGCGCAGTCGCGCGAGTCAGCGCAGATGCATCACGAGGACCGCGCGGGCGTGAATGCTTTCATCCGGGGGGTCGACCGGCTGGCGGAGAAGGGCCTGCCCGCCGCGGTAATCATGTGTACGAACCGGCTTTCCGCTCTGGACCCCGCGGTGCGCCGTCGTGCCGCCGACGTGCTGACGTTCTCACGACCTGGTCATGAACAGCGGCGGGCGGTGCTCGCTCCCGCGCTCTCGGAAGCCGGGTTTTCCACGTCGGACATCGATGCCCTCGTAGCGGCAACGGGTGCGCAGAACGGCAGGGATTACGGATTTACGTTCTCCGACCTGACACAACGCCTGCTGCCGGCGATTGTCCTTGCCGCGTATCCGGACGGCCCGGTCACGGCCTGCGCAGCTATGGAAATCGCCAGGGGCATGGCTCCCACGCCTCCCTTTCAGGACGCAACATCATGACGCAATGGTCACTATCAACTCTGCTATCTGAGCTTCACGACGAGATCCAGCAAGGGCTTGAGCGGTCACGCAAAGCCTTCGGTCATCCCGGGACGAAAGGTGATGCCAGCGAGGGCGTATGGCTGGGCCTGCTGAACAAGTATCTGCCGGAGCGCTACAAGGCGGCCAAGGCGCATGTTGTGGACAGCAACGGCATGTTCAGCGACCAGATCGATGTCGTCGTTTTCGACCGACAGTACTCACCCTTCATCTTTCATTATCAGGACCAGACGATCATCCCCGCGGAAAGTGTTTATGCGTGTTTTGAGGCGAAGCAGGCGATCAATGCTCATGAAGTCGAGTATGCGATGGAGAAGGTCGCCAGCGTCAGGCGCCTGCACCGCACGAGTCTGCCGATACCGCATGCTGGCGGCGTCTTTCCGGCGAAGCCGCTGATTCCGATCTACGGCGGAATTCTCACGTTTGAGAGTGACTGGAAGCCGGGCATGGGGGAGCCGCTTGAAAGACTGCTTGAGAGCGGGACCGACGACAACCAGCTCAACATCGGTTGCGTCGCGGCACATGGCTATTTTATGCGCGATTCGGATAGCGGCAATTACGCAATACTTGCGGGCAGAAAGCCCGCGACGGCGTTTCTCTTTAGGCTGATTGCTCAGCTTCAGTTCAGCGGCACGGTGCCGATGATCGACGTCCAGGCCTACGCGAGGTGGCTGATGCCTACGGAAGCGACGGGGCTGGCGTAGTTCAAGGAGGGCATTCTCCCCTCGAGTTTTGGCTAGGAAGCTGAACCTTGCTGCGCGCACAGCCGTAGCCATAGCTCGACAGCCCCGGGAGATGCCTCGACGCCAACAAGACGCGCATGGATCAAGCCGATTACGCTCCAGTTGGCTTTGGGATATCGCTCCAGTAGAGTGCTTGGCTGATGAAGTCCTACCACCCATGGAACAGCGCCAGTCCGATGTCGTCTGTCGCGCGTCAATCCAAGGGGTTGGTCGTCGCCACCCCCAGCAAGGCAAGATCCTTCACGTTGCGGGTGGTGTCGTGCAACGGCTGCGTCGTCTGCTGCGCCGCGGAGCCGCGCCCCGCCACCCGGTTGTTCCTGTGCCGCCGCCGCGAACGCCAAGAAGGTGATGGATATGGGCAACCTGGAAGGAAAGTGCGTCTACAATCGGCGTGCGCCGCGGAGCCGTACCCCGCCGCCTACCGGGCCTCACAGGCGGCGACGGCCGGCATCTCCTCTGGCCGGTGCCAGCAGCGGGGGTCTTCGGCCATCAACCGGCCCGTCTTGGCGAAGGAGACCGCCCGGCAGCCGCCGCAGCGGGCGCGCACCCGGCAATCCGCGCACCTGCCCTCCAAACGGTCCCGGTCCTGCAGGGCCCGGATCACCGGCGATTTCTCCCACAGTTCCCGGAAGGGCCGCTGGCGGAAGTTGCCGATCGGGATGGGGAGCAGGACGCACGGCAGGAGCGTCCCGTTACCGGTGACCGCCCCCTGGCCGACGCCGGCCTGGCAGCCGATGAAGCCGGGCAGGTCCCGGACGCCGTCGTCCACAAGGATCTGCTGGGCGAGGTGGGTCACGATCTCGAGCCGGCCGGAGTAGCGCTCCCGCAGCTCCTGGCAGAGCTCGATGGCGGTACGCCATTCGTCCGGCCGCAGGTCGAGGGCATCGGTCCCCCGCCCGGTGGGGACGTAGCGCGAGAAGTTCAACCGGGCGACGCCCAGCCCCGCCACATACTCGGTGAGCTCCGTGAGGGTCTGCCAGTTCAGGCGGTTGATGGTGCAGCAGACGTGGGTTCGGAGCCCGGCGCGCTGCGCCAACTGCACGCTCCGGACGGCGCGCTCGAACAGGCCCTGCCATCGGCGCAAGGCGTCGTGGCTCTCGGCCAGACCGTCCAGGCTGACCTGGAAGCGGTTGACACCGCTTGCCGCCAGCCGCCGTACCGTCTCCTCCCGCAATCGGGCGCCATTGGAGCCGACGCCAACTGCGAGGCCGTGGCCCCTGGCGTGCTCGATGACCTCGAATAGGTCCCGCCGCAGCAGCGGTTCACCCCCGGAGATGGCGAGGTCGACGACCCCGGCGTCAGCCAACTGTTCGACCAGGTTGCAGGCCTCGGTGGTGCCCAGTTCGTCCGGCGAGCGGACCGAGGAGTTGGACGAGCAGTGCGCGCACCGGGCGTTGCAGCGGTCGGTGGCCAGCCAGACCATATGGAACGGCATCGCCGGGCGGAAACGCCCGCCTTCGCCAGACATGTTCAACACTCCGCTCCCGGGTCGACAACGCCGCGTCCGGACGGGATGCGCCCGGACGCGGCCCGCCGGCCGGATGGGCCGGGCCCGCTCACACCACCGGCCAGGCCGCGAGGGCCAGCCGGCCGATGTCGTTGACGCTGAGGCCCTCCAGGCGCAGGTTCGCGGCATCGTCGGCCTTCGGCGAGATAACCACCTTCAGGCTGGTGATGCGGCCGTCGCGAAAGGTGAAGGTATGGCTCCCAGACACATTGAAGCCGACGCCCTGGTGGGTCCCGACGAGCGTCGTCCAGCCAGCGACCATCTTGCCGTCATGGGCGCGGACCCGATTGACGTCGGTCTTCACCGTGCTTAGGGTGACCTCCCCCTCCTTGAGCATCTTGGCCGACTCCCCATCCAGCTTGACCTCCATGCCGTTGGCGTGGAGCCGGTTCTTGTACAGGGTCTTGATGGCCACCTTGCCCGTGTACCGCGCGTTCAACGGTGGCGCGCCGCAGAACTCGAAGACCCCGTCGTCGTCCCACATCTCGGTGAGCCGCTCCACCGACGAGTCCACCCCGCTGCGCAGGGCCTCGATCTGCTTGAAGTATTCGCCGACCCGCTTTTCGTCACCCTGAGTTGCCTTGCTCATGCTGCACCTCCCATTGTGCCTGCTTGACGGTCATACCCTTGCGGGTGGGTGAGGAGGAAATGGCCTCCCCGAGCGGTGTCCACATCGCGGGGGCACCGCCTTACTCGGTTGCAGCGCCGGTCTGCGGGCCGTCCGCATCCGGATGCGGCTCGCCGTGGCGCAGGACCCCACGGTCCACGAGCTGTTGCAGGAAAGCGACCACGGACCCTTCCGCCTCGCCGGTCCGCGCCTCAGCAATCCCAGCCACCGCAGCGGCGATTTCGCCCACGGTCGCCAGACCGTCACACAGCTCGTAGAGGTAGCGGCCGGCGGGTGGGATCAGGTGCAGCTCGTCGGTGGCGGCGTTGTAGACCAGGTACTGCTCCTCCTGCTCGCGGACGGTGCACTCCCGGGTGTGGGTGAGCACACTGTCCTGCGTCACCGGCCGAGCCGCGGGTGTGAATCGTTGCGACATGTCCATCGGGTGGTCCCCTCTAAACCGGCAGGTCTTCTCCGGCCGCCAAGTCGGCCAGCCGAACCGGGTCATGCGGCTCGATCCAGCAGTGCGGGTCGCCCGCCATCGGGTCGCCGCCGCTGTACGCATACGCCACGGCGCGGCAGCCCCCGCACTTGTGCAGGTGTTCGCACTCCCCGCAGTTGCCGGTGATCGCCCAACGCTCCCGGAACTTCGTCAGCAGGCCGGCGCCCCGCCATATCTCGCTGAAGGACGATTCCGGGTATTTACCTATCGCCGTGGGCAGGAAGACGCAGGGAGTGAAGGTGCCGTCCGGCAGGATGCGGGCGAGCAGGCGGCCGGCCCCGCAGCCGACGTAGTCGCGGCGCTCACTCTCCGGGACCAGCATGCCGACCCGGCAGTCGTGCCAGATGAGAGTGATGGTGTCCTGGAGCTCATCCCGCCAGGCGATCCACTGTTCGAGGAGTCCCCGCAGGGCCTCCGGCTCCAGTGCCAGGTCGGTCGCCCCCCGTCCCGCCGGCACGTACTCGGAGAGGTTGACTGCCTCCGCGCCCAGCCGGATCGCCAGCTCGATTATTGCCCGGCCGTCCTGCTGGTTGCGGCGGGTCGGGGTATAGCCCACCACGACGCGCACCCCGACGTCGGAGAGCATCCGGATCGCCCGGGTGGCCTTGTCGAAGAGCCCGTCGAGTTGCCGGAAGTCGTCGTGCTCGGCCGCGCGGTGGCTGTCGATACTGACGGTTACGCTCTTGACACCCAGATCCTTGAGGAGGTGGGCCGTCTGGCGCGTGATGGTGGAGCCATTGGTGCCGACGTTGACACTGAGCCCCCTGCGGACCGCGCGATCGACCAGCACGGGCCAGTCCCGGCGTAGCATGGGCTCTCCGCCCGAAAAGGCGAGGACGAGCACGCCGGCGTCCGCCAGCTCGTCGATGAGGCCCAGCGCCTCTTGTGTAGTCAGGTCGGTTGCGGTCGGAGCGTCCGGACTCGAGCTGGAATAGCAGTGCACGCACCTGGCGTTGCACCTTTGGGTGATCTCCCAGGCGACATACAGCGGGGCCTTGAAAGCGGTGACGAAGGTGTCGCCGGGCGGCCGTTTGGCGTGTGCGTCCATGCCGGTACTGCTCCTCTGGCTCCCTGCCGGCCGGCCTCCCGGGAGGCCGGATCCCCACGGCCCTGTTCCCGCGGGCCGCTAGCAAATGAAGCTATAGCACACCGCTTCCCGATTGCAAGCTGCCCCCTTTTCGAACCGTGACCCGTTTCGCAGTCGCCTTGCCGTGTCCTCCGGGGGCCGCTTCCCACACCCTACCGGCGGGGTGCGGTCAGTCGCGCGGGCGTCGCGAAGGCGAGGACGTGCCCGTCCGGATCGAGGCTGTACGCCACCATGTCGCCCCAGTCGCGCGGGGCCATGGGGCTCAGCTCCCGGGCACCGACCTCGAGTGCCCGCAGGTGGTAGGCGTCGGGGTTGTCCACCTGGAGGTAGAGCTCTGCCCGCGGGATCCCCGTCCCCGGTGCCGGATCGGGCAGGGTGGTGCCCAGCAGGCGCCGGATCCCCCGCTCGGGCATTAGGCCCAAGCGGCATCCGCCGGGCAGGTCGAACTCGGTCATACCGGGGACGTGGAGGACCGGAGCGTGGTCCAGCACGTCGGCGTAAAAGCGCGTGCTCGCCTCCTGGTCCGCAACGTAAAGGATAAACAGGGCGCAGCCTATTTGGTTCGTATCAACGCCATCGTTCATGCGGGTCGTCCCTAATCGTGCGAAGACCGGTACGGGAACCACGGTGCCTTGTGACCCTCCGTGGCCTTAGAATAAGGAGCTGGCTGCGTCGGCGGAACCGCGTGAATGTCCCAGCCGGAATGCCACCCGAACCACATCCCTGCAAAGGTCCCAGGGGGGACTGATGAAGGGAGTACTCGGAACACTACTGGTCCGTCCGGTGTGTGGCCGGGGGGGCTTCCCTTGGTCGCTATCGATGTCGTCGTCGCCGCGGCGCGCGTCCCGACGGGTCAACCCGATTACGTTGGGTCAAAGCACCGGCCGGCCAGGATCTCACCTGGCTCGCGCATTTCCTGGCTGGCTGCGCCACCAGGACACTGCCTGTGCCATTACAGGAATTGCAAGATGTCTCGTTTCCAAGCACTTGCGTCTTGGCTCGCCCTTTGCCCTTGCAGAAGGCGCAGGTCTCGGGTGCATAACTAGGCCTTGTGAAACTCCTCCTTGTGATGTGTCTCGGGTCCAACAGACCTTGCCTGTTGGTGCGAGAGTCGGTACGAGCGTGTCGCTCGGGCCGAATAGACTCCTCCTACTCGTGTCCGGAGCCTGCTGACCGATGGTGCCATGGGGATATCGCAACGTGGCTCAGGGAGTCCTCCTACTGACCCGTCACCAACCTTGACCTGTGTGACTGAAGAAAGGCGACGTAGAATTCCGCCTCCTCCATCGTCAGGAAAGTGCATAGTACAGCGTCGCGCTGGAGGACGGCCCAGAGGGTTCCAGTGCCATGCTCATTGGGCATTTCCTTGATTTCAAAATCGATTTCCATATCGAGTCGCCCTAGCGTCGGGTGTGTGAAATAGAGTATTGGTCGGGGCGCTGTGTCAGGCCGGTCTTTGTGGCCTTGTGCGGGACCAACTCGGTGCGGCGGATGGGTACTTCGCGCGGAGCAGAAATGAAGAGCTTGGCCTGTCCGCGAGAGTCTCGAGCAACCCAGATGATGATGTCATCGCCGATGCGGACGGCGCCGCCTGATTCCAGTTCAAGCACCAGCATGTAGCCACCTCCGTGTGACATTGCGATAGCACTGGCGGGTATAGACCACTCGCGCTCCGTCCGGGCTTCTCACTGTTAGGACTGGACTAACCCAACAGTGGTTCTAATCGTGGGGACAGGTCAAACGGAGCAATGCTGTCACATTGTCGCTCAAATAATTGGCGTGCATGAGTAGAAACAAAGTCCGCGGATTCAACTCACTAGTGCAACCGGTGGGTTGATCCCGAAAAATACCTGGTTCGGCGTTTTCATTCCAAGGCATTTGCGGGGGCGGTTGTTC